>JANNDL010000127.1:0-11558 GCA_031387665.1 Chamaesiphon sp. OTE_75_metabat_95 | reverse complement strand
TAACGTGGGTTTGGTAGAACATGCGCGTGGAGACGGCATGTCGCCGCTCATGAGGCGAAGGCCGCCTTCGCGGATTTTTTAACTAGCCCGCGACGGGGGACTTCGTATCACTAGCCCCGATTTTAATCGGAGGCAGTGCTCGACAATCCAGCCTTGGAATTCAAGTTATGTGGCTAGTTTTGCCATGTTTAAAAAAGATTGATCCGATCGCAATCTCACTTCGTAACCTAATCAAGAACCTAACTAGCCCTTTTGGAGATTTTTACTGCCATGAAACTCACTTCTCTATCTACAGCTATTCGTACTCTCAGCCTGATGGTTTTACTCTCTGTCACCGTTAGCACAGCGGCAGAAGCCAAGGATTGTGCCAAGACGGGCGATAAAGCGGCACTCACACTCGTTGCCAAGCAACCTGCTCCAACCCAGACAGTCGTAGAAATTGCTGCTGGCAACTCTACTTTTTCAACTCTAGTGAAGGCTGTGCAAGCAGCAGGACTAGCCGAAACGCTCTCTGGTAAAGGGCCATTCACGGTCTTTGCACCGACTAATGAGGCTTTTGCAGCCCTACCAGCGGGAACTCTGGACAAGCTGCTCAAGCCAGAAAATCGCAACTTGCTGCGGAAGGTATTGACTTACCACGTTGTTTCCGGCGATCTGATGGCGAAGGATTTGCGCTCAGGGCGCGTGACAACAGTGGAAGGTAGTCGCGTCAACGTCCGCGTGCGACATGGCAGTGTCCGAGTCAACAAGTCCAATGTGGTCAAAGCCGATGTTGATGCGACCAATGGCGTAATCCATGCGATCGATCGCGTCCTCTTACCTAAGGGTTTATAGTTTCCACTTTAGAAACTCCGACGACTGGGCTAGGTTATGTCTTGCTCAGTCGATCGATCCAAGCGATAGACAAAACAGTCGTCATCACCAAACCGTCTCGGCTCGACAAATCGGAACCCCAGCCGCTCATAGAAACGGTGCGATCGAGTATTACTCGCCAGCGGATCGATCAGGATAGCAGTTACAGTAGGATCGGTGAAACATCGATCGATCGCTAGCTTCATCATTTGCGTCCCATAACCCTTGCCCAAGTCCGTCTCAGAGCCGATCCAGATGTCAATGGCGCGGAGATTTGACTCGATCTCCTCCCAGTAATGACTATCTTCTAAGGCAGGATCGATGATCTGAACAAATCCGATGGCTCGACCATTAATTTCTGCAATCAGTTGTTCTCGCCAGTCAGGATCGCGGGCAAGTTCCACTTCCCACCCCCAGTCATCATTGGGATCGGCTGCAACTACGTGTGGCTTATCATCCCAAGCTCGGAGCAAGTCTAAGTCGTCAATAGTGGCAGGACGGAGATTCAGCATGGCAACAGTGACAGATTGAGCATCGTCAAACATTGGGTAATTATAGCTGCTAGCGTCGATCGCTGAAATACTGATACAACGCCTGACCGATCGAAACTGCTATAGTAAACAGTCAGCCTAAATATTTAGGTTTTGAATCCTTACCCATATTTTAGGAAACTGCGATGCTCAGAACCGATGTAATTCAAAAGATAATCGATAAGAAAAAAGCTACTAGATATCTGGAAATTGGTGTCAATAATGGTGATAGTTTTTTCCCGATCAAGATTGCTCACAAGGTAGGTGTCGATCCGAGTTTTGCATTTTCCCCTGAGCGGAAGTTGGAGTGGGCTGGCAAAAATCCCTGCAATGTCACTGCCGACTATATCGATGCGACTAGTGATGCTTTCTTTGCTAGGAAACCGATTGAAAAATTCGACGTGGCATTTATTGATGGACTGCATACCTACGAGCAATCCTTGCAAGATGTCCTCAACACCCTAGACAATCTCAATGAAAATGGCGTAATCGTCATGCACGACTGCAAACCACCCCACGTCCCTGCGGCTTTTCCCGCACCATCACTTCAAGCTGCGATCGATCAAAATATAGGTGCGCCTGGTTGGGATGGCATCTGGTGCGGAGATGTCTGGAAGACGATCTGTCACCTTCGCAGCAATCGCAAAGATTTACGAATTTTCACATTAGACTGTGATTTTGGATTGGGTATCGTGATGAAAGGCAAGTCAGATATCGATCTGAATCTTGGTAAAGAAGAACTAGATAAAATGACTTATGCTGATGTTGAAAACAGTAATTACAGTCCTCTCAATTTAAAGAACGAGAACTATTTATTTGAATTCTTAGAGACAATTTAAAAAAATAAATCATAGGTTTGAAGTGCGTAGTTATAGCTGGTGGGCAGTGCCCACCCTACGTAACTAGCTGTGTCTACGTTATTTAGCTATCAACTACTTGTACTGTTGGCGTTGGCGTAGCCTCTGCCTTCGCAGAAGCCTTGCCTCTGGCATTGCGTAGCCGTTCGCGTAGCGTCTCGTTCGCGTAGCGTCTCGTTCGCGAAGCGTCTCGAAGATAAGAGAAGTATCAACTATCAACTAATTTACCCATGCGCCGATATTTATCATGAAGATGGCTTTCGTCGCAGGTGGCTATATTCCGACACCTCCGGCATCTAGTTCTATTCTGAACCTGATTCAAGAATACAAATACCACTCAGAAAAAAATGGGCATCAAGTAGATATTTTTAACGATTTAGATGTTGATCGGGTTATAGCTGCAATTAATGCTGGTAATTATGATTTTGTACATCTTCACGCTGGTGATTTTGTCAAAGATTTTAATCTAAGTCTTCAGCAGAAATTTTGTTTTACATCTCATGCTGGACACCTATTTCAAGTAGATCAATGGGATGAGCTATTTAAGCAGGAATTTCAAGAATACTTAAATGCACCAGGGATTATTTCCCTATCCCCAGCATCAAAAAAACTGTTTATGGATGCTGGTTATACCGGATATATCTCCACCCAGATTAATGGGATTGATACTACTAAAGTCGATCGACAAATCACAGGCAATGGCAAGGCGATTTGCCTGGGTTGGATTCAACCTCGGAAACAACAGCGGCTGCTAGCTCAGACATTGGAGGGCAAAGTCTCGATCGATTTTGTCGGCACCCTCGACGATCCTGATTTTGTCGAAGGCGTGACGACTAAATATCTGGGAGTCTGGAGTCTAGAGGATGTGTATCGGCGGTTGACGGAGTATAGCTGTCTAGTGTTGATTAGTAGCGGTGAAATCGCACCATTGGTGGTAGTAGAAGCAATGGCTGCGGGTTTGTGTCTGGTAGTGTCTGAATCTGCTAGTGCCAATTTAGCTGTTAAGGATTTTATCAAGGTTTTACCCGATGATATTCTCACCGATCCGACTCCGGCACATCAACAGATTGTCTGTGAGGCAATCTCGGAGTTAATCGCCCAGAATCAATCATTTAGATCGGAAATTGTTGCCTATGCTCAGACGACTTTTGATTTTAGCCACACGATCGATAATTACGATCGAATCATTAACGAATTTATCAATCTAGATTAGGTTTGTCGATCGATCGCCTAAGATATATGTATGTAGTTGTTGATGTGGAGCTAAAACATGTTTGACTTTATTAAAAACAAAACAGTGTTTGCGAACAAGTATCATACTCATCATGAAGCAATTATAGTTTCTTGCTTCTTTAACCCCCAGCAATCATCCTATCGACTCAAAGCTTTTAATCAATTTTACGAACGAATTAAGCACTTAAACCATTTAATCATCGAATGTGTAATTGGTGATAGCAAAGCGCAATTAGCAGAAAATGACAATATCAAAAGAGTTTATACAAAAAGCTTGTTGTGGCATAAAGAAACCCTAATTAATAGGGCGATCTTTCAACTGCCGCCACAGTTCAAATATGTTTTCTGGGTTGATGCTGATGTTATCTTTACTAATTTAGATTGGTTAGTCGATGGCGTGGAATCATTACGATCGCATCAAATTATTCAGCCATTTGAGTATTGTGTTCATCTCGATCGAGACCAATTAAAGCCAACTTTCAATCTGGATGACTTGCGATTGAATAACTTGCCCAACAATATCAATAGTAAAGTTTGGCGCAGTTTTTGTGCAAATTTTGTGAATACATCTTTGTGGCAAGACCAAAATTATAACAGTCATGGACACGTTGGTTTTGCCTGGGGTGCTCGACGGGAAGTTTTAGAAGCGGTGCCACTATACGATCGAGCCTTGATTGGTGGTGCCGATCATATCATTGCTCATGCGGCGGCTGGACAAATTCCCCATCCTTGCATTGCCAAATCTTTTACCGACAATCTTGATGAAGTAATCGCATGGAGCAATCAATTTTATCAAGTTACTCAAGCTAATATCGGTTATGTGAAAGGCGATCTCTACCACCTTTGGCATGGAGATATTAATAAACGTCAATACCTGCAACGGATCAAAGATTTTACGCGAGTATCAAACCAAATCACTCGGCGAGACCGCAATGGTCTTTTTGAAGCGGATGGAGATGATGATAGCTATATCAGCGATTATTTTGACCTACGTGAAGTTTCAGATGGTCAGGAAGAAGAAGAAAATAATGACGATGATAATTTATTGAATTCAGTGATCGTCGGTGAAGTTACTGATTCAACAATACTTGGAGCTGCAATTAGCGGGAATATGGTAGGTGCAATCTTAGGTGAAAACCTCAACAATACTGATGATTATAATGAATCTAACGATTCTAATGACTCAGATACATTTAGTTGACGATCTTGCAACTGCACAAAAAAGTCCGCAGGTGCGGACTTAAAATAATTAATTTAATTAACCTAATTAATCTAGATCTAGCGTCTGGCTAATTTTTTGTTGATTTTGCGTAACCGAATTGATAGGGGAGTTACTTCCACCAGTTCATCACCATTGATATACTCTAGAGCGCGTTCTAGAGTCATATCGATCGGTGTTTTGAGCTGTACCAATTCTTCACCACCAGAGGCACGGTGGTTGGTCAATTGCTTACTCTTACAGATGTTCAGTTCGAGATCTTGCGGACGGTTGTTTTCACCGACGATCATCCCTTTATAGACCTTAGTACCAGGCTTGATAAAGAAGGTACCGCGATCTTCTGCACCCATCAGCGCGTAGTCAGTAGCTGTACCTTCCTCAAAGGAAATTAGTACACCGTTCCGACGGGCGGAAATATCACCACAGGCTGGGCGATATTCAAGGAAGCTGTGATTCATAATCCCAGCACCACGAGTCATCCGCATGAATTCACCTCGAAAACCAATCAGACCACGGGCTGGTACGACGAATTCCAGGTTGGAACGACCATTCATCCCCACGACCATATCCTGCATTTCACCCTTGCGCTGACCGAGACGTTCGATGCAGCTACCGACGGCTTCTTCAGGTACATCGAGAGCTAGCAATTCAAATGGTTCGCATTTCTGACCGTTAAGTTCACGGTAGATAACTTGCGGCTGGGAAACTTGGAACTCAAATCCTTCCCGACGCATGTTCTCAATTAGAATCCCTAAGTGCAGTTCACCCCGTCCGGCTACCGCAAATTTGTCTGCTTCGTCGGTTTCTTCAACGCGCAGAGCCACGTTAGTTTCCAATTCACGGAACAGTCTGTCGCGAACTTGGCGAGAGGTGACGCTCTTACCTTCAGTACCTGCAAATGGTGAATCATTAACGCAGAAAGTCATCTGCAAAGTAGGTTCATCTACCTTGATCATTGGCAGAGCCGTTGGCTCATTGGGGCAAGTGATCGTTTCACCGATGTTAGCATCGGCAAAACCAGTTACAGCTACGATATTACCCGCAGTTGCACTAGGGATTTCGACCCGCTTCAAGCCATCGAAGCCTAGTAGCTTAGTGATCCGTGTTTTGACGATCGAACCATCTTCTTTAATTAACGCCGCTTGCTGACCCATCGTGATGGTGCCGTTGTGAATCTTACCAATCACAATCCGACCCAGATAATCAGAATAATCGAGGGTAGTTACTTGCAGTTGCAACGGCTTCTCGGCATCTCCAACTGGAGGTGGAACATGCCGTAAGATCGCCTCAAACATCGGTACCATATCAGTACCCTTGGTTTCCATGTCGTTCTGGGCATAGCCAGCCATACCAGAAGCAAATAGATGCGGGAAGTCGCACTGATCGTCATCCGCACCGAGTTCGAGGAATAAGTCCAGTACTTTGTCCACAGCGACGTGGGGTGATGCTAGCTCACGATCGATCTTGTTGACTACTACAATTGGGCGCAAACCCTTCTCCAGAGCTTTTTTCAGTACAAACCGAGTTTGGGGCATTGGCCCTTCATTGGCATCCACAATCAGGATGCAGCCATCAACCATGCCCAATACCCGCTCAACTTCGCCACCGAAGTCCGCGTGTCCAGGGGTGTCGATAATGTTGATTAATGTCTCTTTGTACTTAACTGCGGTATTCTTGGATAGGATTGTAATCCCACGCTCGCGCTCGATGTCGTTGGAGTCCATCACACAGATAGGTACGTCTTCCCCTTCGCGGAAAACACCGGATTGTTTTAAAAGTGCATCAACAAGGGTGGTTTTGCCGTGATCTACGTGAGCAATGATGGCTACGTTACGAATGGGAATACTCATAAATTGTGGAGTTAGAACTCTAATTGTCTCGATCGAGATTTACTAAACTTTGTAAATATCTGTTAATATTCTACCCGATCGTGGGCATTCTTGCTGTCTTTGAGTTGGGAGTTGGAAATGGGTTTAACCGCTAGCTAGCCGCACCCAATGCCATTAAGGTTGTTTCAGTCGCACTGAATCGATCGCTCATTCTCCCCACATTCATCCCCTGATAGGATTTGGGCAAAATCGGGATATTGATATATCTAAATGCCTGAACTACTGCTAATTACTTCCGCTTTAAAAATGCTGTCTGTGGATTTTCCGGCGATCGTCTTATCCCAGGCGATTGATTGAAGAAATCTTTCGCCTGACTTGGTTTCGACAACATCTACACCCCATTGATTGGCTTGGAGTGCGTCGGGGGAGCTGCTGGTGGCGGGGGTGGTTTTGATCCCCCCTAATGCGAGAATGTCGAAATTAATTACTCCTAGAGATTGCTGACGACTATCGGCGAGAATTTGGGCGCACTTTTCACCAACTTGTGATGGGGTGAGGAATCCCTCGGCACAGACAATTTCGAGAATCCAGTGGGGATTGTCTACTTGACGACATTTGACTTCTGGGTGCAGACTGAAACCATCTACAAATACTTGAGTGAAGGCTTCCCGACTCAGGGATGGGGTATTACCATCATTTATATCGAAGTTGTGGGAGAGCAACATTCGTAAGGATTGGAGGTCATTCATAGCTGGTGTGGATTAATTGAGAATTGAGAATTGATAATTAAATTCCGTCAGATGGGGGTGTGAAGGATTTTAATTGGTTGATTAAATGGTCGAAATAAGGACTGACGATCGCATGTTGACTCGGATCAATTCGTTTTAAACTGGCTGTCTTCATCCCTTCGAGTCCGACTGTCATGGCATCGAGGGGAACTTGCAGCTCTTGGTAGAGAATTCGCATATTTTCCAGTCCGGTTGCACTCGTATATTCGGCGTAACCGCCACTGAGTCCATAGGTAATCGGACGCAAATAATGCCAGAAGTCCCGCCAACAAGCATCCGCACGTTCGGGGGGATAAAGTCCGCCACCTGGTTTGGTAATCTCAGGAAATTGGGCAAAGACTTCGACTCTGGCTTCATCGACGATTTCGACGACTCGATCGCGTAATAGTTGCCCGATCGGAATGAGGCTAGAAGTCTGGGGTGATAGTGCCACAATTTTGGCGCAATCTGCATCTGTGAGATACACTCTGGCATCTTCGGCGGCTTGGAAAATAGCGATACTCTCGGCGGGATGAGCTTCCCAGCTAGCAAAGCTGACAATTCTGGCTCTAGCAATTAGTTCTTTAATTCGATCGGTTAGCATGGTAATCTCTGCATCTGGGTTAGTGCTTTGTCGTCAATCACTGTTAAAACGTAACTGATAAGATTCTAACAGTCCGTTTCAACGGACTTGCTTTACTAGCCTGGGGATTGATCCCCAGGTGGTTTGGGAACGAAGCCAAAAATTGACTTAGGCAGATGTCACAATATAACTCGATCGAAATATTGCAGATTCCTGGCGGTATTTAGTGGCAAAGTTAAATAGATCTGCAAGCTGTGCCAACTCCAATCGCAGCGGTCTTTTTTGAGCATCAGCCAACCATCGCAAATCTGGCATTTGTGGAAACACCCCCGCCCATAGATAATTAGTGCCCACGGTAATCGGCTGCAAGAACTCAAACGGTGAAGGCGGATATTGGGGTAGGCGTTGAATTTTGCCCGTCAGCAGGGGATTTGCCATCAACGGCGACGGCGACAGCAGCACGACATTGCCCAGGGCATCTTGCTCCAATAGCAGCAAATAGCCAGGATTTCCCCAGGGTATTTCTAATAATACCGAAGTTCGAGATCCGATCGACTGTTGAAACCGATCCGAGCCAACGCCATCCCATGCACTTGAATCAGGAATATTTTCCGGCAATACGATCCCAAATTGACCTGAGGCATCCTTAGCCATTTCCCACAGCATTCCCCATTGACTCTCAAGATTGCGATCGAACCATTCAATATCATTGAAAAAATCATCCCGATATACCTTCAATCCCTTAAAAATTGAATCCCAAGTCGTGCGGTTCAATCGCTCACCGTTTAATGCCTTCCGCGCTACTGGTTCACCATGTAGATCTCGAACCCTGGACAGGATTTGCTTGGCAGTATTAATCTTGCGAGTTTTGAGCATTTTTAGCCACTTAGCTTTGGCGGCTGGTGACATCTCGATTGACTTTGCGGCGAGATCGGGATTAAGAGTTTTCATAATATGTTGGTTCATTGATGCTCGTTCGCATCGCGTAGGCGAAGCCTAATCGAGCTACCTTTAGCTTATCGTAGTCGCCGCAACAGTTCACTATGGATTTAGTGAATTATTTTTCGACATATATCCATGTCTGTGGTAGGATTGTAGATTGTGTTAACTTTATTCAGATAGACAAGCAATAACCCTTGGCTAACGTAGTCGTAATTGGTGCCCAATGGGGCGATGAAGGAAAAGGAAAAATCACCGATTTACTTAGTAAATCGGCAGATGTGGTCGTGCGTTACCAAGGGGGTGTCAACGCTGGTCACACTGTAGTCGTGCAGGGTCAAACCTTTAAACTGCACTTAATTCCTTCGGGGATTTTATATCCCGAAACGAAATGTATCATTGGCTGTGGGACAGTCATTGACCCCAAAGTTTTAATTGAAGAACTCGATCGACTTGTCGCGCTAAATATCCCTACTGACAAGTTATTGATTTCCCAGACAGCCCATGTCACCATGCCATATCATCGACTGATCGATGTCGCATCGGAAGAAGCTAGGGGAGATCACAAGATTGGGACTACTGGACGCGGCATCGGTCCGACTTATATGGATAAGTCAGACCGGATCGGCATTCGGATCCAGGACTTAATGGATGCTGATGCCTTCCGCAAACAGATGGTATGGACGATCGAGCATAAAAATGAGATCCTCGAAAAGCTCTACAATTTACCCCCACTAGATCCAGAGCAGGTGATCGCCGAGTACTTGGGCTATGCCGAACGGTTGCGTCCCCATGTGATTAACACTTCGGTCGAAATATATGAGTCGGTGCGGAGCCGTCGCAATATCTTGTTTGAAGGTGCTCAAGGGACATTGCTCGATCTCGATCATGGGACATATCCTTATGTAACATCTTCCAATCCGATCGCGGGTGGCGCTTGTATCGGCACAGGCGTAGGTCCAACGACGATCGATCGAGTGATCGGTGTTGCCAAAGCCTATACTACTCGCGTCGGGGAAGGGCCATTCCCGACTGAACTAGCAGATCGTGATGGCGATGCCCTCGGCGAACGCGGTGCTGAATTTGGCACCACAACGGGGCGGAAGCGTCGTTGTGGCTGGTTCGATGGCGTAATCGGTCGATATGCTGTGCGGATCAATGGGATGGACTGTATGGCAATCACCAAGCTAGATGTCCTCGATCAATTTGACGAAATCAAAGTTTGTGTTGCTTACGAAATCAATGGTAAGCAAACTACTAATTTCCCCGATTCATCCCGTGATTTTGCCAAGTGTATTCCAGTGTACAAGACCCTTCCAGGTTGGAACCAGAATACCGCTGATTGTCGATCGCTTGAAAACTTACCCAAAGCAGCCTTAGACTATCTCAAGTTCTTGGCTGACTTGATGGAAGTACCGATTTCGATCGTCTCCCTCGGCCCCAGTCGCGACCAAACGATCATTGTCGAAGATCCGATTCATGGCCCCAAACGCGGGCTACTATCGGCTGATGGTACAGCAATAGTCTAGTATCATCAACATCCATGCTCTCTCTCCCTGGAAGAGAGGGCAATCTAAACACCAAAATCTTAAAGCATAATTCTTAAAAAACATGGAAATCTCAGTAGAATTGACACCACGCGCTGCTGGTACCAAGCCTAATTCACTTCGCCGCTCTGGACATATCCCCGTCAATCTCTATGGACATGATGGTGCTAAATCTATTCTCCTAACTCTTGATGCTAAAAGCGTTGAGAATTTAATCAAAAAAGCTAGAGTCAACAAAACTCCAGTTGAGGTAAGTATTCCAGCATTAAACTGGAAAGGCACTACAGTAGTTGCCGAAATCCAAACTCACCCTTGGAAAAACTTCCCTTATCACTTGAGTTTTATGGCTGTTAAAGCGTAACTTAGGCTTTAGGCTTTAGGGCGTTAATTCCTATTGATAGTAGTTAGTAGAAAAGAGGACGATCGATTCGATCGTCCTCTTTTTAGTAATTATTAATTCTTAAAGTTCAGTTTTAATAATTTACTGAATATTTACAAAATCTATCTCTGTGATCGATCTCCCGATTGTAGCTATGAAGTAATATTGGGTACTTTATTAGTGGCAATAAAATATATTTAGCGGTGTTATAAAACTATTCGATCAGTACTAAATGAATACTTTCTACAAGCATCTCAATAAAGTCAACGGCATCACCAACAAGCAACTCATCAATATTCCATCGATCTCCAATATTAAAAGTTGGATCTATGTCAGCCTCGTGAGCAATTTTATTTCTCCGATCGACAATTGAGTTTAGTTGCTGCTTAATATCTCTCACAGATTTAGTCATTTTAATAGCGACTTCATCCCACAATTTCTTGTCTGAGATGTATCTAATTGCATCAGCGATTTTGTCTGCTTGCTGAAAACTTTGATATCCTAAACGTTCCCTAATTTCACTCTCTAACCAAGAAGTATTATTTAGCTTCTCTAGAATGCTACTTGATATTATGGGAATTAAATCTGAAATCGTGTGGGATTGTTGGAGAAAATCATACCCTTGAGCTTGCTGAAGTTCAGCTTCAAGCCATGAGGCAATATCAATTGCTGTTAGTCGATCTGTAGAAGTTCACGGGGGGTAACAAAAATAGAGAAAATCTGTTAACGTAAGGCAGATGGAAAAAACAGTGCCCGAACTAATAGCAGCAATTACCCCAGAAGAGTGGGAACAGGTGCCAGTAAGCGTCCTCAAGCTAATCGA
>JANNDL010000047.1:0-20520 GCA_031387665.1 Chamaesiphon sp. OTE_75_metabat_95 | reverse complement strand
GGATGCTGGTGCCGAAGCTTATGAGCAACAATACCAACAACGGGTGCTCAAACATATTAAACAACGGGCGAAGAAAATGGGCTTCGATCTAGTCCCTGAGCTAATTGTGGCTTGAGTTTCTTAGAAGAGGCTCCGCCAACGCAAACAGACCAGTTATTGCTTCAATGACAACGATGTAGTTGGCATAGGTGGTTTTCGGTGCCAATACCCCATAGCCAATCCCCGCAAAAGTCTGAACGCTAAAGAAGAAAGCATCTTGGAAAGAGGCATTACCGTTGAGGATGCAATCTCCGCCCAGCAGGTAGAGTCCAGCAAAGCCGATATTCAAAGCTAGGTAGAGCAAGGTTACGATTACCTCCGGTAGGCTACGCCAACGCGATAAAACCCACCCAAGGTAATGTCAGCATCAAATGGTAAGGCTCTTGCCAGTTGCTATACCATTTGTCTAGTCCCTGAACTGCAAATAGTCCATCTTGAACCTTGATATAGATGCTATTTCTTGAAGGCAATTGCTTGAATCGACTGCTGGTTTTGGAGATTTTCATGTTCTACCTTCGCAATTAATTAAGCGATACTGGTATTTCGATGGGTTGGGAGAATTTTTTTGGAGCTAGTTTTAATTGAGATTGAAGATCGACTAAGTGAACGCCAATTAGATTTGGGATTACGATATCGGCAGCTCCGACGCGAGTAGTCGGGCCAATCCCGATCGATCGCATCCCAGCAGCGATCGCCGCTTGAACGCCCACAGTGGCATCTTCGATCACCACACAGCGATCAGGAGGAAGTCCGATTTGTTGAGCAGCATGGAGAAATAAGTCTGGGGCTGGCTTAGGAGCATCGACACTATCACCATCAGAGATCGCATCCACCAGATTACCAATCCCCAATTTCTCGATCACAGTTCGGGCATTCTTACTTGCAGAACCGACCTGCTCAAGGCAGCGCTTCGCTATCGCGATTTTGATGCCTGCTTGTCGGAGTTCTGTTAATAACTCAACGGCTCCTGGGAACAGATCTTTGGGAGTAATTGTGTCGATCGATTCCAGGTAATAACGATTTTTGCGCTCCATCATCTTCTGAAGATCCGCTTCTGAATACTGTCGAATGCCGATGATGTGCATCAGCGACTCGCGACGAGATACGCCCCGCAAAGCTTCATTTGCCTGTCTATCGAAGGGTAATCCTTCCTCGTCAGCCAATCGTTGCCAAGCCTGGTAATGATATTCGGCAGTATCCGTTAACACGCCATCGACATCGAAGATAAAGCCCTGAATATCTGTAGCGGAAACAACTAAGGGCGAGAGGTTGAAATGGTGCCAAGTACCGCGCCAGTTGAGTTTGAATTTGAGCCGCGTCCAATTCGGGGGCAGATGGGGAGTTGCCACGGGGCCGTTTTCCGTTAATTGAATACCACCGAAGCCAAAGACGAGAGCTTGCCAGACACCGCCAGCGGAAGCAGCATGAATCCCGTCTTCGGTGTTACCGAAAGTGTTGTGGAGATCGATCGAGGCTGCCCGCATAAAGTGTTCGTAGGCATCTGCCGATTTATCCAGGCTGGCAGCGAGGAGGGCTTGAACGGATGAACCAAGGGACGATCCATAACGGCTATCGGTGCGGGGCGTGTAGTAGTTCCAGTTTTCGTGCAAGATATCCTGGCGATTGGCGAATTCTGGCGTGTTGAACAGGAGATAGAGCAGCATCAGCACGTCAGGTTGCTTGATTACCTGACTCTGATTCGTGTTTGCCATGCCGAGGACGGATTGGATCGATCGAGTGCGTGGTTCATAGTCGTTCAAGTTAAGATCCTGGAGCGCAAAAAAGCCCTCAAACTGTTCGATTAGAAACGTTTGAGGATCGTAAGGGATGTACATCTGAGCGATCGTCGTGTGGAAAGCTAGAAGCTCCACAGGCGTGAGCTGTAGCTGTTGGGCTAGTTCGCTCAATCTCGCTGGAAACTTTTGCTGTAGCCACTCATAGACAGCAACAGCTTTTTCTAGATGCCACTGTACTAGGCGATTGGTGTAGGCATTGTTGCGGACATACTCATGATATTCATCGGTACCAATTACCCCACACAGTTCGTAGCGTTGCTGCTTTTCATGCCACTCCACCCGACTCAGCCAGAATAGAGCAGTGTCGAGGATAATTTCAGCTCCACGATCTCGCATCCACGCATCATTGCCCGTTGCTTGCCAGTATTGCCAGACAGCATAGGCAATATCCGCACTGATATGAATTTCGCGCTCCCCATTCCAAATTCGGACGGGTTCCACATAAGGATCGCTAGAGAGCGACCACTTGGGGGTCATCTCATCGCCAGTTGCCGCACTTTCCCAGGCAAACATTGCCCCTTTGTAATTAGCGTGGGCGGCTTTGCGCCTTGCTCCAGGCAGGGTGTCATAGCGATAATCGAGGAGGCTACGGGCGATCGCGGGTTGCGTGAAGGTGAAAAAGGGCAAGATAAAAATTTCTGTATCCCAGAAGATATGCCCCCGATAGCCAAATCCCGATAAGGTTTTGGCAGGAACGCTGTCTGGGTCAGTATCTATAGATCCTTGATTAGTACAGCCACCAATGAAGAGTTGAAACAAGTTGTAGCGCACGGCTAACTGAGCGTCAAGATCCCCCTCAATCTCGATATCGCTCTGTTGCCAAACTGCTGCCCACGCTTGTTGATGGGCGGCAAGGAGGATTGGATAGGCTGGCAGTTGAGCTAATTTAGTTTGAGCCGCCTGAACTGGCAATTTGGTTTCGCGAGAGGTAAACACCGTTACTAGCTTCTCCACGGTGACGATTTGCCCCGCTGTAGCGACAAAAGTGGTCGTCAAGGTAGGACAGTCGGGCGTATTTATGACCTGGGATTTAGCATCGATGTCAATTGTGGTCATTTTCGCAGCCATACCGAGTTCGATCTGGGTACTGCGGGTGCGAACGTGCAGCCAGACTCCTCGTTCTGTCTTGCCTCTGTCGAGATGCTCCCAATGGTCGAAGCCCTGATTTTCGGGATAGCCATTAATACTGGACTGGACTTCGATGGTGCCATCAAAATCGTTGGCTAGCCTACCGGAGGTAATCGGTGTAATCTCACAGCGCAATGCTAATACCTGCTCGTCTGCCAAACTCGCAAACCGATCGAACTTTAAATCCACGGTATGACCGATCGGACTCCGCCAACGGATCGATCGACTCAAAACCCCATGTCGCAAGTCCAGCCGCCGCTCATAGCTGATGATTTCACCACGATCTAACCGAAACTGCTCGCCGTTAATAATTACCACCATTAACAGCCAGTCGGGACAATTTGCCAACTCGGTATAGACCACGGGGATATCGTCATAAACCCCATTAATTAAGGTAATTGGTAACGCTTTGGGGTAGCCTTCTTCAAAACTGCCCCGCGTGCCTAAATAACCGTTACCGATCGTAAATACGGTTTCTCTGGCACGTAACTTGGCTGGGTCAAATTCAGGTTCGATTAATGTCCAGTCGGTGTAAATTAGATCGCGAGGGCGGGTGAGAGTGTGCATGATGTTGAAATAATGGGACTGGAGAATAGTCGTATTTCGCCTTTCATCAGAGGATTTGCTACTTAACTAAGAATTTGTTCGAGTTCGATAATGTTACCGTCGGGATCGCGAATACCAGCACTGAGCCACCCGCCTGCTAGCCCGTCATCTGAGAATTGCCAAGGACTGCTGAAGATCTCTACGCCTTTGGCTTTCAACTGAGCGATGGCATCATCCAAATTAGGCACGGCAAAGGTTAAGATGATCTTGGCATCGTCGCGATCGTAGGTTGCTGATTCGATCGAGTCAACGTAGTCTTTCAACCTCGCTCGATTGAGAATCGTAATTTTAGTTGCGCCTGCATCAAACTCAGCATATTCCTCGGCATCATTGGCTAGAGAGACTTTCAAGCCTAAAACATCCTGGTAAAAACGCTTACAATCTAGATAGTTTTGAACGTGCAATCGAGTGTAAATATATTTAAGATTCATCAGTTTCCTCTCGCTCTAATTGGTTGAGACTAGCGACGCTCTATTCTGTCGTTTTACCGTCGAAGTGTTCGTTGTCGGCTTGCGCGTCAGCGCGGGTATGATGAATAACGCCATCCCGATGATTCGGCGGTGAATAGACTGTTAAGAGACTCATCTGGATACTGCTGGTATTGATGATGTTATGCTTCGTTCCGGCTGGAATGACGATTGCCAAACCAGGTTGGATTGGTGTCCGAACACCATCAAGCACCGCTTCACCCGTGCCCGCTTCCACCCGAAAGAATTGGTCGAGCTTGTGGACTTCCGCCCCGATCTCTTCCCCAGGTTTTAACGCCATCACCACGAGTTGGCAGTGATTAGCGGTGTAAAGCACCTGGCGAAAATCATGATTCTCGATCGCGATCTTGTTGATATCTTGCAAATAACCTTTCATGAGAACTCCTTTAATTACTTTGATTTTTTCAACTAATATGAGTTCGATAATCGCGTAGAATAGCATTACTTAAATGCTTTAGCTAAAGCCTCAAACTCCACCATCAGTGACTTGTCATGAGGCGTTACAGGCGGAATCTTGCGATCGATATTAAGGAATTGATAAACCGCCATCTGCGCCACCCGCACTGAATACTCGACCGTAAACACCACATCATCAGGAATCTCAACGAACTGACTGATGAAAGCGAGGTTGCGGGAGTTGTGGGGAATCGGGATTGGTCGATCGGTACCCAAGCGCGGCATAAACATACTGGTGATGTATGGCATCCGGCAAGGGATACAGTTCGCCGATGTCATCGTGTCTAAATCGAATCGCAAATGACCGCAAAGTTCTTGGAGAATTTCGGCACCATTGCATTCAGCCATTGGTTTGGGGACGAAATTGCCCACGCGATCGGGAAACAGTGCATATCCCCAGAACACCTGCACGTCAGCAGGCTGAGCGATAAAGTGAGGTTGATGTGCCAGCACGATCGACATCAACCAATTAGAATCTTTAAACGTCACCAGTCCACCAATTCCCGCCTCGTTACCGCTAAACTCAAACATCTTGTCAAAAAATGCCGGATTTTTGAGCGTGACAGTAAAAGACTCCCAGCAAGACTCGGCAATACTGCTATTAAATACAGCCGGATGCCCAAACCCAGAGTTTTCTGCCGCCAACTTTTCCCAGAGCTGCCAACTGGTACAATCCTGTTTACTCAACTGTTTGGGCGCACTCGTCATCGAACCCAAGCTCGAAGCATCAGTCATCGAGCCATTCTGGAGAAAGACTAGATCGCCATTTTCAACGGCAATGGTTTTACTTTCACCCAATTGCTGATAATGAATACCTGTGACAACCAACTTATTTGTGGCGATATGTCGCTCTAGATCCGTTACTTGGCAATCGACATAAAAATGGACATTTTGCTCCGCCAGCCAACTTTGCAACGGGCGCACCAATGAATCGTACTGATTGTAGACAGTGCGCTTCACCCCAGCAAGAGTTTCAATCCGCGAAAATTCCATCATAAAGCGGTGCAAATACCGCTTGAACTCAACGGCACTATGCCACGGCTGAAAGGCGAAAGTAGTCGCCCACATGTACCAAAATTCCGTGTCGAAAAAGCGTGGTGAGAGCCAATCAGTGATACAGCTATTACCTAATTCAGCTTCACCAGCCTCAGTTAGTCGTAATAGTTCCTGACGATCGTGCATCGAGAAGCCCATCGAACTAACAGGTACTTTTGCCCGCCGACGATCGACCAATCGCGCCATTGCGTGTGACTTGTACTTTTCATTAAACTCGATCGTCTCATCAAATACCGTTTTACCAGGTAGAGTCAGCGAGGGAATCGACTTAAACAGATCCCAAGTACATTCATAGTTATCAGTCGTCAACATTCGCCCCCCGCGCAGCGAATAACCATCGGTTGGATTTCCCGCTCCATCCAAACTTCCACCCATGACGGGCTTTGCTTCGAGGATCGTAATATTTTCACCAGAAAATTCGCCGTCGCGAATCATAAAGGCTGCGGCAGCTAAAGAACCAATCCCACCACCTAACAAATACGCTTTAGATAAATTACTCATATCAATTAACTCCCTAAAAAATGTGGTTTAATCTCGAATCTAAATCTGATGAGTGGGGCGGATGATAATTTCATTGACATCGACATCCATCGGTTGCTCGATCGCATAAGCAATCGCCCGTGCAATCGCATCAGCATCGATCGCGGTCTTTGCATAATACGCATTTGTGCTAGTGGCTGTATCTCGATCGCTAATCGTGCTGGTCAACTCCGTCGCAATCGCTCCAGGTGAAATATTTGTCGAGCGAATCTCACCCTTCGATTCTTTCCGCATTCCCTCAGAAATCGCTTTGACTGCAAACTTAGTTGCAGAGTAAACTGCTCCCGATGGAGATACATTATGTCCAGCCACAGAAGATAAATTAATAATGTGACCAGATTTTTGGTGGCGCATCGTCGGTAGCACCGCCGCAATCCCATACAGAACGCCCTTGATGTTGACATCAATCATCCGCTCCCATTCGTCTACCTTGAGCGCGTCCAGAGGCGAGAGCGGCATCAATCCGGCGTTATTAATTAGTACGTCGATGCGACCATAAGTACTCAAAGTCTTTTGTGCTAAGGCTTCCACTTGGGCGCGATCTGATACATCAGTTACTAGATAGTCTGCCTTCCAGCCTGATTTGGCGATCGCCGCAACCAATTCCTTGAGTCGATCTTCCCGACGAGCTGCCAGCATTAGTTTGGCTCCACTAGCAGCCAGTCGTTCGGCGGTTGCCGCACCCAGTCCACTACTAGCTCCGGTGATGATAACCACTTTGTTTTGAATCTCAGACATATTGACTCCTGTGCGCGATCGCGTGTAGGTCGTGAAATCTACTCAACTCCGTTCTCTAAATTGAGAGCGCGTCGCTGTCCCGACGGCAACATCAGCATCCAAACGCCATCAAACAACAGGTCGATCCCAATTAAAGTACCAATTAGTCAAGCTGCGCTCAATAACGAGCTAGACCAAATATAAATTCCGAAAATAATGCCGATGATGCCGCTCAATAACATCCAGCCCCAATTCGGTACATTCCGACGCATTTGAAATGCGATCGACACTTGAATCATGCCTTGAACAAAAATCGTGCTCCCCAAAACTAATGTAAAAACAGTAAATACGCTTGAGAGTGGATAGATCGCTACAAAAACACCAGCAAAGATATACGAGCCGCTGAGAATTAGTAATGCTCGTTGGCATAGCTACCGTGATGTGGCATCGCATTTAGTAACGTGCCCGTATCCCAATTTCCAACGTGACGAATCCCATTAATAAAAAATGTCGGCGTACTGTTTACGCCGCTTTCTATCCCCGTTTTGATATCTTCCTGGATATGGCACAAGTGATGCTCATTATTGAGATCGCGCTCGAATAAATCGCTATCTAATCCCAACTTGCGAGCGTAATGGAATAAATTTGTCTCACTCAAAGCAGATGGAAACTCAAACAAGGAATAGTGCATCTGCCAAAACTGATTCTGCGCTGCTGCTGCCTCTGTCGCTTCTGCTGCTCTCATCGCTTCTCGGTGCAGCTCAGTGAGTGGAAAATGTCGAACGACATAGCATAATCGCTCCCCAAGCTCGTATTGAAGTTCTCGGACGATACTCACGGCTTGAGCACAATAGGGGCATTGATAATCGACGTATTCAACCAATACGATCGGAGCTGCAAGCATTCCTTGGCTATGGTCGCGAGTTCCTACTGGCAAGAATAGATCTACAGAAGTATTTACTGAAATCATTAGTTCACCTTTTCAATTACTAATTGTGTTGTCGGGAATTAATTTCTATGGTTCAACTGGTTGTAACTTAACTAATGTTTTTGTCCCAGTCGCATCACTAATCCACACCGCCAACATCCGACCACTTTCGCTTTGTCCCGTTAAGACTTCGGTAGGTGCCTCGACAGTGTGAGCGTATGTTACTTCATCTTTACCTGTTTCAATGACCAAATCGTTGCCCTTGCCAGGTCGATCGTAAACCATCGCCATCAACGGTGCATTCTGAATCAATTCTTCATCACCGAGTTCGGGATTGATAATCTCTATTGAGATATGTCGCCCCCGATTTCCATCGGAAAACTGGTCGAAGAATTCACCCCAGCGTTCCGGCGGAACGGATTTAGTTAGTTCGATTGTATTTAACATGTAATTTCTGTTGTTATTGATGTATTTGAAGTTCTCTAGCTAGTTCAGATCGTTGAATGTCTGTTGCGTAGTCAGATCGGAGATGATCGCCTGCTGTGAAAGATAGACTAAATGTAGATCGACCAGTAATTGTTTAGCATTTTCGATCTTAATATCTTGGATTTGGTGGCAAAAGATTGAATGAAAAAGTTGCTCTTCGACAGATAAACTATTCATTGATTTCCTCCTAAAACAGTAGCTGTCAAACGATCGGGGTATTTACTTAGAGTTACTAGGATTGCTCATTTTATTCCGATCGGCATTACCCTGGACTTCATTCAATGCGCCTTTCGAGCGTTCCTCGATCGTTTTCAATGATGTCGCTGGTTTATCGAGTGCTTTTTCAGTATTCTGTTCGATCTTGTCTAGCTGAACTGTCCCATCGGTAGAATCGCTTTTGGCGACTGGTGGGTAGCCGCGTTTGATATTCTCGATCTGGACTGATTTTGATGTTGCATCCTTGGCTGATGATCCGTTACAGCCGCTGGCAAAAAACATCACCGCAACAAGTAAAACAGACATGAACATTTGCATCGGGCGCAGGTGGAATAGCAATGTCGAAATATATTTCATCTTAAAAATCCTCCAAGTTAATAACCAACGGTAGTATTGACGTTAGTTGAAAGCGTTATTGTGAAAACTCAAACCATTTCACTGTTAGTTGATTATCCACAGAAAATACTCCTGGTGCAGCCCAAGCAGCGCGTTCGGCTTCCTCTCGCTCCGCCAAGTTCCGCACGTTACCAATGAGTTCTACACTGCCACCATTCGTCTCGACGTGGATTTTATTGGCATCTACTACAGCACTGCGTTTGAACGCTGACTTAATCGCTTTTTCGACTTCCACTGGTTTCACGTCGGGTTCGATGTTCATTTTGAGTGGCGGGGTGAGGGAGAGTAAATTAGATACTCCTTTGACACCCAATAGGTGCCGCACAACGTTTGCAGCGACGTTCTTTTGGTACCACCCATCTACTTCGCCTTCTAAGGTAATCAACCCTTCACGGACGGTAACTTGAATGGTTCCTGGTGGAATTAAGGTCGCCCAATTAATTTGATTGGTGGCGGCGGCGGCGATGTCTCCATCGGTGCGGTGGTAGGATGCTGGTAGCTGGATCTCGATGTCATCTGCGATCACTTTTACCCCTGCAATCCGCTTCACCGCTTGTACGGCTTCCAGTTTCTCAACATAGCTACTGACGTAACCATTGAGCGTCACCGTGCCGTTTTTAACTAGGACACCGATATCTGTGACTTTAACAATTGACTCATATTTGAGTTCGGCAATCACATCATCTTTTAGTTGCATGTCAGTCTTTTCAATCGTGCTTATCATGTTATTTATGGTTAGTTATTAGTTGTAGTTTTCGAGCGAGGTTTAAGTTAGTTGGCGAGATTTAGCACCGTCGATCCTATTCCCCAAAAAAAGGCCACTTTACTTCGAGATGATTTGCCACTGTAAGTACTCCTGGTGCCGCCCAAGCAACTCGTTCGGCTTCTTCCCGCTCTTGATAGTTGCGAACGTCACCACGCAGGATGACCTTGTTTCCCGCAGTCTCGACTCGAATGTGTTTGGCATCTAGCACGGCACTGCGTTTAAACGCCGATTGGATGTTTGTTTCGAGTTCTGCTGCTTTGAGTTTGGGTGCGATCTCGATAAAATTAGATACTCCTTTGACACCTGCGAGATGCTGCACGACTTGTCCGGCGGCGTTCTTCTGATACCACCACTCCACATTCCCCTCTAAAGTAATCCAGCCATCGCGGACTGTTGCCTGTACGATACCTTCGGGAATTGATGTGCCAATATCGATTTGATGTATGACGGCGGTGGCAATATCTCCATCGTTATGTTGGAGCGAACTTGCTAGTTTGACTTCGATGTCATCAGCGATTGCGAGTACTCCGGCAACCCGTTTTACAGCGCGGACGGCTTCCCATTTTTCGCCATAGCTAGTTGCATAGCCATTGAGTGTCACCGTGCCATCTTTAACTAAGACACCGATATCTGTAACCTTTACACTCGGCTCATAGTTGAGTTCGGCAAGCACATCGACTTTCAGTGTTGCGTCAGTTTTTTTGGTAATAGTTTGCATGTTATTTGTTTATTTGTTGTTATTTAAAAATTCAGTAGGCGCAATCGATCGATTGCACCTCCGAGGCTACGTCAACGCTGGAGCTGCTAGCATTCCGCCAGGTGTCCAGATAAACTCTTCCCCATCCCCAAAATAGCCATCAAATTTGGTCACGAGCAGATCTCCAAGCACCTTAGTCTGGCAAGCCAGCCGCCGTTCTTTGTGGATCGAATGCGGATGAAAAATCGTCCGCTTCGTTTCTGCTGCTGTCGGTACAGAAACAGATCCCTCAACTTGCACTAAACAAGTACCGCAGGTGCCATGTCCGCGACAATTGAAAATTTCTGCGCCTGGATTGTAGAGATCGATATCTTCTGCTAACAGAGCTTCACGCAGGTTAGTACCTTCATCAACATCAAAAGTCTTGCCTTCAGCGATGATTTTTGCCATGTTCGTGCTCCTATTGTTGTAATGGGATGGAAATTTAGCTACGAACTAAGGGCGTATCGACTAGATGTTCGGCGATAAACCAGACTTGTGATTCATTCGTCCGCAATACATCACTCGTCAATAAATCGCTCGTACCTTCGTCATGATTGGCAGCACTGGCAATAATTCCTTCCCGAACTTCCCGCAGGATTGATTCATGTGCTTCTAGCAGGCGCGAGAGCATCACGGGTACCTCTTCCACACCATTGGGCGGACGATCGATCGTGGTTACTTCAGCGACATGGCGCGGATCGGCGATCGCTACACCGCCCAAGGTCTGGACTCGTTCGCCGATAAGATCGATTAATTCCAGTTGTTCGCCTGCATGTTTGTCAAGTAGCAGATGCAATTGATAAAAAGTATGACCCCGCATCAACCAATGATGCTTTTTGTAGAGGCTGTAGAGAATCATGCTGTCTGCGAGAATCTGATTGAGCTGTTCGCAGCTTTCCTCACGAGCAATAGTCCCCAGTGCGAGTGGTAAATTACGGAGGGTGCCAAATTGCTGAATCTCATGTCCATGCTGATGGAGAATCGGCTGACTACCATCTTTCTGAATCGGTTTTGAAGTTTGAATCTGCATTTTAGATTTTTCCTTACGCTTCAATTTCTGTTTGATGGGGGCAATTCTATCGAATTGCCCCTGCTACACCATTTCCTATGCTGGTATCGACATGCTCATGCCGTGACTGATTTTGTCGAGCATCTGCTTCGCCTGAGTAACATCCTCAGTGGTGCCTGTTACCAAGATGATGAACTCGCCTGCTTGGATTTTGGTTTCGTACTTGAGTACCTCATTCTTGGGAATGCCCAAACCGCCCAAAGCACCAGCTAGTCCGCCGATCGCGGCAGCACCAGTACCCCCTACCAATATGCCTTCCAGCCACCCCGCCAATACGCCAGTAATCGGCCCTGCAATGACGAGCGGAGCCATGCCAGGAATAAAGATTACGCCAGCACCAGCTAAAATCCCAAACAAACCACCAACGAAACTACCCCAATAACCACCACCTGCGGCTCCGGCTTTGGCGGTATCTTTCCAGCTTAGAAATCCCTGCACATGTTCGGCTGTTTGGTAGTCTTTACCAACAATTGAGAGTTTCTGCATATCGAACCCTTGTCGTTGCAGCTCCCGTACTACTGTTTCTGCTTCAGTATGGGAGGGAAAATGAGCGACGATCGTATGTGTAAATGCCATGTTTTTATGTCCTCGATTGTTAAGTGAATATTTGAATCAGTTACCCGTTTGCTGCTAAGAGTGTTTTTTAGAATTTCCATTAGCAGTTTCGGCATCCATGCGGTTGCAAATTGCCGTTAGGGTTGCTGCTTCTGCTTCTTCCATCATTGCCATTGCCAAGTAGACTGATGTAGCCGCATAGTCTTCAGCTTTTTCGGCGCGGTGTTGAAGTTTCTTGACTTCGCGACTTGCTTTCCACTCATCGACGCTCGATTGCACCTCAGCTTCTTTGTCCTCAAATTGGGTTTTGAGTTTGGCACGGTAGTCGTCGAATTCTTGTTTCTTAGCGGCTATGCTGGCTTTGGCTTCATCAAGTTTCGATTGAATCTCAGCTTGGTTTTTTTTCGTGGCAGATTTGATGCTTTTATTGAGCGATTTAGCCCGATCCTCAACTGCTTCTAAATTGTCATGCAGTTGACTTGTGAAGTTGTCGATTGCAGTGCTCATGGTGTTTCAGCCAATTTACTAAGTTTGCAAAACCTATCGTTAGTATTGTCATCGAAGAAAAAATTATGCTATTAAGTTGCCATCTGACATCGAAGCTTTTGCAGGCAAATACTCCGATGTCAGATGGCAACTAAAATAACTATTCTATTAATTTATAATGCGAATTTATTACCTTTTATATTAAGCTGGGGTTGTGAGGATGGTGTGAGGAAAGTATTTTCAATCGACCGCTATTAAAAGTAATTATCTTAATCTTTAATTCATTGTTTTACGACTTTTAACTGCCATACATAATCAAAAACATATCATCTGCCTATCTACATATAGGCGGATATTAATTTCGATTTTTCAATATGATTCAGTCAAAAGGGGTAGGTAAAAACTAAAAATAATCAAAAAAAGATCCCACATGATGGGATCTTTTTTGAAAAATAACTTAATAGATCTTAATCTATGCAAATGAAATCCGCTCTCGTTTGCTTTCGACTAAAGAAATAGACTCCTGGCTCATCCCAATTAATTTGGCGACTCGTACAGCAGAGGTAATTGCACCACCATGTAAACCATCACCAAGATAGGCTCCTGCATGATAAGTGTAATTCTCGCCATTAGTCGCAACCACTTCATCTCGGTAGCGAAAAGATTCGGTAGTGTACATCGGAGTGTGATGTGCTTGAGTGTGAATAATTTGCTCTGGTGCAATTAATTCTTCTAGTTGGAATGATAGGAAATAATGCTGTGGCGATGAGATACCACAAAGTTGATTGAGATAGCCGTTATAGCCCCAGCGAGTATCTGTCTGGAAGAAATCAAATTCTGAGGGTTTATGGATGCCAAAGCGATCGTACATCAAAGCATCCTGGTGAACTATGCTAGTTACATGATTAGCTTTCCAATCAGAAAAACGTTTCGTTTCGGTAGTAGTTGGATCTGCGAGTAGTTCCATTACTTGGTCTGGCGGTGTAGCAAATACGACTCGATCGAACTCATGAATTTCTCCTGTAGACATCATAATTTTGACACCATCTGTACTTCGTAAGATTCGAGCGATCTCGACACCAAGTAAGATCTCGCCCTTAAATCGCTCTAGGATTTTTTCGATATAAGTATACACGCCACCTTTTACCCGCACCCAATTAGTCGAAATATAAGCCCGCAAAGTCGGAATCGCTAATTCTGCCGGAAAATCATCAATTAGTTCAAACGGAATTGAGTAACTATACATCACTAGCAATTTAAGCCAAGTATCACGAGTACCCGAATTTTTGAGATATGCAGATAGGGGAAGATCTGCTAGATTTTGGAGATTGGCAAGTTGGATTCTCAACCACAAGCTAGCAGAACGCGCATAAAGGGTATCAAAGCGTAAATGTTCGATGAGACGGTGAATACCTGAATAGTTGTTATTGGTAATAACTGACGATAAAAAGCGATCGCCATTATTGAAAAACATCCCCGAACCAACATTTACAGGCTCTAGTTCGACACCCAATTCTTGCATCAACACGATAAAATCTACAAATGCAGTTGGAAATTCTAGCACCCCACCTTCAAGAATTTCGGTACAATTCGTTGGCGGAGCCTCTTCAACGGAGAATCGATCCGGCTTGACATTTTTATTCAGAGTCCGAATATGTCCGCCCAACATCGGTTGTCGTTCAAATACGCTGACATGATGCCCTTGTTTGTCGAGTAGATAGGCTGACACCATCCCACTCGCTCCACCACCAATTACTGCAATTTTCATAACTAAATTAACCTCTAAATTCCAGAAAATCCCCTCCTCGGAGCGAAAAGTGCGGTCTTGGGGTTTCCCCAAGTGAAGCACCTTTTCAAGACAGGGGTGCCCGTAGGGCAGCACATTTATAGTGCGGGTGGGTAGATCTCCGCAACCAATCAAACAGAATCGCGTGTTCCGGCTATTCAATCTCCCAAAATCACATCCCCAGACAATCGTTGATACAACAACGCCCCCGTTCAAACCGTCGGTGCAAAACCTGGATAACCCGATGAAGCATTGCAGAAATAAAACCGCTCCAGTGAAGTTTCATGATTCAATCGCCCCAAACCCATATTGCGCGGAGTCAAAATCGAGCCATAGGAATTCCCTTCAGGACACCAGCAATAACGCTCGTTAGTAGTCGGACTACCTGTAATCTCAAACACCATGTGCTCCCGAAAATTCGGCACATAATGTTTCTCCACCACATCAAGAATCGCATCTAAAATCTCTTGTTTTTTCTGCCTGTAGGCTTTAGGGTCGGCATCTCGTAATTGCTTAAAGTAGGCATAATTAGCAACAGTCAGAAATTCGACAATCTGACAATCTGCGGGACAATCTCGACTCGCTGTCAATAATGTCGGCGTGGTGATGGCAAAACTCGGATTAGAATAGTCATGGCGATCGTACATTTGGGCGAAAGCTTCATTCAGACTTTCATGTCCGGTATGGGAAACATTCCACTTGCCAAATCCATAGTCGCGCAGATCGAGATCCTTGACTACGCAATAAACCATGTAGTTAGATGCCGAATATTCATAGTCAAGTTTCTGGCGAATAGCTTTGGAAAACTTTTCTAACCCGATCGTTTTGGCGGCTCGTTGAGGGTCGATGTTACAAATTACCGTATCGCCCGTAAATTCTACACTTTGATGAGTGGTGAGATTCATTGCCTCAACTCCCGTCACCGTTTTATCTGCAAGTCTAAAATTGATGACTTCATGGTTGAGTAATACTTGCCCACCATTTGATTCAATGACCTTCACCAATGAATTAATTACAGATTCAAAATGCTGCGTCGGGTAAAATGCCCCCGCTTGATAACCTCTAAATAATGCCACCCAAGCAAAGAAAGAAAGTTGGTTGGGCGGTAGTAAAAAATCCAGCCATTGCAGGGCTAAAAGGGTCTGTGCGGCTTGGGGAAGCTGGAACTTGTCAAATATATCCTGAAGGGTATTATTGATGTTCGAGGCGGCACTGAACGCTGCCTGGGGATGTTTCAGGAGTTCGATCGGTTTCAGTGGTGGCGCAACTATTTTTAAGCCTGCACCAGTTTTTTCGACTTCATTCACAAATTGACGAATGTTGCGATCGTGGTCGGGAAACAATGCAGATAGTCGCGCAATCAGTTCTTCTGGATCTGAAGGAATATCCATTTCATATCCGGGCATTCGCATGTGGTCGAAACCATTTGGGTCATATCGCTCAAAGGTTACTTCCCGATCTAATCCGAGTTTTTTGAGTACGTTATTAACTGTTTGCCCTTCGCCACAGTCCCAGACGTAGTGAAATTGAGCGTTAAACGTATACTTTTTAGCCATAGTAAACGTATGCCCAAATCCACCTGGATGCTCGTGAGCTTCGAGGATTTGCACGGTTTTACCAGCATTTGCCATCAAAGCACCAAAGGTCAAAGCTGATAAACCACTGCCGATAATTAGGTAATCTGGTTGCATAGAATAGTTTCTCGCCTGATAAACATTAGTTATTTTTCGATAGTTCAATTAGTAAAATACTTTTCAAATTGTGAGCAATATTTTTCTCAATTTACAGCCCATTTTCCTTTATTCTTCGGACAGTAATCCATACAGTCAATTGCTTGCTCAGTCAATACGGTTACTGGATGAAGAGCGCATTTAAGAAAGTGATTATCATTGAAATATCGACAACGAGAACATGTAATAATAGAAGGCAGCTTGACTCTAAATGAATGCTGCTTGCGGCTGGAAATGCAAGCACAAATTAACCCGCCTGTTGATAGTATTACCAAGCTAACGACAACCACCCATGAGACAGGCTGTGCCAGGGGGAAAGCTGTATCCAGATTATCCATCCTTCGCTGGCTGGGCAAAAGTGAATTAGATGTCTCGATGACGTTAATGGAGCTTTTAGGCATGAGTATCGATCTAGCTGGCATTTGCATTTTCTCTCGAATCTAAAATTTATCGATGACTGCTTGCACTATCAGTCGTGCGTCCACTCATTTCTCCCGATTCAATCTGATAAATCGACTTAACTTTCTCACGTCCCCAGGAGTCATCGATATCTAACATGATTTGTCTCCTAAAATTTAATTAAACTGTAGTATTTGATCGCAATAATTCGTGTTCTACTGCTGTTGAATCACCAATACCGAGCAAGGCGCATGATGCAAAACATAGTTACTAGTGCTACCCAGAAAAATCCCACTCAACATCGATTTTTGGTTGCGTCCCATCACTATTACATCCGCCGAATAGTTTTTTGCTGTTTCACAGATCGTGCGTCCGGCATCGCCAATATTTTGATAGATCTCGGCTTGAATATTTCGGGCGGTAGCCTCTCTTGCATAGGATTCTAACCGTTCCATCCCCTGTTGTTCGCGGTCTTGTAGTTCTTTCTGGTATTGTTGAATTACCAGATCGTTCATCATTGGATAACCACCGCCCATCAATGGAGTACCTAATACCCCAAAACCATTTTGAAAGAGGTTGAGGACGTGTAAGATCGAGATCTGGGCACCATATTTCTCAGCGAGTGTGAGTCCAGATTTGAAAACTTCTGCCGATTCTGGTGAGTCACCAGTTGCAATTAAGATTTTTTGCAGCACTCAGATTCATTTACCTCAATAATTGTTAGTTAGAATTGACAGCTTGCCAAATCGATTATAGAAAAACAATTTTAGATGTCGGTGCATGTCCCAGAAATAGATAAGCAGCGGGTCTTAGCACACTTTCAGAATAGATAATCTTTTGGATGATTAGACTGGGAGCGCGTTTAGCAGTGGCATTATAAGTTGCGAGTTCCCCCTCCATACTAAAATCGCTATGAGTGCGATAGTGGTCGTGGTTATGCACTGCATAGAGGATGAAGTTATAAATCGGATTGATACCCAGGCTAGTATCATAATTTTCAGCAGACACCCACAAATGACTTTGCTTGATATCGGCAAACATCTCAGCGGCATTCTGATAACGCTCGTACCATGAGAATTCTAAGTTGAGTGGGGTACTCTGAAACTCGACCCACAGCCATTCACACAGTTCGACGAGTGTTGCATCATCAATTTGGGCAGGTTCGCTATCTAAATAGAGTTTAGCCAGGATTTCAACTTTGGATGTGCTGATGTAATGTCGAGTATCCATATCGGTATATAAATCTGCCGCTTCTAAATTTTCATCAAGTTCTTTCGTAGGGCTGCTGATCATATTACTCATGAGAATTCTTGTGAAGGATATTAAATTTGCAAGACTTGGTTGCGACGGTACTAAAGTACTATTCGATAATCGAAGCGATTGTTATTAAAATTTCAAGGTAGATACTTAATATTTTAATAACATCAAACATTAAATATTAGACTAAAAATGTGAGGATCTTGTGAGGAAAATATGTTTGAAAATTCAATAATTTAGATGAATTATAATTTCAATTTGCGACCGCAAGCTCTATCAAAAATATTAACTACACGATCGATAAATACATCAATAAATGGATAGATTTGCAAATGCAATTTACTAATTTAGTATCTATCAATAGGAAGAGATTTCAATTGTTAACCATACGAGCGCAAGATGTCTAATATTTAACTGTTGCGAGCTGACTCAAGATTATTTTTATAAAGTAGTCATGTGAGAGGCTGTTTGAGTGGACTCACTCAAGAATCTGTCAAATTGAGATTAACCCCAATCGCTGCGGTAAACGAGTATACCTCTTCCCAACTTGGTTTTGCCTTACCGCCAACCCGATCGCTTTATTCGATCCTACGACGATCGCTAACTTCTTCGCCCGTGTCAATCCGGTGTAAACCAAATTCCTTGATAACAAAAGAAAATGCTGCATGTAGAGCGGCAGAATCACCACCGGATACTCCGAACCTTGAGATTTATGGATGCTAATCGACCAAGCCAAACCTAACTCATTCAAATCTGCATAATCGTAAATCACCGCCCTGCCATCAAACTGAATTGTCACCTCATGTTCGGTCGAATCGATCGATCCAACCACCCCTAAATCCCCATTAAACACCTCTCGATCGTAATCATTCTTCAGTTGAATCACTCGATCTCCTGCCCGCAACACATCCCCGCCCCGATTGATTTGTGGCTTTTCCGGCGCAGGGGGATTGAGTAACTGCTGCAACACCTGATTCAAATTTCGCGTGCCCACCACCCCTCTAGTCATCGGACATAGCACCTGGACATCGGTAACGGGATTAAAACCCAAACTAGGAATAAAATCTCGAATCAACTCACAAATCGCTTGCACCCCATGTTCTGGCTCGAAGCCACCACTATGCCACAGACAATCTGATTGAGGCGTATCAGAAATCGTTTCCAGAGTGGGATACTGTCCCCGATTAATTTGGTGAGCGGCGCGGATAATTCCACTCGATTGGGCTTGGCGGAATACCTGAGTGAGCCTGACAACTGGAATCCGACCTGATTTAATCAGATCGCCCAACACGCTTCCTGGCCCTACTGAAGGTAGTTGGTCGATATCTCCCACGATCAGTAAATGGACATCAGTACGAATTGCCTTAATCAGGGAATTAGCCAAAAATAGATCCAACATCGAAGCCTCATCGACGACAATTGCATCATGGGTCAAAGGCTCATCCACACCCCGTTTAAACCCTCTGGTCGCCGGATCGAACTCCAACAGACGGTGAATGGTTTTCGCCTCGATTCCTGCCATTTCTGACAGCCTCTGAGCCGCTCTCCCCGTCGGTGCGGCTAGGGCGATTTTCTTACCCATCGCCTTCCACAGTGCGACGATGGTACGGGTACAAAATGTCTTCCCACAACCTGGGCCACCAGTGAGAATCATCACCCGTTGCGTCGCCGACATCTCCACCGCTTGCTGTTGTTCGGGCGAGAGAGTAATCTTTTGACTTTGAGTAAACCTGTCAATCCAACTGCGGACGCGGGGTAAATCTACTGACTGAGGCTGTTCGAGGAGCTTGAGGATGGAAATGGCTAAATTCTGCTCTGTATAGTAGAAACTAGGTTGGAAGTATAATGGTAGATCTTCTACTGTTTCGAGGATTAAATCCTGTTCCACACCCATTACTCTCAACACCTCTAACACCGCATTCTCGGTCGCAGTATGTTCGTTAGTCGTGAGTTTAGTTGTCGCTGCTGTTAATAATTCTGGCTGAGGTAAGAAACAATGACCATCTTCGGCGGCTTCTGCTAAAACGTGCTTGACACCAGCTCGATAACGAAAGGTAGAAGCGGGATCTACCCCTAAATTTCGAGCGATAAGATCGGCGGTGAGGAAACCAATCCCAAAAATATCTTCTGACAGTTGATAGGGATTATTAGTGACAATATCGATGGATTTATCCCCATACTGCTTAAATATTTTCACCGCATAGGTCGTCGAAACCCCGTGAGTCTGAAGGAACAGCATCACCTCCTTAATCGCCTTCTGTTCCACCCAGGCGCGTTGAATCATCTTGACGCGCTTTTTGCCTATACCAGGGACTTCAATTAAGCGATCGCTATCTTGCTCGATAATTTCTAAAGTGTCCAGCGCGAAATGAGCCACAATCCTTTTGGCAGTAACGGGGCCGACTCCCTTAATCAAACCACTGCCCAGATATTTCTCAATCCCTGTCAGCGTCGCAGGTTTAGTTTCACTGTATTTGATAACCTGAAACTGTTGCCCGTATTGAAGATGTTCTTTCCAAGTCCCCTGGAGTTGGAGAGTTTGTCCGGCTTGGATATTCGCAAAATTACCGACAATCGTGGTTAACTCATGAGCGCGGGGTGATTGGAGCCGAGCGACTGTATAGCCGCTTTCCTCGGAATGAAAGGTAATCCGCTCTACTACCCCAGTCAGCGAAACCTGGGGTGCAACTGAAGAATCGCCTGGTGTGTTTGTCTGATAAGTGGACACTATAGATCTCGCTCGGAGAGGCATGGAAAATAGTTCTCGACCGCCGCTAGGCGGCGCGCTTGCGCGATCGTGACGCTTTATGACAGCAATCCCAATCGAGCGGCATATAAAAGAATTAGCAATATTGTAAACAATGAGCTTGTTAGTATAACC
>JANNDL010000158.1:0-10456 GCA_031387665.1 Chamaesiphon sp. OTE_75_metabat_95 | reverse complement strand
GGGGGAACCCCCGAATAAAAACGCCGCTTCATGCTAATAAGTTCAGATTTGCACCAATAAGTATCAACAAAACCTGCCCAACCCCACCAGAAACCACCGATCATTCACCAATAATCGGTAAAATGTTTTGAATTTGGAATTGCTGCTTCGCACAGGCAAAGCTTGCGTTTTAGCACAACATATGCTGGTGCGTTACCCTGCGGGATAACACACCCTACAACTCAAATTATCACCGAGTAGAGTATATCTCAGTTAAAAAGGAATATTATCGATGTCATCACCATCAAAAGTTGGAGGTGGTGGCTCGTTGCGTGGGGCACTAGCTTTGGGTGTACTTGCTACTGCGGCTGGTGGTGGTGTGCTGGGAGTTGCAGTGGTAGCTGGTGGCGCGGTGGGGGTGGTGGCATCGGTAGCCATGACGTGGTAGAGACGGCTGGCGACTAGTCGGGCACGTTTTTCCTTGTAGCCATCGCGTTCGATCGTATTCATTTCTAGCCGACCTTCGATCGCGATTTTATCGCCCTGCTTATAATTTTCCTTCATTTCGGTCGCGAGATTGCCCCAGCCGACAACTTCGATGGTTGGATGCCTGTCGTCAGGACGATTTCCCAGGGGTGGTGCGAATTGGACAAACATATCTGCTACCGCCATCTGGTTATCAGGAGTGTAGCGCAGTTCGGGATTTTTGATAATCTCCGCCATCAAAATGCAGCTATTCATTGGGTTAGGTATGGATGTGGTTAAAAACCTGAATCTTGCACCAAGCAAGATTCAAAAGGCATACTTATATTTTAGTATACAAATACTGTTTTGTAACTAAGTCAGGTGACGGTTCAAGCAGTTGAGACTCGGTAGTTTCTAGTTCTTTTGGCTGAAAGATATTTGAACCACTGGGCAGAATGTTTACGCGACTAATAAAGTCAGTCACAAAAGGATTGGCTGGCTGGTCATAAATGGCGGCGGGAGTGCCGATTTGTTCGATCCGTCCTGCGTTCATGATGACGACGGTATCGGCGATTTGCATGGCTTCTGATTGGTCGTGGGTGACGAAGATCGTGGTAACTTGAGATCGATCGTGGAGTCGTCGCAACCAGCCGCGCAAATCTTTACGGACTCGCACATCTACCGCTCCAAATGGTTCGTCTAACAGTAGTACTTTTGGCTCGATAGCTAAGGCTCTAGCGAGGGCGACTCGTTGCCGTTGTCCGCCGGAAAGTTGGGCAGGATATCGATCGCCAAAATCATTTAATTGAACTAGATCTAGCAGCTCTTCTACCTTAGCTTGAACCTTGGCAATTGGTGTCGATCGAATCTCCAATCCAAAGCCAATATTCTGGCGAATTGTCAGATGTTTGAACAGGGCATGATCCTGAAATACAAAGCCAATATTTCGCGCCTGAACACTTTGTTGGCTAGCCTCCACTCCCGCCAGCCAAATCCGACCTCGATCGATCTTTTCTAGTCCAGCTATCAGTCTGAGCAAAGTCGATTTACCAGAGCCAGATGGACCTAATAATGCTACGAGTGCGCCAGATTGGATCTCCAGATTGACTCGATCGATCGCCTGGAAGCCTTTGAAGTATTTGGATATGTTTTCTAGGGCGATACCCACGGGGTTTAGGGGGATGGGGAGTGTGGAAGTGTGGGGGTGATAGAGGTTATTCGCTATCAACTACTTGTACTGTTCGCGTAGCGTCTGCCTCAGCAGAGCGTAGCCGTTCGCGTTGGCAAAGCCTGCCGTAGGCACAGCGTCTGCTCTAGCAGAAGTATCAACTAATTCCAGTGCTTCTCCAGCGGGGGCATCTAGTAACCACAGTAGCTCACCTTGGGGTTTAACTCCACGGGATGGATATGCTGCTACATCGCCTGTAGGTGCGAATACGGCGGCTAGAGCTGTCTGTTTGCTGGCACCGGAGACTAGGAAGATTGTGCTTCTGGCGTGATTGATGAGTGGAAAAGTAAAAGTTAGACGGGGTTGCCCATCTTTATCGCCGACTGTTACCAATCGATCGACCACCGATAATGCGGCTGTGTGGGGGAATAAAGAGGCTGTATGCCCATCGTCACCCATACCCAGGAGGATAATGTCAAAAACGGGGATTGACCCAGATTCTAGCTCAAAATGAGTGGCGATCTGGCGATCGTATTCATCTGCGGCTAGTTGCGGCTGGGCTAAATCAGTGGGAATCGGATGTACATTCGCGGCGGGAATTGGCACTAAATCGAGCCAGACTCGTCTAGTCATCCCGTAGTTACTATCTGGATGACTAGCTGGAACATACCTTTCGTCACCCCAGAAAATGTGGATTCGATCCCACGGCAGATCGGCAAGTGCAAGAGCGGCGTACAATGGTTGCGGAGTCGAACCACCAGAAAGGGCGATCGAGCATGACTGACGTTCGGCTAGTGCTGTTTGCACGCGCTCCAAAATCAGCGTATGAGCAGTATCTACCAACGTCTGTCGATCTGGACAAATCCTAACTTTCTGTGTCATAAAAATCCCGATAACAGCTTGACTGAACGACTAGATTTTAACAAACATCGTGGTTCAAAACTCCCCGATTGGGGTAATATCGCTCCAATCGGATTGACCAATCGATTCCTGGCAGGTCCAGTTTACAGAAACTCCACACACCCCGTAATTCATCACCATTAATCTTAGTATGCAACCTACCGTTAGTAGTTTTTTGACCCCACTCGCGCTGAAAACCGCAGGTGTCGTATTGATTCTATCTTCACTGATCGATCTGGTATTTATGCTCATCTTCCCACCAGAAAATTTGGTATTGGATGGGGGTAGATGGTGGCTGTATGCTACCAGTCAACTGGTCGATCGAGGGCTGTTACCATTGGTGGGGATTGCATTTATGGTGACGGGGGACTGGATCAAGATTGTTTCGACTGAAGATGGCGGCAATAACGGCAACATCTGGCGCGTTGGTACTTTCGTCCTTGCCAGTCTGCTCGGATTAATTTTTGTGTTGATTATTCCGTTTCAATTAAATGCCACCAATGAATTTAAAACCCAAGAGCTGGGCAAAATCAGCAAAGAGGTGACTCAAATCGAGACAGGAATCAAAAATAACCTTAAACAAATCAACGCCCAAAGTAAGGATAAGCTTAAAGAACAGATTGTCGCGATCGACAAAGAGCTAAAAGGTGGACAGATTCCCCCAGAACGGCTCACAAATCTCCAGATTACCAAGTCTAAATTAGAACTGCTCCTCAACGACCCCAAGAAATTTGCCGCTGAATCAGAACAGAATCTCCAACAGTTGCAAAAACAAAAGCAAAAAGTTGAAACCCAAGCCAGCGAACGGATGTTGAAAACTGGGGTCAGAACCAGTTTAGCAAGTTTCTTGTTAGCCATTGCCTATATTACGATCGGTTGGACAGGGTTGAAGCGGGTGCTTTAAGGGGATAGGGGATAGGGATTAGGGAATAGAGTTAGAGCCAGGAATAAATAGAGGGTGGCGGGAAATTGGAAACAAAAGGACGCAAGCGTCCAAACTTTTCTCTACCCCCTATCCCCTATCCCCTACCCTCTCCCCAAAACCTTTGTATAGTGTAAACAATTGTCCTAAAAAGTCGGGGATTTGTGTTCCAACATTTCAAGCAAGACTTAAAAAACGATTTAATTGCTGGGTTGCTGGTAGTGATTCCACTCGCTACGACGATCTGGCTATTGATTAATGTGGCGACATGGGTAGTCAATTTGTTGACTACCATTCCCAAGCAGATCAATCCATTTGATGGGCTGCACCCGATTCTGGTATCGATCCTGAACCTATTGGTGGGACTGACTGTGCCGTTGATGGGGATTCTCTTGATTGGATTGATGGTGCGGAATATTGCCGGAAAATGGCTGCTGGATCTGGGCGAACAACTCCTCCAGGCAATTCCCCTCGCAGGGGCGGTTTACAAGACGCTGAAACAGTTGTTAGAGACTGTGCTCAAGGATTCTGGGAATAAGTTTCGACGGGTAGTACTAGTAGAATATCCACGTCAGGGGATCTGGGCACTTGCTTTTGTGACGGGGACGACGGATAGTGAGATCCAGTCGAAAATGCCCCAGGGAATGCTAAATCTGTTTATTCCGACTACGCCTAACCCTACTACTGGTTGGTATGCGGTGGTAGCAGAGCGGGATGTACTAGACTTGGCAATGTCGATCGAGGATGCTTTTAAAGTAGTGGTTTCGGGTGGGATCGTCAATCCTGGTAATCTAGCAGTAGCGGCTTTGAGTCAAAACTCATCGCCAGTTGTCGATCCGGTGATTGAGTCCTCAGCGGCTAATGTGCTATCTACTCCTATTATCGAGCGGGAGGATAATTTATAAACTTAAAATCGATCGTTTTAGAATGAATCTCTATCTGCACATAGCCACCCAGATTCAAAACTTTTTTAAGTACGATCTAACTTTTCTGCCGTCATCAATGCAGGGGAAAATTGTGCGGATCGAGATCCCGATTTCTACACTAGATCCATTGCAGTGGCTAGGGCAGCAAAAATCAGACATTAAGACTTATTGGTGCGATCGTCAAAGTACTTTCACAATGGCAGGTGTTGGTGCTTTAACTACAATTGATGGTGCTAAACCTGTCGATTACACGACCATTTTTGGGCAGCTCAGGCAGCAGTTATCATCGCTCTTTCCCAAGGTTCGATCCTATGGTGGGATTGGCTTTAGTCAGGGTCGATTAATCGACCCTAATTGGGAATTATTTGGGAATTATCGGTTTGTGATCCCGAAGTTTGAGATTTGTGTAGAAGGATCGAGTACTTATTTTGCTTGTAACTTCATTTGTGATTTTAATTCAGAAAAATCAGATCTAGTTTTACATGAATTAGCTCAAATTAATTTTAATTTAGCAGAAATATCAACAGCATTACCACTTCAAGTCAACCGAATTGATACGCCAAATCGGATTGAGTGGGAACGCAATATTGAAGCTGCCCTAGATCAATTCACCGATTTAGATCTGGATAAAATTGTTCTCGCCAGACGATCGATCCTCACCTTTGAGCAAAACATTCACCCCCAATTACTACTGCAATTTCTACAGCCAAATAACGCGCACAGCTACCATTTTTGCTTCCAAATTAATCCCACCACTGCCTTTGTCGGCACCTCACCCGAACGACTTTATTATCGCCAGGATCGGTTTTTACAAACCGAGGCAATTGCTGGAACTCGTCGGCGCGGCACATCCCCCCAGCTCGATCTCGAATTGAGTGAAGATCTCCGCAATTCGCCCAAAGATCTGCACGAACATCAGTTAGTCGTCAACAATCTCCAAACAATCTTAGCCGAACTCTGCGACTCAGCAACAATCGAGTCTCCAGAGGAGCAAGCTTTCCGCCAACGAGAATTAACCATCCTCAAGCTGGGTAAAGTTCAACATCTCTATACCCAATGTCACGGTACTCTAGCCGCCAATCTCACCGATGCGGATATCTTGCCCAAACTCCATCCTACCCCCGCTGTCGGCGGTTTTCCCCGCCCTCAAGCCCTCAAACTGATCCAAGAGCTAGAACCCTTCGAGCGCGGCTGGTATGCGGCTCCAGTCGGCTGGGTAGGCTATGATGGTGCCGAATTTGCTGTGGCGATCAGGTCGGGTTTGATCGATCGCGATCGACTATTATTATTTGCAGGAGCTGGGATTGTACGTGGTTCCCAACCAGAAGAAGAATGGGCAGAAATCGAGAATAAGATTCGCCACTTTACCGATCTGTTTACTGATTTGTCATCAGATGGCACAGCGATTTTAATCGCTGCTCAGAATGCAAAGTCCGCCTGCGCGGACTGAAATATTAGATCTGTAGGTTGGGTTGCAGAATGAAACTAGGGCATACCTAGCCAATTACCCGAAATCGATCGATTGTGGGAATCCACACATCTTCACGATTATAGTTAGGGATTCGACATTGACATCGATCGCACATTCCAATCAGTAGTAAATTATCTTCTGGAGTGAGAATTTGTTCTAATTCCCACCGTAGTTTTTCTCGTTCCTTTTGAGATAAACGGCAGCGAAAAATAGATAGTTGCATCGACTCACCGTAGGCTTTCAGTAGTTTAAAAGCTTTACGCCAGCGTTTAGGACAGCGGATATCGTAACAAATTAGGTACCAGTGTTTCATTTAATTGGTGGATAGTGAATGGTGGATAATTGAGAGCAAAAATTGCTGAAGTAGGGGCAATTCATGAATTGCCCCTACTTCAGCAATTTTCACATGTAAAATGTTAAGCATCTATCTTTTTTCATCGCAAAGCCAACTTGCCAAATAGTCCAGCTTCACCAGACCATTCTTTTTCTAGTAATCTCACTTCTAGCTCTAATAAACGGCTGTAGGAAAGAGAATAACCAATTACTGGATGTTTCCACGTTTCAGATTTGCGCTGTTCGTAAATTTCGATGAACTTTTTCCGACCACTATTACTCAGCCAAACTTGATTTATTTCTGGTGTTTTACCATTAGTTTGGGTGACTCTGACACCACGAAGTTCAAAGTCTGCTTCAATGTCCCACTGTTGCCGATTAATCGAATTGACGATCGACATATCCACTAATGGAACTCGAAAGATCTCCATCAAATCTAGTGCTAACGGTGATGCTTGAGTCCGAGGTTGATGATAAAATCCTAAGGCTGGTTCTAAACCAACTGAGAGAATTGCATTCATTACATCTTTGAGCAAGAGCGCGTAACCAAATCCTAATAAAGCATTGAATCGATCTTTTGGTGGACGACGATTGCGATGGTTAAATCTTAACTCAATCGGGGTATTTTCTTTTTGAATTAACGGGATGGAATCAAAATAAATTCTGGCAATATTTCCTTCAAACCCCAATAGTGATTCGATTGAAGTTACTTTATTGATCTGATTAATTAAGATTTTAATTTGTTGAATAGCTTTGGCTAATTCCTCCTTATGCTGAGATTTGCCACGCTTCCCGCGCATCAAGAGTTGTCTTTGACTTTGTGCTCGACAAATGACGAGTTTTTTGGCTAGAGCTAGACAAGTTTCGGGATTGATTAGGGCTTGATACTGTCTGATTCGCCGCTGAATACTGCCATTGCGCGGATCGAAGCTGCCCAGATATCTACCCCCACCAGAGACGAAGTGTACGCCAATCTCTTTGTCTGCACAAAAGTGCAAAGCTTGAGTCGAAATCTGCGAGAAGCTATGCAGTACTAGCTGTCCAACTTGTTGCGCTGGAATGGTAATCACTGGATCTTTTTTGGGGGTAATTTTAATCTGTTCGCCAGTTTTGCCCACCCGCGTACCAGGTTCGAGAATGTGCAATATCTGGCGGGTATCATCTTCGGGAAATAACCGAATTGGTTGCCAGGATTTGTCATGGGCGAGTCTAGCTTCTTCGGGGAGACAAACGGGGGCGAGGGAGCACGCCGCACACAGGCGTTCGTTGTCGGTGACTGGGGGGCGATGGGTGGAGCGTTGGAGGGTTCTTGCTTGGGCAATTGCAGCGATTACCATTGCTTTACCTGCGTCGTCTAGGGGCACTTTTACCATGACATTATCGGCGTGGTAACGAATTCTCCCTTCAGGGATGGGGATACCCATGGTGAGTTCCAGGAGGTAGCTGTAGCAAAGGATCTGGAGCTTATCGCTTGCCCAGGCTTGGGGCTGATCTTGCTCGTCGCGACGACTGCGCCCGCGCTTGTGTTCGTAGGGGATGACGACACCATCGCGGGTGCGGAGGGCATCTAGTTTCCCTTTTAAGCCCAGTTCGGCACTTTCAAGAAATAGTTCTTCCCATTCGCCTTCGGTTTGATCCTCTAGTTCTAGATGTAGTCTGCGCCCTGCAAATACGGCGGCATTTTGGGTGTAGAGTTCTTCGACTTCTTCGAGGTAGAATAGGCGCGGACAGTAGGCGAGGGCGTGGAGGGCAGAAACCCGCAGGGATGTCTGAGAGGTGATACTGGGTTGGAGATCTAGTTCTGGCAATGTGGTGAGCATGGTTTGATGGGTGATATCGGTTGGATATTCCCACTATGGCAAACCAAGTCGGAAAAAAAGCTTCCTACTTCGATCGAGTTTTGAATTTATCAGTAAAATGTATTAGCTATCCTCTGGCAAAAAGGAAAGTAGTAGAGTAGAGAGACTGGGATGAATTGGAAACCACGGATGTCCAATGCTGAGGCAGAGGAATATACTAGAGATAGCTACTATGAAGGACAAGATTTTTATCATGGTACAGATAAATCTGCTGCCGATAGCATTACTAGCAAAGGCGCGAGAATAGAATCAGCGTCGGTAAATACTTATGGTGAGGGCTTTTACTTTGCTTTTGCCAAAGAAACAGCCGCAGACTATGCTAGATTAACCGCTAATCCAGTTGTGTTAACAGCTAGAGTAAACGTTAAAAATCCCCGAAAATTCCGAGATAGCATTGATTTCGATGATTTCCTAACTGAAAATAACATTCCTATTGACGATTTGCAATCAAAGACAGCATCAAAACTGCTTATCTCTCAAGGTTTTGATGCTGTAGAAGTCGGTGGAAGCAGGATCTTAGTTATTATTTTTCACACAACCCAAGTCGCCATATTTCAATCTGAGCAAGTATGAACACCGCTACCAAAATCGGCTGCCCCATCTGCAAGCATTATCAATTTGACGGTACCTGCACCGCATTTCCTGGGCGAGATATTCCGTTTGGCTTTTTAGCTGGAATTGCCCATCACACAGAGCCAGTACCAGGGCAAGAGAACGATCTCGTTTTTGAATGGGCTTCTCCTGAAGAGCAAGGCAAAAGAAGGTCCGAGATTCGAGCGAAAAGAGCACTTCAATTAGCGCAATAAGTAGGTAAGGACAATTAAATATAAAATAAACTATGCGTGAAACCTAGTTGGTGGGAAGTGCCGATCCTATGCGATATCTATGGCAAATCAAGTTAAAAAAAGCTTCCTACTTCGATCGAGTTTTAAATTTATCAGTAAAATCTACTAGTTATCCTCTGCTCCAAGCCTGATTGACGGACAAATCTTTTTACGGTAGGTTGGGTTGCGGATGCGCGTAACTCCTGACGGAGAGGCTATTGCAGGGCAAACGCTCCGCTACCGCCAACGCCCTAGTTTCCCGTAAGCGCAAAGCGCAGGCTCCGCCAACGCGGTAGCAGAGCGTTTGCCCGTGCCTCCGGCAGGCTAACGCCAAGAGCAATAGCGTCTCCCCTGGAGACGGATTAGCGGCGTTTTTATTCTCCTGGGGGAGAGGCTCCGCCAACGGGGGGAACCCCCGTTGGCGTAGCCTCTCCGACAGGAGATATAAGAAAACGACAAGACAGCGCACCAAACAGAAGGATGAAACCCAACATCTCTAGGGTATTTGTGTGGTTGTTGGGTTTCCCTATCGCTCAACCCAACCTACGAATTTTCTAAGAAATTTTAAGCAGGGTTTCAATTGTTTGAAGTGCTCAACGCCTTACGGCATCAATGGTATTTTCACGATCGACTTGGAGATCGACAATCCCTTCGGCTTCCTGTGCTCAACGCCTCACGGCATCAATGGTATTTTCACAAACCGCCGATTTTTGCGCTTACAGAGAGCGATGAGTGCTCAACGCCTCACGGCATCAATGGTATTTTCACTTCCCGCTACTCTGAGAACGGGTGGCGATCGCAGGGTGCTCAACGCCTCACGGCATCAATGGTATTTTCACCATAACAAAAATACCCTATCTAAGATTAGGTAAATGTGCTCAACGCCTCACGGCATCAATGGTATTTTCACCGTCCGAACTCCCACGACGTTTTTACTCTTAGAGGGTGCTCAACGCCTCACGGCATCAATGGTATTTTCACATCGTCAACTGCAATATCTATCCTAGTACAAACAGGTGCTCAACGCCTCACGGCATCAATGGTATTTTCACACATGCGGGATTCCGTTTAGGTTTTCCCGCCTATCGGTGCTCAACGCCTCACGGCATCAATGGTATTTTCACAGCGACCCCTGAAACTCACTCAGAGCAAAGGCTCGTAACAAGATATTCAAGGATGTTCAGAGAAAATTCATTTGATATTCATAATATACCCAAAAACGATCGAGTATGAACGCTAGAACCGATATTTAACAGAGGCTCCAGACTTTTACAAGCACCTCCCGACAGATGAAAATCGCTGAATCGATTGCGGGGAGGTAGATATGGGGGATTGTGGGATCGATCGATCCGCCACAGCCAGAGATGCTTGTTTTTTTAAAGTTCCAAAAATCAGCGTGATATAATCAAAGTGGCATAAACCAGCTCCCATAAACACTTGGAGGTCTTATGACAATTTCACAGAGTACACGCTACGCGAACGCTACAGCCCCCACTTCACCAGTAAATATTCAGCCATTATTACTTGATGTCAGTACTACAACCCTAACTGTTACACCAGAACAGTTTGTTAGCCTGTGTCTCAAAAATCCTGACTTACGCCTTGAACT
>JANNDL010000100.1:0-14579 GCA_031387665.1 Chamaesiphon sp. OTE_75_metabat_95 | reverse complement strand
GTGCCCGTCCATCAACCCGTCGTCCAGTTTCGATGACCTGTTGACGCATCATTTTCTTGGTGATGCCCTTGAACAGGGTGCTGACAACTTTGCTATCGCTAGCTGCGGCGACTTTAATTGGATCTTCTTCTGGTAAAGCGGCGATTTCTTCGACTGCTTTGGCTTTGATGGCATCTAGTTCAGTATCGCGAACGCCTTTTGGTTCGTACTTACCGAGGATTAGCTTGATGCTGTCGGTGGTACGATCGCGGAGGAAGTTCTCCAGGGTAGGATCGCTAACGGGTTTATCCGCTTGAACGATGCTGATACCTAGTTCTGCGAGCAATTCCCGTTGTGCGGTAATTAACTCCAGTACCGCTTCATAACCGAAATCGATCGCTTCGATGATATCCTGCTCTGGCAGTTGATTGGCACCTGCTTCGACCATGATGATCCCGTCAGGAGTACCCGCGACAACTAGATCCAAGTCACCAATTTGCGCTTCGCGATAGGTGGGATTGATAATAAAATCATCTCCAACTAAGCCGACGCGGACTGCCGCCATCGGGCCATTGAAGGGGAGTCCAGCGAGTAAGCTAGCCATCGAAGCCCCAGTCACCGCCAAGACATCTGGCGGAACGTTTTCGTCCAAGGACATTGTGGTCGCTACAATTTGGATATCATCGCGCAACCAGTCTGGAAACAACGGACGCATTGGTCTGTCAATTAAGCGACTAATCAATGTGACTTTTTCTGGTGCTCTGCCTTCACGCCTCAGGAATCCCCCAGGGATCCGTCCGGCTGCATAAATTCGCTCTTCATAATCTACAAGCAACGGCAGAAAATCAATTCCTTCCCGTCCTTTCGCTCTGGTTGCGGTAACTAAAACGCTGGTGTCGCCAGATTCAATCAATACACTACCACCAGCTTGGGGTGCGTATACTCCAACCTTAAGCCTGATATCCCTACCGTCGAAGGATATTGACTTATTTATCTCTGCCATTAGGTTGTCCTTTTTTTCTTCACTTCTTCTCTTGCTGTTTGCGATCCTAGCATTCTTGGCGGCTGGTGGGAGACATTTTTCGGTGAGTCAACCCTACTTGTCCCTTAAATTAATAATTCTTAATTGATAATTATCTCGATCTCGATGGGTACGCTAACAGATAAGTCCTATTGAGTTTTCTTAAAATGTACAGCCTCAGTCATCGTCTAGGGATTGCCGTTTCAGTGTCTACGTTGGCGATTGTGTTGAACTGCCCAGTCTTCGCCAAACCCCAATTGAAAGCGAAACCCGTTCTCACCAGTCAAGTCACGCCTAGAGCGGCGGTAACAGTCACCGGATCTCGACAACCAACTGAGGCAATCCTAGCTAATGTTCGGCTCAAATCAGCTATTCCAGCTAAAGTTGGCAAATTAGCCCCTCGTCCAGTTGCAATCGTCAAATCAGTTGCTCGGACTACCAAAAAGACTCGACATGTTAGTGCCGACAGGTCTTCTCAAGGTACAGCAACTTTCACTAATGTCGATCGATTTAATCCTCGGAGTAATAAGTCATCAGGGATCGATCGTTGGGTGGATTAGATTTTGTCTTCTGGTACCGGAACTGACTTGCTATTGTAGAGACTCATCGTTTTTTCCATTCCTTGCTTGAGGCTCATTTCGATCGCATCATTGACTAGGTAGATTACTTCATTGACGATCGGTGTTTCTATTGCCGAGAATTTACCTAGTACGTGAGAAATAGTATCTTTCTCTCCAGTACTTTTGCCAATCCCGATTCTGACTCTGGGAAAGTTCTGTGTGCCTAGATGAGAGATAATTGATTTCATCCCATTGTGTCCACCAGCCGAGCCTGACAGTCGCAATCTAATTTTTCCTAGTGGTAAATCCAGATCGTCGTACACTACTAAAACAGACTCTGGCGATAGCTTAAACCAATCCAACATCGATCGGACTGATTGACCAGAAAGATTCATAAAAGTCTGTGGTTTCAGCAGTCTAATTTTAGCATTACTACTGCTAAATCCCTCACCAGCAATGCCTTGAAATTGTTTTTTTTCGCTCAACCCAATCTGCCAGCGTTTTGCCAGAATATCCAGTACATCAAACCCGACATTGTGCCTAGTTTGAGCATACTTAATTCCAGGATTTCCCAAGCCAACAATTAACTGGGGGATTACTAATTCGTCACTCATGATTTAGTGAATGGTTTATGGTGGATGGTGAATGGTGAGTAGCCTACCATCTAGAGTTTAAGCCTAAATGTGAAGATTAAGCCTGAACAATTTTACCCGATCGAACGTGTAAAATTTGGGATGAGTCCAGCCACTTTGCATCAAATGCACCTAAATGGGTGGTCGTAATCAACGTTTGAAACCTGTCTTCAATCACGCTCAAAAGTTGATTTTGGCGAGTCAGATCGAGTTCAGCCAAAACATCATCAAGCAGTAATAATGGTGGTTCGCCGACAATTTGTTCGATCAATTCTAGCTCGGCTAATTTAAGGGCTAGCACTAAAGTGCGCTGCTGTCCCTGAGAGCCGTAAGACTTTGCAGGTGTATTATTAATCGTTAACTCAATCTCATCGCGATGAGGGCCAACTAGGGTATTTCCCAGGCTTTCTTCTGCTACTCGCCGGAGATATAACCTGTCGGCAAATGCTTGATAGATTGATTCGGGGGTATTCTCGATCGCCATAATATTTGGCGTATAAATAATCTTTAATTGTTCCGTGTTTTTGCTAATCTTAGTATGCCAGATTTGGGCAATGGGGGCTAGTCTGTCGATGATTCTGACTCTGCGGCGGATTACCTTTGTCCCAGTGGTAATTAATTGATGATTCCACGATCCTAGTTCAGCCGGATCGAGTGCGCGGTGTTCTGCTTGTTTGAGCAGACTATTTCGCTGCTTCAGTACCCGCTGATATTCATGCAAAATGTGGGCGTAAACTGGTTCAATCTGAAACAATAATGAGTCAATCCAATGCCTCCGAGTTTCAGGATTGCCCCTGACTAAATCTAGATCCAAGGCTGAGAATTCTACAGCATTTAATATCCCTAAAAAATCTAGCTGCCGTTTCAGATTTTCGGTATTAACTATAGCGGTGCGCCGTCCTTTATCTCTAATGATTAATCCTAGATCGATCGATCCATGCTTACGAGTCAATTGGGCGGTAATTTTACTTTCACTTGCGCCTGCTAGTACCAAATCTCGATCGCGTGAAACTCGATGACTCTTGAGTGTAGACAACAACTCTACCGCTTCTAATAGATTAGATTTACCCTGGGCATTATCACCCAATAAAATTGTTTTAGGTGCGGAAAAAATGATTTCCTGTTCCTGATAATTCCGAAAATGACGTAGGTGGAGACGATTCAAGAACACGTAAGATCTAGACTGGGCAATGCCCGCAAACTATATATGACTAAAGTGATAATACCTTTGATCCGATCGGAAATTACTTACAGGATGATACCTTCATTAGTCGATCATAGAGGAATATGGTGGCGTTAGCTAGGGTTAACGCCACCGATTACCAGCAGGCGAAAAGTTAAATAGGATTGTTAGGGCTTATTTATCTGAGATATTGAGATCGATCGTCATATTATTCGTTACATTAGCTGGTGCTTCTTTCGGACTAATTTGGATAGACATTTTACTATTGGTATTGATTGACAATTTACCAGAAATCGGTAGTAGTGAATCAAACCTAACTAGATATTGACCTTCACCTGTAGAATTTAGTGCAGTTAGTTTAGTCTTGACATTTTTGCCTAACTTGGGAAGTTGGAGATCTTGGGGTAGTGCTGATTGCGTGATTTTAGTTTGGACTTTCATACCAACATCATTAATCTCCACAATTTCATAAGTCGAAGATTGATTGAACTTAATTCCACCCGACTGGAGCGCATCACTGACTTGCCACTTCGCGCCCACTCCCAGCTTTCCACTGGGTAACTGCGTGGAGACTCGATCCATTGAATTATTAAATTGCTCCAATGTTTCTTTGATCGTCGGATCGACTGTTTTAGGTAAAATTAGATTCTTACTTTTAACCAAACCAGAGCTGTTAATCACGATATTACCTTGAATTCCAGTTAAGCTTTTGAGGCTTTTCTGCATAGCGGCAAGCATTGCTGGCGGTGTATCTTGGTCGGCGATCGCTTTGATATCTCCGTAGGCAAAATTGTAATAAATATCCCCAGATGGATCGACTTTTTGAACCTTTAAGTCCATTTTAATTAACATCTTAGGAATCGGCATTTTGGGCAGGGGACTATCACCCATACTCATATCCATCGACATCCCCATCATCATTGTCATGGTTTGCTTACTATTAGCGGCTGGTCGAAATTTTAACTCCTGGCGTGGTTCGGCTCCAGGGGTCAGTAACTCGATTTTCGGAGGTTGGGCTGCTACGGATCTATCGAGCTTGGTTAGTGGTGCTGCTGTGGCTGGCTGGAGGGCAATCGGGGTGGCGATATTTCCACAGATTCCACTGATGAGTACACTGAGAATTAAAGCTTTGTTCATGTTAAATCTTAGCTAGATCTGAAATGGATTGTGGACATGATCTATGGATCGATTTTAAGCCGCAAACGTTCCCACTATTTTTTCGTTGTCAGGAATTGTCCGGCCATAATAGCTGCACTGCGATTAGGGCAAAGCCCAATGCTGCCAGACCTTTGAGCAATTTAACTGGTAAGAATACTCCAATTTCACCACCAGCCAGAGCACCGATCGAGCTAGCTAATAATAATGCAGCTACAGAGCCAAAAAACACCGCACGGGGATGTTGGCTGCTACCGCCTAATGCGATCGCCGCTAGCTGACTTTTATCGCCAATTTCAGCGATGAAGACGGTGATGAAAGTGAGTCCGAGAAGTTGGAAATCCATTTGGTGGTTTGGTAGTTTGGTGGTTAATAGATCAATTCATCTGGTATGGCAACCACTATCTCCCAATTGATGTGGCGATTGCTATAGCGATCCTATTTGATTTTCAAATTTTCCAGTACTGTTCCACTAATATTTTTTTAACCGCAGAGGCGCAGCGATGTCCGCTCGTCGGGTTCCCCGACGGTTTAGGACCTCAAGACAGAGAGCGCAGAGGAAGAAAAGACAGGATAGTTTCTCAAATAGGATTGCTATATAAATGAGAATAACACCAAAAAGGAGGCTAAATCCCGCTTTTTTACGTTATTTGGCGTAGGTAAAAATAACTAAGGTATTACTGAATTAATGTAAAATAGTCAAAAGGTATTTCATCAATCTTACAAATTAGTTTAGTAACTGTAAATATTATTTTTACATCATGGATAGATTGTCATTCGATCAGATATTCATGCTAAGTGAAGCTGAAATTTTTTACCATTGAGTTTGCTAAACTTACCCGATCGAGATAGCCGGAAAAATACAAGGGCTACACTACTAGGCTTGACTTAATTGCCAGCCATTAATCAAATTTACATGAATATATTATTAACCTGCTCTGGATCTCGGAACTATCTGATCGAATACTTTAAAACAGCACTTGCGGGTAACGGTCAAGTATTTGTCTGTGATTCCAATCCAGATGCTGTGTCGCTCCAAGAAGCAGATTGTGCATTTATCCTACCTCGATCGAGTCATCCCGAATATTTCGATCGATTATTAGCTACTTGTCAAGAACATCAAATTGGCTTGTTGATTTCTTTAAACGATCTAGAGTTGCCACTACTCTCGCAACAGCGCGATCGATTTTTGGCGATTGGAACTGTTCCGTTGATTGCCAATCCAGCAGCGATCGATATTTGCTTTGATAAATGGAAGACATATCAGTTTCTCAAGCAAAATAATATTCCTGCCCCCAAAACATATCGCTCTCTTGCTGATGCCCTCGAAGCTCTCGCCGTTGGTGAACTGAAATTTCCTCTAGTTGTCAAACCACGCTGGGGCACTGCGTCAATTGGAGTTGAATTTCCTCAAGATAATGAGGAACTAGAATTAGCCTATCACTTGATCAAAAAACGCCTGACTAGAACGATTTTAGCGGCGGCTAGCTTGACCGATCCCGATCGTTGTGTCTTAATCCAAGAACGGATTGTGGGTGGGGAATATGGTCTAGATGTGATTAATAATCTCCAGGGTGAACACGTTACCACCTTTGCTAAACGCAAATTATCAATGCGCGGTGGTGAAACAGATCGAGCAGTTACGACCCACAATCCCCTCCTGATCGAGATCGGTAGAAAAATCGGTCAAAATCTTCAGCACATCGGCAATCTCGATTGTGATGTCCTATCAAGTCCAGATGGTTATCGTGTGCTCGAATTGAATCCCCGTTTTGGTGGTGGCTATCCCTTCTCCCATGTCGCTGGGGCGAATCTACCAGCAGCCTTGATTGCCTGGGCTACTGGCAAGCCAGTCAATCCTGAGTGGCTGACGGTTGAACCAAATGTGATGAGTTCAAAATGTGCCAGATTAGTTAGTCACACAATTAAGTACGCTGTCGAGCCAGCATCTATACCTGTGTCAAAAGTAGCGGCTGGGGTTAATTAAATTAGCAGAACGACAGTAGGGGCATGTCTTGTCGGTTTTTTATTCTGCGTCGTTTCTATTCAGGGGTTCCCCCCGAATAAAGAAACGACAAGACGGGGTTCCCCCAGAATAAAACCGCCGCTTCATGAATTGCCCCTACTGTCATTCTGATCCCTAAGCTATTTGGCTTAAAAAGAAATAATTAGATAACCACTTTGAAATTTTGCACCTGTGACACTAGAGCCTTTCAATTGTGGTGGTAGCAAAATGTTCCGTCGCTGATCTCCAGCTTCGATCGTTACTTCTGGCCCCGATTGAGTGAGCTTGACTTGGGTTTTATCAAAACCAGGTAAATATAGTCGGACTTCACGCTTGGAAATATTGATATCGATCGGTTTGGGCGAAGCGATCGCCTGACTAAAATCTGGCATCCCATCAATCAAGGGTTGCCAATCAGTACCAACTTGGGTCGGGACGATCGACACTGCTAAGGGGTCAAATTCAGCCGTGACGGTATCATTAGACTTACTTTGGTTCAGGATGATACCACCGATCGTTAAGCCCGACTGCTGGGCACTACCCCACAAATATTTAGCAGTAGCAATTGCCGCAGGATCTGCGGTCGTAACTAGATAACCTACTACTCGCTGAGGATTGCTAATAATTGACTGGCTCTTGTCTAAAAGGGATGTTGCCTCCTGCATTGGCTGGGACATCACGCTTTCGCCCGTCCAGGCGATCGTCAACACCGCTGCCATTGCAGGCTGCATAATCGGCGCGACAGTTCGCCACAGATCTGATTCTTCAACTACCGCGATAAAGCGACGCAGGTACCAACTCAGCGCGTCCGGCATTCCGGCCATCCGCAGGGTCGTCATGTCACCCGTGCCATCATAGACAATCACGTCATACTTGCCACTAGCATCATACTGCCTGATCGCATTTAGGGCGATCGCACTATCCATCCCAGGCAAAATTGCTAGTTCCTGCCCATAAACATTGCGTAAAATCGGCGATCTCAGATACCGCGCTTCGATTTGCTTGACATCTTCCCAGCCTTGCTCGATCGCTACTGTGGCCGAAATCGACACTATTTCTAGATTTGCGCCAATCGATTGAGGTGTATCCGTCAGGGTAACACCCAGCAAGATCCCCGTCGCAGGCGTAGGATCTTGACTGACAAATAATACCCGCCGACCCAGGTTAGCTTGTTGTTTGGCGGCAGCAATCGCTACCGTAGTTCGACCGGAACCGCCTTTACCAAGGAAGGTGAGAATTTGGGGCATATTATTCTACAACTTTGAGTTCATCTTCAAAAAACCAGGTACTAGTCTTGTCTTCAAATCGGACGACGGCACCAACACCGCTACCATCCGTCATTTTGAAATCTTCGATCGTCCCTACCTTACCTAGTTTACTCACAACGCCGTTCGATACCCGATCTCTGAGGCGAAAAACTTTAACTTGTTGACCGATTTCCATTTAACTTAAGTTTTTTGATATTCTCCATCCCACAGTTTACCCGAATTCTAGGCGCGGATTAACTCTGTGGGATCGATCGTTTCGCTGAAGTTTCCGATCGAGTCCACTCGATCTCCACGTCTATGCCCCGAATGAGACGCTTCATGCAAGAACTCCTCTAACTGGATCGAGATATCTGATACATCCTCACAATTCGATCGACCACTTCGTCAATAGTCAGATTGTCACTGATAATTTCTACTGCATCATCAGCCCGCTTTAAGGGAGAAATCTCGCGCGTACTATCAATTAAATCTCGCTCGGCGATCGATCTCTCCAATTTTTCCAGGCTAAATTCACCCTGTCCACTCTCTGCTAAATCCACCTGTCTGCGCCTCGCCCGTTCCTGCACCGATGCAGTCAGAAAAATCTTCACCTGAGCCTCTGGAAATACATGAGTACACATATCCCGTCCTTCCGCGACAATTCCACCCTGGGCACCAATTGCCTGCTGCTGCTTGACCAATTCCGCTCTGACAATGCCTAATGCTGCGATTGCCGAGACTTTGCTGGTCACTTCTGGCGATCGAATTAACCCCGTCACATCCACCCCATTCACCACAACTTGAGTTCCAGTCAAGACGATCTTGGCTTGACTCACCAACTCAGCTATTTTTTGCTCATCATCCAGGACTAGATTCGCTTCTAGGACTAGCCACGCGATCGCTCGATACATCGCACCCGTATCCAAAAATAACAGCCCTAATCGGGCTGCAACAAGCTTGGTAACGGTGGACTTGCCCGCACCTGCGGGGCCGTCGATGGCGATGATTGGGAGCATGTTTGATGTGTGGAAAGAAAGAACAACCTGTAGGGGCAGGTTCATGCGACTAATTCAAACGTGAAGTCAACCTCCGTACAAAACCTGCCCAACCCCACCGATAACTTCACGATCGAGACACTTCAAGTAAATGAAAGTGTGATCCGGTATGAAAATACTGGATTTCAGCGGATATCTACCCACCCCGCCCTACGGGCACCCCTCCGAGGAGGGGATTTTTCGTGTGGAGCTACGATTGAGGTTTAGGAATTAACCGATACGGGAGGGTTCTTTTTCTAGGGCTAGGAACTTCTCCAGTTCAGTTAATGCTTCTGCATCAACTTTAGTTTGCATCGGGCAGAATTTAGGACCACACATCGAGCAGAACTCGGCGGTTTTGTAGATATCTGCGGGGAGGGTTTCGTCGTGATATTCCTTCGCCCGTTCGGGGTCAAGGGAGAGTTCAAACTGACGATTCCAGTCGAAGTTATAACGGGCTTTGGATAGCTCATCATCTCGATCGCGGGCACCTGGACGTTTGCGGGCAATATCGGCAGCGTGAGCGGCGATTTTGTAGGCAATTAGACCATTGCGGACATCTTCAGCATTGGGTAATCCCAGATGTTCTTTGGGAGTCACATAGCAGAGCATGGCGGTACCGTACCAGCCAGCCATTGCCGCGCCGATCGCACTGGTGATATGGTCGTAGCCTGGAGCAATATCAGTTACCAGTGGCCCTAACACGTAGAAAGGAGCTTCTGAGCACTCTTCCATTTGTTTTTTGACGTTGAACTCGATTTGGTCCATTGGAACGTGTCCAGGGCCTTCTACCATCACTTGGAGGTCATGTTCCCAAGCGCGGCGGGTGAGGTTGCCGAGGGTTTTGAGTTCGGCTAGTTGGGCTTCATCGGAGGCATCGTGGGTGCAGCCAGGACGGAGTGAGTCACCCAAACTGAAGGACACATCGCATTTTTTGAAGATTTCGATGATGTCGTCGAAGTGGGTGTAGAGCGGATTTTGCTTGTGGAAGTGCAGCATCCAACGGGCGAGAATCCCACCACCACGGGAGACAATTCCAGTCAGCCGATTGCGGACTAGTGGTAAATGCTCGATCAAAATACCTGCGTGGATAGTTTGATAGTCAACACCTTGCTGGGCATGTTTTTCGATGATGTGCAAGAAATCATCAGGGGTGAGATTTTCGACACTACCGTGGACGCTTTCGAGTGCCTGGTAAATTGGCACAGTCCCAATTGGTACGGTGGAATTTTTGATGATTTCCATCCGAATCTCATCCAGATTACCGCCACCAGTGGACAGATCCATGACGGTATCTGCACCGTACTTGATCGCCAGCATCAGCTTGTCAACCTCTTCTTTCATGTCTGAGAAAGTAGGAGATGCACCGATATTGGCATTCACTTTACACCGAGAATTGATCCCGATCGCCATTGGCTCCAAATTCGGGTGATTGGTATTTGCAGGGATAATCATCCGTCCACGGGCAACTTCCGATCGAATCAATTCTACAGATAGATTCTCGCGCTTGGCAACGTAGTCCATCTCTTCAGTCACTATGCCCTTGCGCGCATAGTGCATCTGAGAGACATTTTCTTGTCCGCTACGTTTAGCAATCCATTCAGTACGCATAGTCAATTTCCTATCATAAACAGCTTCCCTCCGCTGGCATTACCCAGGCTCAGGTGCCAAGGGTATGTTCTCAGCCTGAATAAATATGTATAGATATCTCAGGCACCCCTAGCTATGGCTATAGATTCTAACATCTACGTCTAGCTTTGGGGTGGGACGTGAAGATAAGTTCACCAACAATCTACAGTTTTTTTCAGTGAGCATCGTAGAGTTTCGATCGAAAATAGATTCAGATCACCTTGGAATAGTCCGTTGAAAGTTTTTCGTGTCGATTTGACGCAAAATGTTTGCTCCAAGCAAGTAAGCATAAAGGCTAGATGGCTGGAATGAGAACCGCACACCTCTGTATTGAACATTCTTGTCCTCAATAGTTCGACTAGTTACCAAAAGCGGCTGACTTATCCTTGGATGCTTACTGACAAATTCCACGCAATTATCCAGCTCTGAGTCAACTTTGTATGGACGATCGCTCCATTTGACTTCAACGATCCAAGATGGTGACTGTTGGGCAATATCTAAATGGACAATATCAACCTCTCCTGAATTCCAGCGGGCATAGTAAAGTTCAATCACCCGACTATGTTGCCATTGACTAAAGATCGCTGTTTCTGTCATTGCTCCCATTGCCTCGGAGTCTGCATCAATTTGTCCAAATAGTGCAGCTCGCATTGAGGGATTTGTTAGATAAACTTTGAAACACATTGCCCTCTTAAATCTTTTTGCATTTTGATCGATTCGCTCAACCCGCCGAATTAGAAATGCAGCTTCAAGGTACTCAAGATAACGTTTAATCGTGTTTTTTGCTACGCCAGATGATTGGCACAAATTTTCCAAACTTACTTCGTTACCAGAGTTATAAGCCAATGTGGTAAAAAGTCTGTTTAATTCTTGGATATCATTGATACCATAAAGGCTCGGCAGATCTCGCAGGAGAACTTTGTCGATGATATCGCTTTTGATATATTGTCCAGGATCTTGCCTGATAGTTTCCGAAAAAACTGCTTCTGGGTATCCACCAAAGTTCAGGTAGTTAACAAATTCTTGATTAAGTGCCTCGATGTTGGGCGTAGAATATTCATTTTCAGGTTGATGTTGATTTGTTGTGACGCTTATTAGTTCAGCTTCTCGACCAATAAACATTAAATATTCGGCAAAAGTCAATGGGGGAAGAACATAGTCACTAAAACGGCCAGCACCAGACTCAGTACTTTTGAGCTTTAGGGCAGCGGCAGCAGAGCCAGTTGCGACAAAACGGTAACTAGTAAATGAATCAACCAGTGATTTAAGGTGTACCTCCCAATTGCGTAGATACTGAATTTCATCAAAGAAAATGAACAACTTTGACTCTCTACCGTGTTCAAACAGCTCCTGAAAATAACCGAGAATGCGTTCTAGCGAAAGTCCAGTATAGATCGGAGTTTCAAGCGATACATATAAAATATTTCGCTCACAAATGCCAGAATTCAAGAGTTCTCGAATACTGTGATAGACCATCACCGTTTTTCCAACTCGTCTTGGTCCCATTAGAACTATCGCCCGACGGACACTTACATCCAAAATATTCTGATAAAAAGGTTCAAAGTACTTACGCCGAGGGGTGTCTTCAAAAGCAATTTTTTTGCTATCCACTGTCTCCCACCACGGGTTATCAAACTGGAGACGGGAGATAATATCCTTCTTTGCAATTTCAAGCATGTCATCAAGCAAGATTATTTGACTGACCTTATTTTAACATGAATGGAACTAAGATTAGCTAACTAATCTTGATTTTAGAGAGGTGCCTCTTTTAGGAAGGTTAAGCAAAAAATAGGCATCTGGAAACGCTAGTTCCTCAACAAAGTATCTCTCCTTCGGTAAGCACCACTACTCTATACGGTTCGCCTCAATTTCGGTATCGGTGTAATTCACATACAGTAGAGAGGTACCAAAAGAGTCAGCTCACGATCGACCGTTAGCCATAGAAGGGGTACGGAAAACCACCCTTTTTAAAACTCTTCGTTGGCACAAATATAGGGATTAATATGTAATATCAATCACACGAGCGCAGATCCAGCACTCGTTGTCATTATCCAAATTCTTGTCATTATTTAGGAAGTAGTTAAAGTATTATGGGAAAAGTTGTTGGCATTGACTTAGGAACTACCAACTCCTGCGTTGCGGTAATGGAAGGTGGCAAACCCACTGTAATCGCCAACGCCGAGGGTTTCCGCACTACCCCTTCTGTGGTTGCATTTGCGAAAAATGGCGACAGGTTGGTAGGGCAAATCGCGAAACGCCAAGCAGTAATGAACCCTGAGAATACGTTCTCATCGGTCAAACGCTTTATCGGGCGCAAATTTGACGAAGTAAATCAGGAAGCGACTGAGATTTCTTACAAGGTCGTTAACGACGGCGGTAGCGTTAGAATCGAATCGCCTGGTTTGAATAAGAAGTTTGCACCAGAAGAAATTTCGGCTTCTGTGCTGAGAAAACTGGTCGATGATGCGAGCAAATACCTGGGCGAGACTGTCACCCAAGCCGTAATTACCGTACCAGCTTATTTTAATGACTCTCAGCGTCAAGCTACCAAAGATGCGGGCAAGATCGCTGGTGTAGAAGTCTTACGAATTATCAATGAACCTACTGCTGCTGCACTAGCTTACGGTTTAGACAAGAAGAGCAATGAAACAATCCTCGTATTTGACCTTGGGGGCGGTACGTTTGATGTATCTGTACTCGAAGTTGGCGACGGTGTATTTGAAGTTCTAGCTACTTCTGGTGATAGTCACTTGGGTGGAGACGACTTCGATAAGAAAATCGTCGATCACTTGGCGACTACCTTCATGAAAAACGAAGGCATCGACCTCCGCAAAGATCGTCAAGCTCTCCAACGTTTGACTGAAGCGGCTGAGAAAGCCAAAATCGAACTGTCTAGCGTCACTCAGTCCGAAATTAACCTCCCCTTTATCACAGCAACTCAGGACGGCCCCAAGCACGTCGAACTGACTCTGACTCGTGCTAAATTTGAGGAAATCTGTTCTGACTTGATCGATCGTTGCCGCATTCCAGTTGAGAATGCTGTCAGAGACGCGAAAATCGACAAAACGAAACTTGACGAAGTTGTCCTCGTTGGTGGTTCTACGCGGATTCCAGCGGTCAAAGAGCTAGTCAAACGGATCTTGGGCAAAGAGCCTAACGAAACCGTTAACCCTGATGAAGTAGTTGCAGTTGGTGCAGCAGTTCAAGCGGGTGTCTTGGCTGGTGAAGTCAAAGATATTCTATTGCTTGACGTTACGCCTCTATCCTTGGGTGTAGAAACCCTCGGTGGCGTAATGACTAAAATCATCCCCCGCAACACTACCATCCCTACCAAGAAGTTTGAAACCTTCTCGACAGCGGTGGATGGACAAAGCAATGTCGAAATTCAAATTCTCCAAGGCGAACGCGAAATGTCTCGCGACAATAAGAGCCTGGGAACCTTCCGTCTCGACGGAATTCCTTCCGCACCTCGCGGCGTACCCCAAATCGAAGTCACCCTCGACATCGATGCAAACGGCATCTTAAACGTTACCGCCAAAGACAAAGGCACTGGCAAAGAGCAATCCATCAGTATCACTGGTGCATCGACTCTCGACAAAACCGAAGTCGAACGGATGGTACGAGAAGCTGAGAACAATGCTTCCAACGACAAAGAAAATCGTGACAAAATCGATCGCAAGAACCAAGCTGATTCCCTCACCTATCAAGCTGAAAAACAACTCCAAGAACTCGGCGATAAAGTCCCAGCGGCAGATAAAACCAAGCTGGAAGGCTTAATCAAAGAACTCAAAGAAGCTGTTGCGAAAGACGATGATAAAGAAATCCAACGTCTGACTCCAGAAGTCCAACAAACCCTGATGGCGATTGGTAGTAATATCTACGCCCAAGCAGGCGCAAACGCTGGTGGCGGTGATGATGGCGACGCAGGTACTCCTCCTCCTGGTGGTACGACCGGCAGTGTTGATGATGTAATTGACGCTGAATTCTCTGAAACTAAATAGTCATTTCTAGCCTCGAAAAAACCAGTTTCCCTGAGAAACTGGTTTTTTTTGTACAAATCGTAAATCTCCAGTCAGAATTGTGAACACTAAGCTCAGTAACTAACTCCTAAAGCCTAAAGCCTAAAGCCTAAAG
>JANNDL010000038.1:0-11003 GCA_031387665.1 Chamaesiphon sp. OTE_75_metabat_95 | reverse complement strand
GGTACTAAGGAATTGTTAGTACCTAACTCTTGGTTCGGTTCGGAGTTAGGTACTAACTTTTTATGCTTAGTACCTAACTGCTCGGTAGTTGGTGGTTCGGAGTTAGGTACTAACTTTTTATGCTTAGTACCTAACTGCTCGGTAGTTGGTGGTTCGGAGTTAGGTACTAAGTTTTTATTCTTAGTACCTAACCGCTCGGTAGTGGGTGGGGATGAGTTAGGTACTAAGTTTTTATTCTTAGTACCTAACCCTTGAGTAGTTTCGGATTCCAACCACCCCCACATTCCCGAATCCACTCCTTCATATTCCGTTAGGTCGAAAAGTGTTGACTGTCTGTCGCTAATTTTCGTCACCTCCTAAATCGTTGGGAATCCCGCTCGTATCTTGCCCGATCGATTCCGCTAGAGTTTTAAGACTTACGTTTAAGGCTTTCGATAATTTAATCACCGTACTAAGCCTTAAATCTTGACCAGGACGCATTATCTCTGAAACTCTTGGCGGAGAGACACCAAGAATGTCAGCTATTTGTCGTCTATTCAGTCCAGATTCAAAAACTATCTGTTTCAAAGTTTTAATTTCGCCCACGTCCAAAAATCTCGAACGTGGGGGTTGACTAAAGGTAAGGAAATCACTACTATAGTAGCAAATACCTTACCTTGCGTCAATCCACCCCGCTCAAGCCTCGATAATAGTTGCCTCGTAACCACTATTTTCGAGCCTGAGGGCAACCAATCAGCACAATTAGGCAATTGACCGCCCTGGCGGGTATTCACCCGACATCGCGGCGCATATTGCCTAACTTTGTGTTGACCCACTCACCCTAAATAACCATGCGAAAAATTATCGATGACAATGATTGCGTAAGAGAGCTAAATGTCTCCGACTTGATCCTTGAATTCCAAGATGAGGTAAGAGACCTAGACTCAGATGATATCGACGATACCGAGTATCAACTACTCACAAGTCAATACTCCTATATACGCTTCGGATTGATCCTTGATAAAGTAGCTTCGCGCGCCTGGTGGAAAAAGTGTTCAGAAAAATTTTTAGACTTTCGGAGCTTCTGCGAGCACAAAGTTAGTTTGAATATCTGGCAGGTCAAGAACGCGATTAAATCCGCACAAGTCGCTACTAGACTAGCATTCTTGGGCTTTACAGACCTACCTCGCAACGCTTCTCAAGCCCTGAAAATGGCAGATCTATCACTTGAGCGGTTAAGTGAAGTTTGGGGTAATATTCTCGCAAAATGCCAGGGTCACAAGATCACCGCTGGGGCGATCGATGCCGAAATCAATCCCGACAAACAACCTACCAGCGAGACGGTGAGACTACCCAAACGAGTAGCGGATGCGCTCAGAGAACAGGCGATCGCGGCGGGGATGACTTTGAATGAGTATCTGGCAGAATTGGCATTTTTGGATGAAGAGGACGAAGCGATCGCCAGTACCGAACAATCGATCGAACTCAATCCCGAACAGCTGGCGATTATCGATCGAGTTGAATATCAGTGGGTCAAACCGCAAAAATTTTTAGAACATACCCTCGATATGTTCGATCGAGCCATCACCGATCTAGTTGGTGAGTTTATGCCCAAACACAGCGTAGTTAATTCGACATTTATTACTAACCATGAACCAAACCGATAAAACAGACTCAAACCCAGAGACAGTAAGCACTGTGACCAAATACATCAAAATCTACTCAGACAATCCGATTCATGACTGTATCGATCGGATTATCGGTTATTGCGAATACCTCGAAAGAACCGATCATAATGATTATTTCACCTTTAAGTGGATGAAGGAAGCTTCACTAGAATTGGCTGTACTTTGCGAGCAAAGACAAGCAAAAGCGAGTCTCAAGACTGTACAAGAGATAAATGCAAAAAGAACACATTAAAACCCAATTAAAAATAGCCCTCTGTTTGCTTGGCAGCTCTAGAACAGACGGCTATGGTAATGGTAAACTTACGCATTCTCAGCGTAATTTTATCACTGAACAAATAACTATTTTGTTAACGAAAACAATTCAACACCTCGACCAAAAGGATGTTCTAATTATACCAAAAAACTCGACTTTTATCAATCCGCCTGATGAGTCCTAATGGGACGAAACCGCCATGTTTGGCGGTCGCGGGGGTAATTACCCGTCAAGTCTGGTAGGGGCTTTTTAACCGAGTTCAGCCTTTTGGCTTATATATCATCTTCGGCTCCTATTATCCTTGCTTGTATTCTGACTAACTAGGTTTTTATAACTGAGATCGAACCCTCACGGGTTTTATTAATCCATCCTCGAACCTTGTCTAGATACAATTCTCACCCGACCAAAAAAACTCAATAAAAACATGACTAAAGTTTTAGGCATCGATATCGGTGCTAAGTTTGTTGTGGCATTTTCTTTGGAAAGTTTACCCGTAGGCATCTCCTACGAAAACTACTATAAAAAGAATGCTAAGTTTTCCATATCTAAAATCAGAATGGACAATAAGAAAGAAGGATCTAGTATTAAATTGACGGACGCGATCGAACTGCTCCAAGAACTCAAGCCAGACGCGATCGTCATGGAACCGACAGGGGTGTGGTATTCCAAGCTCTGGGCTAAACTTGCCGAGCAATTAGATATTGAGGTCAAGTGGATCGGACATTCGGACTTGTGCTTCAATCGCGGTTCCTATGGATTCAAGGATAAAGACGACAGGAAAGACGCTTTTTGCCTTGCCCTGTCCTACTTTCACCCCGATTTTAACAACCGCAACAAGTGGCTAGTCTGGAAAGCTGGGCTAATCGCTGACGTGAACGATCGAGTCTTAGAGCTTGAATCTGTCGCGACTACTACCAAGATTTACACGCAGCAGCTGCGGCAGCGGTTGAAATATGAGTTCCCCGAATGCGCGGATCGGACGATCAGCAATCAGCGCAATAATGACGGGGTAACCGCCTGGGTCGGTTGGCTGGCAACTATTCATCAATCCAAACGGATCGAATATGGGTATCGCAAATCGATCGCCATCACATTGGGTATCGAAATTACCCAGTACACCCGCGATCATGCAGCTGCACTGGCAGGGAATCAAATTAGAGAGACAGCCCTGTTAGCCCACCTGAGTGAACTACTTGCCGATACTGTGTTCGATCGATATCGTCCGATCTTTGATAATTTTGGATTCAGTACCAAGATGCAGGGCGTTATCCTCAGCCAGATCTACCCGTTTGAGAAATTTCTAGTAGATGGTAAGCCACATATCGACCGCTGGGCAGATGACCGAAAGAAGTACAAAAGCAATAAGTCATTGAAAGCTTTTCAGATTTCGCTCGGTATGGGAAAGCGTCTAATTGAGTCAGGTGGCTCTAGTGTTTGGGTCTATTCGGGTTCATCGTTCGCGCGAACAAAGTTATATACCTGGGTGATGAAACATGCGATCGCTGAGGGCATGAGTCAAAGCTGGTTAGTTACCGAATTAGACAGGAGAACTTTATCAGTCCCAAAACCTGCCCCCACAATCGCCCAATTGCGACACAAATGGAAAACCACAACAGGGAGCAACTCAGACAAGCATAAAGCGGGCGCGGCGGTGGCTATGACAGTCTCTTATCGAGTTACTCGACTACTCTATGATGAACTGATAAAGGCGGTTGTATTGTAACTGATGGTAAACATCTCGCGCTATTAGAAAACCCACCCGATCTAGAATCGGGTGGGTTTTCAGTTGGTGTGTGGTTTGAGTAAGCCAGAGGCTGAAGCCACACAATCAGACATTAAATCTGTAGCGATCGACCGATCTAGTCAGGCAACGATCGCGGACTAGTGCGACGTTGGGCGACGTTGTGCGACTATAGTCGATTTTATCATAGGACAGAGTTTGTGATTTAAAAATTCTCTGGATATATTGTTCGATCGACAGCGGCAACCAGCAGGCGATTTGGGAATGAATGGAAGCTTCCATTCATTCCCTCAAATTAGGCATAGCCGTAATCCCAGTAAGCACTAGACCAGCCCATCAACTGACGCATATCCGCATGAGTGAAAACATCACTATCCCCTAGTCCACCGCCCCAGGTGCGCCGCAATTTTGCCGCAACATCATTCGGGTCGCGTCCGTGGACTTGGAAGTCTGCCGCCCATCCTAGCAGGTGCTGAGAATTTCTAACGCCGCCTACATTTTTATTAGATCGAGGGTCGCGATACCAGCTCGTAATAATAATCGGCGTACCGTCAAAAATCTCCCGAATCTCATCGAGCTTGTGAGCCAGCTTAATAATATTGCTGGTAATTTGAGCCGCTGTGATTAAATTACCTTCAAACTCTGTATCGGTGGGGATACGAGTCCCGTTCTTAGTTGCTTCACCCCAATTAAAATGTGAGCCGTTATAGATCGGGGCGATCAAGGGTTGGGGTGCGGTAATCCCTGGGATCTTGATAGTTTTCATCGATTTGACTTCTGCCGCTCATAGGCTGGCATAGTATATTTTTTATCCCTGGATGGTTGAGATCTAAAAATAAACCAATGATTGAGGCTAAGGCATAGAAACAAAATTGTAACCATTTTCGTTTATCCACTACTTTCCTAAATTGCGTTGAATTGGTGAACTTCACAGTTGAGCGTTGGAGTTGGACCACTCCAGATCCCATTAATAGCCCCTGTGTAACCTTCAGGGATTTCGATGTTAGAGCCAGGAGTTACCAAATTACTCGGAGCCGCAGCGGTAGCAGCTGCGCCAGACATGACCACCCACAGGTTGCGATTTGAACGGTTGACGATAAATCCATCGCGGCGGTTTGGGTTTGCTGGATCTAGCGGGACGCTGGTAATACTAGCGTTAACGGTTGTAACGACCTCAGATCCTAATTGTTCGGGCGGCTGAGGGGCGAAATTAATCCCCATATTTAATGCTCCAATTTGTGTAGATGATAATTGTTTAATTTTGATAGTTGCTGAAGCTAGCCAGACTCTGGGCGTAAATTCCAGCGTATAAATTGAGAAGGGAAAGTTAATTACTTGCTGTCCAAATTGAGTCTGGATATTTGCGCCTGTAAATGGCTCACCGTCAACGTCTAGAATTGCGCGTAAAAATCCCGATTGATACCACGTTGGCTGTTGATTAGTTGCCGTGATATCAACGGCAATTACCGCAGAAGAGAATGAATAAGGCAATACAGTTTTAGTATTGCCCTGTATTGTTTGCTCAGAGTCCCAAGGCATTTCGCCCCCTACTAATTAACTATTTCAGCTAATGCTGTAATATTCTCAGGTGTATCGCTATTGCGAGACAGTTCCTGCAATAGTTGGAGGTAAAAAGCCTGATGATTAATCAAAAACATTTGCTTTTGATATTCTGTGATCTCCAAGTTATCGATAGCCAACATAACGTTAGTCCGATAATTCTCGCACTCTTTAACTAAGCTTGATTGCTGCATAATCTATTAGTAAGTTGTGGCGCGGCGGATGCTGCCGATGCTGGTAATATTGCCCTTAGAAGCACCGCCATTGACTGCATAGGGCAATCCCTCAAGCTTGTCCCCAGCAACAGTTCCAAAGATTTTAGACATCGAATCTCTAGCGACTAATAGCTTGCCGCTCTTCTTCTTACCTGATGCTGTTTTGTATCGAATACTAATTCTAAATACATCAGCAGTTCGTAACACTTCTTTAACAGGTACGATTGTTTCTTTCCCTGTCAGAGCTGCATCGGCAACTTTAGTAATCCCAGCTTTTGCGCCTAGTCCGCCAGTAGTGCCATAAACATCACTGGTGCGGAAATACTGTAAGTCTTCACCTACTCCAACCTTGTGAATCGGTAATAAATCAGCCATTTTAATTAATCCTTGAAATTATTTAGATAGTGTTTGGTTAATTGCTAATTAGTTGATTAGCTAAAGCGACGACGTTGCGGGATTCTAGCGCCAATCAGGTCGTAAACTTGACCGCCTGCTACGGTAATTTTCTTAGAATCTAGTCCAGCTAGAGCCGATTTCAGTTTCTCTGCGGTGACGATAATTGTAAAATCGCGGGATTTAGTTACCACGCCATTAGTGAGCACAACCCCTCTCGCCTTAACGCGGGCTACTAGACCATTAGAGAAGTCGGCGGAAGTAAGTTTATCTGTATAGTTAGTCGTGTCATTTGCTGGGGCTTTGGTTACGCCTGTAACTCCGCCTAGGTCTCCATAAATATCACCAGCCCGAAGACTATATTTATTTGAACCGATGGTGACGATATGCTTAACTTTGGGTTGAGCTGCCATAATCTAATTTATTAATTTGGTAATGCTTGCCTATGGTGCCCTCAGATCTACGGCTAATCATCGGCATAAGTCACACGGGGCGGGGGGCTACGGCACCGCCTGCGCGTGTGCGCTACAGGTGGCTCCTAGAGCCGTTAGAAAAATGATTTTATATAGGCAGGTTTCATGGATTTCGCACCCGTGGGGAAGAAATGCAGCCACTGAGCTTTGACCCTAATTTCTTTAAACGGTCTACCCTTGTGTTTGCCAATTGTCTGGGTCGATCCGGTCAGGTAGTCTGACTTAATTACTTCTGATAATTTCGAGATCACCCGCTCACACTCTTCTGGCGTTGAGCAGTTAACGATTAGCTTGCTGTTGTCTTTGAGAAATAACACACCTTGATAGTTGCCCTTTGAATATTCGGGTAATATCGCCGCAGCTGGGGCGGATGTGAGGACGCAGTGTGGAACAGTAATTGCATACGGATCGTTGCCGATCGTTCCATCAGCTCGCAGTTCCTTATAGACGTAGATTCCCTGTGTCCGTCCCGCTTCTGGGCGCAGCTGCCACCATTCGGGGACGGTCGCGATCGCGGTTTGCTGGGCGCAGAATTTACCCTCAATATTGGCGACATGCTCGAACAATTGCCCGACAAATCCCAGCATATTTGCTGGAACTAGCACCGTTTCTCGATCGAATACTGGGGCGTTATTTTCGCATTTAAGGAATCTCTTCACCGATAGCGGCGCTGGGACATTCAGGGCTGCGGCGGCGGCGGCGGCTGCTGTCGCTGCATCAATTGCGGCTTTGTTTTTCGTAACCGTATCCGAAATACTCGAAATACACGGATCGGCGTTGGGCGACTTGCAAGGATCGATCGGTCCCGGCGGTGTGACGGGAACGATCGGCGCGGTATTGGGCGTGACGATCGGCCCAGGATTTAGAGGGGTGGGAATCTGTTTAACACCAGGGGGAATACTATCGACCACCACAGGAGCAATGGGCGCAACTCCAGCGGTTGCAGCTGGTGGTAATAGCGACGGCGGCGCAGGAATGGGGGCAGCAGGTGGCGTAGGAATTACGCCAGTGTTTGGAAATTGGGGCGGGGGCACACTACCACCAGGGATACCAATTCCTAGCCCGTTGCCGAATAGATCGAGCAACTCAGAATTATCACCACCTGGTAATCCCAGCCCAATCGAATCGGGATCTCTTCCCGGCGGGAATCCGGGATTAGTACCAGGGTTTGGATTTGCTGGAGATTGAGGTGTCGGTGGGTTGGTAGTTGGACTAGTCGGTGTAGCTGGTGGAGGAGTCGGATCGTTGGGGTTTGGCTGCCGATCTGGTGGGGTGTCGGGGACTGGGGGTGTAACCGGATCGGGGGTGAATGGATTGTCTGGGACTGGTGGAAATGATGGATTCGGGACTGTGGGCGTGGCTGGGACTGGGTTGGGCGCTGGCTGAGGTGCGGGGCTTGGTGCAGGTGCGGGAATTGGACTAGGTGCAGGCGCAGGAATGGGCACCGGATTAATCGGCGGTATTACCTGCGGCGCAGGGCTTGGAGGGCGCGGCGCTGGTTCAACAGGTGGATTTGGTTGTGGGGGTGGGCTGGGGGCTGGTGAGGGACTAGGGGGAGGTGTAGGGGTAGGTTTTGGCGGTGGTTCTGGTGATGGTTCAGGTGATGGCGCTGGCGGTTGAGGGTCAGAGGGGGGATTCGGGGGGGGATCTGGTTGAGGCTCTGGCGCTGGTGGCGGCTCCGCAGGTTGCGGGTTTGGTTCTTGCGGTGGATTAGGGGCAGGGCTGGGAGTTGGAGGTGTATCGGGCTGTGGACGACGGCGAAATGGTTTAATATCTGGCGTACCGCCTGGAATTGGATTAGGAAGTGGTGGAGGGGCGGTGTCAGGTATCCTGCTTGGTGGTGGTGCTGTGGGGCTAGCGGCGGTGGGGTTAAAGTTTGGGTTTGGAGAATTATCGTCGGGTTGATTTGGCTGATTGCGAGTTTTGCCAGGTATTGGCGTGATCTGTCCAGTCCCAGCTCTAAGTAAGTTCCCGATTCGTCCGGCTGCATCAATGAGCTGGTAGTACTGATATTGAGGAAAGAATGGATCTAGTTGCCCAAAAAAATCAGCAGGTGGGTACAGCCAAGCAAAAATTTCTTGAACGGGTCCATACCTTTCACCCGGCGGCTTTTGTGGAGTAAATGTTTTGTAAGTTACACTGTAGAGCTGTTCTTGCTTGCTAAAATTCCCAGGATTGGGCGGTTTAGCCTGTGCCGTTGGAGGGATTGGTGGATCTCTTGGGGGGCGTGGGTTGAACGAACCATAGCCAAAGAATGCCCCTACGCCGGGAATTGGTCCCTGCGGCGATTCAGGACCTGATGGGGGTGGATCGAAATTCCAGTAATCCCGTTGCTGCTGTGGGCTTGGCAGAGATGGGAACGGTGGCAGTTGAAAAGGTGGGGGAAATGGCAGGTTTGGCGGACGAGAGGGCGGCGATGGAATATCTCCCCCACCTGGCGGTTGTGGGGACCTGGCGGGGGGGATTCTTGGCGATGGTAGTCTGGCAGCTGTCCCACCGACTGGTGGGGCGACTGGAGGTGGTAGGAGCGGCATTAGTTAACCTTCATTGCAGCAGTTAGGGGCTTAGGGCTAAGTTCTTGGGCATACATCCAATCCTTGAGCGATCCAGTGAGATGATCCGTCGATAATTGAACCGATACGCGCCCGACGTGCTGAAATTTGTCGGTAGCGGCGATATAGAAAGTTCCTGACTGGGCGGCGCGTTGTGAGTAGTTTTGACCTTCGATCGCGTCAACGTTGCTGTTGAGGTTAGCCAGACAACGCGCTGACCACATATTTAACTGTTCAAGGGTGACGATATTCGACGGGATATCTGTCGCAATTACTAGAGCTGTCATAAATTAATTATTGATAGTTGGGAATCTAGTTTTATGATGCCCAATACTAAAGCGCTGGGAACTATAGGGGTGAAGGTGTCCACACAATCACTTGCTTTGGTGGACGCTGAAAATCAGACCACTAGGAGCGGGTTACAGCGTGGAAAATTCAGGGGGTAAAAGTGGACAGCTTCGAGTTGCGGTTTATTGCCGCGTTTCAACAAATGACCAAAATTGCGATCGACAAGAGCGTGACCTTGAAAGTTATGCCTCTCGATGTGGTTATTTTGTGGTGCAAGTTTTTAAGGAAACTGGTTCGGGCGCAAAGCTCGATCGGGTGGAGCGAAAGCGAGTTATTGACCTTGCTAGAGCGAGAGAAATCGACATTATTCTAGTGAGCGAATTGACGCGCTGGGGCAGAAGTACGATCGATCTGATTGATTCACTTACTCAACTTCAGTCTTGGGGTGTATCGCTGATTGCTCAGAATGGTTTTCAGTTCGATTTATCCACTCCACACGGGAAGATGATCGCCTCGATGATGGCAACGCTAGCAGAGTTCGAGCGGGATCTACTCAAGGAACGGATTAAGTCGGGGATTGCGAACGCCAGGAGCAAAAATAAAACTTTCGGTCGCCCAACTGGGGGGAAGATTGCGGATACCTGCGATCGCATAAATAAATTACGCCGCCAGGGGTTATCAATCCGAGCAATCGCCGCCGAGGTGGGATTATCCAAGAGTGCGATCGGCAAGTGTCCCCGCTGTGAAGATGCACCAGAGGGAATGAATTGGTAATATTAATTCCCATCATTGTCCAGAAATAAAGACAGCCGATGATGTTCGATCGGGGTAATTGGGGCGATCCAGTAAATTGTGAGTCCCCACTTGAAAATTAATATTCGGAGCGGAAATTTATATATATATTTGCGTTTCACATTAAAAAGCCCTAGTGATTAGGGCAATTATATTTAGCTGGGGTGGGTTAATTTTTTCAGGGTGGCGATCGCTTCAGCGTAGGTGCGACCGAGCCGATTCGATCGCTTTACTCCAGTGTTTGGATCTGTCCAGCGGGTTACATAGTATTCATTTCCCCTGTCATTTTTAAGTTGGATACTTCCCCACATTCCCGCGTCCCATTTTGCTTGTTCGGTGGGTGTTAATTTGTCGTAATCGATCGCCAGATGTAGAGGCAACCCGCCCCGTGAATCTGTGATTTTTCGGGAATTTCCGCCCCGTGTTGGTTGGGGCGATTCCCGTTGCTGGGTGGGTGGTTGAGGTTCTGGGAGTAGGGATAGTTGGGTAATTGGTTTGGGTTTAATTTTCGGACGCGGACGCTCGAATCTTAGGAGGTTTGGCATTACTAGGTATCCCGATTTTTTTGGCTTTTGAGATAGCCTCATTGTAATCTTTGGCTAGGTAGAGTGATGTTTTTTTACCCTTAGATTTGTAGTAGCTCCAGTACCAATATTGGTTTGCTTTCTGCCATTTCTGGTTTAAACAGCCGATGGGTGGTTTCCAGATTTCGGGGTTAGGTACTAAGGAATTGTTAGTACCTAACTCTTGGTTCGGTTCGGAGTTAGGTACTAAGTTTTTATTCTTAGTACCTAACTCGGATTCGGTAGATGTGGGTGGGTTAGGTACTAAGTTTTTATTCTTAGTACCTAACCGCTCGGAGTTAAGTGGGGATGGGTTAGGTACTAAGTTTTTATTCTTAGTACCTAACTCGGAGTTAGTGGGTGGGGATGAGTCGGAAGCTTCCAACCATCCCCACACTCCCGAATCCAATCCTTCATATTCCTTCAGGTCGAAGAGTGTCCATTGTTTGTAGCTAATTGTTTTCGCCTCCGGTTCGATCGTCTGGGATTAGTTCGTCGATGTTGGG
>JANNDL010000053.1:0-5159 GCA_031387665.1 Chamaesiphon sp. OTE_75_metabat_95 | reverse complement strand
GCCCAAATCATGATGTTTTGAAGGCTTATTTGCGATGTTGGCAGGGAGAGCTACCAGTTAACTGCTAGAACAGATTTAGATCCGTCAAGGCACCTAAACTACTCGAAGACACTAACTTAGCGTACTTACCCAGTACACCTGTGGTGTAGCGCGGCGCAGGTGCTTGCCAGTCAATACGACGTGCTGCCAATTCTGCCTCAGAAACGTTTAGCTGGAGTAAACGTTGGGGAGCATCGATCGTGATACTATCTCCCTCATTGACTAGAGCGATCATGCCGCCGACAAAGGCTTCTGGTGCGACGTGTCCGACGACCATCCCATATGTACCACCAGAAAAACGTCCATCGGTGATCAAGCCGACGGTATCGCCTAATCCAGCGCCGATGATTGCCGAAGTAGGCGCGAGCATTTCCCGCATTCCTGGCCCACCTTTTGGCCCCTCGTAGCGGATGACAATCACATCTCCATGCTGGATTTTGCCAGCGAGAATTGCTTCGAGACAAGTTTCCTCTGATTCAAATACTCTTGCAGGGCCAGTAATTGCGGCTTTTTTGATACCAGTGATTTTCGCAACTGCGCCTTCGGTAGCCAGATTGCCTTTGAGGATCGCGAGATGTCCTTGGGCATACATTGGATTATTCCACTGCCGGATCACATCTTGGTCGGTGCGAGGAGTGCTGGGGATATTCGCTAAAACTTCGGCGACGGTTTGTCCACTAATAGTCAGCGCATCGCCATGTAGTAAACCTTGCTCTAACAAGATTTTCATCACTTGTGGAATCCCGCCAGCTTGATGGAGGTCGGTAGCGACATATTTACCAGAAGGCTTGAGATCGCAGATGACGGGAACTTTAGCGCGAATCGCTTCAAAATCATCGATCGACAGGGGTACGCCGATCGTCCGAGAGATCGCTAGCAGGTGCAAGACGGCATTGGTAGACCCGCCAACTGCCATAATTACGGCGATCGCATTTTCAAAGGCTTTCCTGGTCAATATTTGCTGGGGTAAGATCTTGTTGCGGACTGCTTGAACGAGGGTATGAGCAGACTTTTCGGCGCTGACAGCTTTTTCTTCATCTTCAGCCGCCATTGTGGAGGAGTAGGGAAGGCTCATCCCCATTGCTTCAATCGCCGAGGACATGGTGTTTGCGGTGAACATGCCCCCGCAGGAACCCGCTCCCGGGCAGGCTTTCTTCTCGATCGCCAACAACTCCGCTGCGTCAATTTTACCCGCGCTAAATTGACCCACAGCTTCAAATGCACTCACAACTGTCAGATCCTTGCCGTTGTGATGTCCGGGCTTGATCGTACCGCCATAGACAAAGAGAGAAGGGATATTCATCCGCGCGATCGCAATCATTGCCCCTGGCATATTCTTATCACAACCACCGATCGCTAAGACAGCATCCATACTCTGTCCATTGCAAGCAGTTTCGATCGAATCAGCAATCACTTCCCGCGATACTAGGGAGTACTTCATTCCCTCTGTCCCCATGGAAATCCCGTCGCTGATCGTAATCGTCCCAAACATCTGGGGCATCGCGCCCGCAGATCTGAGGGCAGCCTCGGCGCGGATCGCCAGTTTATTAATCCCCATATTGCAGGGCGTAATCGTACTATAACCATTGGCTAACCCAATGATCGGCTTGGTAAAATCATCATCCTCAAAGCCAGTAGCTCTGAGCATCGCCCGATTAGGAGCGTGTTGTGTGCCTTGGGTAACAGCTTGACTGCGTTCGTTGTCTGACATAATCTCTTTAAAATCTCAATTTTTCCAGCCACCGCTTCACTTCCTCACAAAGACAGCGATTGAGTTATCGGCTATTTATATTCGATCTATTCTACGGGGTATTTGGACATCTGCGCAGTTCTGTGGAGGTCAATTGAAAAACTGTGTGGATGGATCTAAATAAATAGTGTTTATTTGGGCAAATTAACAGATATCAGCCGTTTATTGCTCAACCGTCGTAACTCAATCACTGCTTACGCCATTACATCGATCTTCCTGTTCACTGCTATTTTTTAAATTATTGTTAAGCTGATTAATCTAGATGTTTAGACGAAATATTCCCAAGAGAATTAGAGTTAGAGAGAGAATATTCAATCTGAAGTTTAGGTATATCTTACTCGCATTTGTGAGTACGATCGTATTTGTCAGCATCAGTCTAGGACTATTCACACCCAGTCCAACTGTTGCTCAAGTCAGCAGTCTTAACCTCCAATTCACGCCCACAATCGTCAATCCTGGTCAAGTTTCCAAAGTCAGTATCACGCTATTTAACTCAGCGATCGGGCAAGCCTTAACTAATAGTGCTTTGACCAACACCTTACCAGCGGGAATGAAAGTAGCAAATCCCCCAAATCAAACGAATAGTTGTCTGAACGGAGCTGTTAGCGCAACTGCGGGAGCTAACTCCTTTGCTTTAACAGGGGGAACTGTCCCCGCAAAGGTCGGCTTCCTTGATGGTCAATGTACATTTGGGGTTGATGTCGTTACTACTGTGCAGGGAAACTCGATTAATACCATTCCCGCTGGTGCCCTCACTAATGACCAGGGCGAAACTAACGGCACACCAGCAAGTTCTACGCTTCAAGTGAGAGCGATGAACAATCCTTCGTTAAGTAAAACTCTTTCACCTAGTACGATCTATATCAATGACAACTCGACCTTAACTATTACTATTGCAAATGCAGATTTGAATATCGATCTTCATCAAGTTAGTGTTAGTGATACTTTACCGAATAATCTAACTATAGCCGCATCTCCGTTGCCTTCAACCACTTGTAGCAGTGGCTCTATTGCCACGACTGCAACATCTATCAGCCTATCCCAAGCAACCATTCCGAAGAATAGTAGTTGCACCATCACCGTCCCTGTGACTTCATCAGTTGCTGGAAGCTATACGAATACAATACCTATCGGTAGCATTCAATCTCAAGAAGGTGTCAGTAATGCCTCCCCAGCCACAGCACCATTAACTGTTCAAGGTCGTAGTGTCGTCGGCTCTAAACTTTTTTCCCCAAACAATCCATATGTCGGCGACAATTCTGTTTTAACGATTACTCTCAGCAATCCTACCTTTAATAGTAGCTATACAAATCTTGCTCTGACTGACAACTTACCCACAAATGTGCAGCTGACAACCCCTGCTCCTACTACCACTTGTAACGCAAGCTCTGTTAGCAGTACATTAGGCATTAGTAGTACACCAACTTCGATTAGCTTAACTGGAGGGACGCTTGCAGCTCAATCTAGTTGTACTATTACCGCCAACGTTAAAGCCGTAGCTACAGGTACAACTACTGCGGCTAAAACTAATACTATTCCAGCTAATTCCATCACTACCGATCAAAGCACAACAAATGCTGCTGCTACTGCTGATATTACCCCCACAACAAGGGTTGTTACCGTGGCAAAGACTGTTTCTGCTTCCAGCCTCCCTGTCAATGCTAATGCCACTTTTACGATTACCTTAACCAATCCTACTACAGCTACGACTTACAACAATCTGAGTTTCACTGATAACTTAGCTCTCGTTGCACCCGGCTTGACAGTATCATCCCCAGCACCTGCAACCGACTGTATCGGAGGCTCTGTTACTAGTCCTACTTCAACCAGTGTCCGTTTAACAAATGGAACACTAGCTCCAGGTCAGTTTTGTACTGTCAGATTTGGTGCTACCGCCACTACCGCAGGTACTTATACCAACAGAATTGCCTCAGGTGCCATCAGCACAGCAGAAGGTGCAACAAACAGTGGTAATACCAACAGAAATGTCACCTTTACTAATTTATCGCTACAGGTTGCCAAAGCCTTTTCTCCGTCAACTTCAACAACTCCTGTTATCAATCAAGATACTACCTTAACGATTACTATTACCAACCCCACCACGACTAATATTACCGGAATTAATTTGACGGATAATTTCCCCTCTGGTTTAACTATTAAAACAGGAACAACTCCCACGACCACATGTACAGGGGGATCGATCACGAATACTAGCTCTTCAGTAACATTAACCGGAGGTAGTATATTGGGTGGACAAGTTAGCCCTAACGACAGGTGTACTATTACGGCAATTGTCAGAGCTGCTGTGGGTGGTGTTTATACCAATATTATTAATACAGGTGATGTTAGTAGCACTCAGGGTGCAAGCATTAGCGCCCCAGTTTCAGTACCGTTGACAGTGAGATCGATCGATCTAACCAAAACCTTCTCACCTACCAGCGTGGCGGTAGGTGCGCCCTCAACAATGACTATTGGTTTGACCAACCGGACTGGGGCTAGTTTAACTAATTTAACCGCAACCGATAATTTCCTGACTGGGTTGATAGTCGCAACTCCTCCTGCGCCTGTCACGACTAGTTGCACTGGAGGGACAGTTACCAGAGTCGATGGTTCAGCCCTCACCGGCGGAGAAACCAGTCTCAAAGTGACGAGGACAACACTGGCTAATAACGGAACCTGTAACATCACAGTCAAGGTGACACTAACTAGTACAGGGGCAAAAGTTAACACCATTAATCTTAGTGATGTTACCAATACTCAAAATATTGCACCGACACAAGCTGTTTCAGCTCCTCTGACAGGTACTTCAGCTAATATCAATATCTCTAAAAGCTTCCTGACTAGCCCCATTGCTGTAGGGTCGCCAACTACGCTCAGAATAATTATTAGCAATCCAGCCAGTACAAGCAATCTCACCGGATTATCAGTTACTGATAACTTACCGACTGGCTTAGTGATTGCTAGTCCAGTTACTTCCTCTACAACTTGTACGTCTGGTTCAGTTACCGCAACTGCGAGAGGATCATCCGTGAGCCTCGGCGGTGCTAGTTTGAGTCAAAATGCTAATTGTAGAGTCGATATCGATGTTGTGGCAACGAGTTTTGGTACCGGGACTTATACTAATACCATTCCTGCCAACGCGATTAATACTATCCAAGCTAGAACTAACGATACTGCCGCAACAGCGAATTTAGCCATCACTGGAGCCAGTGTCAGCAAGGCGTTCTTCCCTGATAAAATTGCCCCTGGGGGTCGAAGTACCCTAACTGTGACTGTGACTAACTTTAATAATGCACCCCTAACTGGAGTTCAACTGACAGATAATCTACCGCAAGTGCCCGTAGCCGAGAAAATTACTGTCGCTGGTGCG
>JANNDL010000227.1:0-21363 GCA_031387665.1 Chamaesiphon sp. OTE_75_metabat_95 | reverse complement strand
ATTGATGCGCGTTCATGATTTGCTGTTCCCTGATGATGTGAGCTGGTTAGTTGCTTACATATCGAATGTACGCGGTAAAAAAAGAAAATACGGATAGCTTGTGTCACTTTTTTTACATTGAATTGATCCGGATCACGGATCAGAAATTATGAAAATAGGGTTTTGGGGCTAATGTGCTAGGGTCTGTTTCGGTTGTGTCCGATCGAGTATGTTTCGGTTTGTAAAATTTTAGAACTAATGTGTTAGCAGCGAGTTGTGCCAGTGGTACATGGCAGAAACAATAGCTCGATCGCGATATATCAACAGTCTGAAGATATTATTAAGAATTTGCATGTATCAGTTAGTTCTGGATACAATACCATCCAGTATAAAATAATACTTAAATTTTTGCTAGCGCGGCAATAGGTAGAGTTGACGATCGAGGGTACAATTCGATCTAAATTCACAATCGCGATCGCGAGCTAGGTATGACGGGTAGATTGATCGTTTTAACTGGACCTAGTGGTGTCGGCAAGGGGACATTGCTCAAAGCTTTGCTAGAGCGACATCCAGAGCTGTATTTATCAACCTCTGCGACCACGAGATTGCCCCGCGTAGGTGAGGTAGACGGGGTTCATTACTATTTTTATACACGCGATCGATTTGAAGCGACAATCGCGGCTGGAGCGTTATTAGAGTGGGCAGAATTTGCGGGTAATTACTATGGTACGCCGATCGAGCCAGTCCGAGATCAGATCGAGGGGGGTAATTCGGTAATTTTGGAGATTGAACTGGCAGGAGCTAGACAAGTAGCCAAGATTTTTCCGGCGGCTGTCCGAATCTTCATTCTCCCACCGGACATCGCGACGTTAGAAGCCCGAATCAGAGATCGCGGTACAGATTCAGCCGAGGCGATTTCCCGTCGGTTGGAGCAAGCCACCGTCGAAATCGCCGCCCAAAACGAATTCGACTACCGAATCATCAACGATGACTTTGAACTAGCTCTGACTGAATTAGAGCGATTGATTTTTGAGCAGGAGTAATTAGTATAGATCCAGGGCGGGCACAAGGCCACGCCCCTACACAATTAACCTGTAGGGGCGCGGTCTTGTACATACGTGTCAACTTAACGAAAGTGATAACGAGCTTACGCCGTTATAGCCACTACAAAAATCGTGTTAGGACGAGAGAATGAGACTTTCAGCCTCTACAGAATCCTTAAGTTGACACCTATGGGTCTTGTACCCGCCCTGGGGTTCTCGCAGTAATATTATTTACGCATTGTCTTATCTCGCTCAATCTGGAGGGAACCTCCAGATTGAGCCGCTGGCGCAAGATATGAAAATAGCTAGATAGCTCGGACTTGCTAAATCTAAATTTACTCTTCCCAAGAGTCTAGATCTAGTGCAGGTGAACCACCGCGATCGAGTTGCTTGAACACGACTTGGAGTTGGAACCAGAGTAAGATGGCGATAAAAATGGTTAGCGGCAGAGCGATACTGTAAGCTAGCCAAGTTGGAAAACCGAAAATTTCTAAGCCAGCAGAGAGAAAGACCACAATCCCCAAGCAGATGCCCAAGAACGTCAATCGTAAACTCAGATCGTCAGCAGTCGCGAGCTGAATATCCTTGCGGTTTACGGACCAATCTTTGACAGTTTGGCGCAGAGTACCGTCAAACGCAGCACCACAGGCGATACCAGCAAGTAAGCCAGCAATTAAAACAAAATAAGGCGGATCTTGGGGGAAATAATACATGTAAATTGGGAGTTGGGAGTTAGCAGTTGGGAGACGGGGGGACGCGGAGAAGTGCTATTTACCGTCCACCATTCACTATCCACTATCCACTATTGGCGATCCACTATCAACTAATTAACTAGTCCAAATGGCTGATGCCCGATCTAACTCCCGCAGGTTAAACTGTCTTCAGAAGGTTGGATAAGCCTGTTTCAAGAATAAATTAGGCATCCAGAATTCAACAATATTTTTTAGTCGTGCTAGTCTCATATTGATACTTCATTACTAGGGAAAATCGGGGTTTAAACACTGGAGATCGATCGTTAGGCAACTAATTATCGGTCTTTTTTAGTGCCAATTTCTTTGCTGGTAAAAATTAGATATCTAGTATAGTCAGTGGATGGTGAATAGTGAATAGTGAATAGCACCAACACACTTCTCTCTACACTCCCACACCCTTCCACGCTCCCCCACGCCCTACCTCATACCAAAACGCTCCAATGGCCAAAATCTAAAGCAAGCATGACCGATAATATTCTCATTCGGTAAGAAGCCCCAAACGTGGGAATCATTGCTATTGTTGCGGTTGTCGCCCATCACAAATAGTTGAGCTGGGGGCACAACCATCGGCGACATGGGGTAATTTGGTGCTGCGGCAATGTAGGACTCGGTTAGTAGCTCACGGTTGATTAATACGTGCCCATTTTTGACCTCGACAGTATCACCAGGCAAGCCGATGACTCGTTTGATAAAAGCTTGATCTGGCTCAAAGCCTTGCTCTTGCAACTGGGGTGGTGGTGCAAAGACGATAATGTCTCCTCGTTGAGGTGGATGAGTATAGTAGGAGAGCTTTTCAACGATTAATCGATCTCCAACCTCTAATGTCGGTAACATTGACTCAGAAGGGATATAGCGCGGTTCTGCCACAAATGTCCGAATAAAAAATGCCAGTCCCAATGCCAGCACTAAAATCGTAATGTTTTCACCCCACTTTCCCCACAATCTCGCTAGTAATGGTTGCGGTACAGTTGATGCTAGTGGAGATTCATCAGGCTTGGTCTTCATTTAGGGGCTACTGAAAAAGAGCGCGTTCTATAGCCATCCTAAAGCATTTCAGAATTTTCATGTATGTTACTGCGTCGTAGAAGTAGTGTATCTGAAGATTGATTTAAGTTAATTGATAATTGGGCTTTTTGGGGTGGGGGTTTGAACCCCTGCTTCTCGTTATCTGGGAAAAGCACTGGCAAAGAAGGTAGCAGGCTTGTTAATTTTCTTTGTCAAGCATAATTACCGAATTGACGATCGTGGCATAGTTAATTAAACAAGGCTTTGCAGTCATTGAGCGAAGAGTTAAAGATCCTACCCCTACTCCCTACTCCCTACTCCCTACTCCCTACTCCTATCATGGCTGTAATAAACACGATCGAACAACCCAAAATTAAGCTATGGTTGGCAGCAGTTAAACCACCGATGTATACTGTGGCAATTATTCCAATTACGGTGGGTTCGGCGGTTGCTTATAGTCAGATGCAATCTATCGATCTAAATATTTTGAAGACGTTTTTGGGGTCGGCGATTGCAATTATTGCTTGGATGAATATTAGCAATGATGTGTTTGATAGTGACACAGGAATTGATGTTAATAAAGCTGAATCGATCGTCAATTTAACTGGCAATCGTAATTTGATGTTTTGGTTGGGGAATCTATTTTTATTGTTAGGTTTAGGGGGGATTGGATCGATCGCATGGAGTCAACAGGATATCATGGTGGTGGCGATCGTGTTGCTATGCTGTCTACTGGGATATACTTATCAAGGTCCACCGTTCCGTTTGGGATACAAGGGTTTGGGCGAGATAATCTGCACGATCTGTTTTGGACCATTGGCTCTGAGTGCGGCTTACTATAGTCAGACTCAATCATGGTCGATCGCCAATTTGACAGCTTCAATTATTATTGGTATTTCGACTAGCCTAATCTTATTCTGCTCGCATTTTCATCAAGTTAAAGATGACTTAGCGGCTGGTAAATTGTCACCAATTGTCAGAATGGGAACGAAAATGGGGGCGCGGGTATTGGAATGGAGCACGGCAAGTATTTACATTGTGACTGTTATTGGAGTAATTAGTAAACTATTCCCGATCGCTACGTTACTAATATTTCTTAGTTTGCCACTAGCTGTTAAATTAACTAATTTTGTCGGCACATATCACGATCGACCAGAGATAGTTCGCACCTGTAAATATCTGGCGGTGAGACTGCATTTTGTGAGTGGATTGTTGTTGGCGTTAGGGTTTTGGTTGCCAGTTTAAATAGGGATTACCCCCTGGGAAATTGAAAAAATGATTTTATGTCTACTCATCCAGTAGTTACACCACCACAAGATCGATATCTTCAGGTAAATGGTGTTAATACCCGCTACTGGCAAATGGGCGATCGAGGTAGTAAGATTATTTTGCTACATGGTGGCAATGGGTCGATCGAGTTTTGGCTCTACAACATTGCTAATCTAGCCCAGCAGCATCAGGTTTATGCGTTTGATATGGTGGGAGCTGGGAAATCGGACTGTCCACATACAGATTATGCTCTCACAGATCAAGCCCAATTTTTGCACGGCTTGATGGCAGCACTAAACCTAGATACAGCCACACTGATTGGCAACTCAATGGGTGGAGGAGTGGCATTAGAATTTACTAGATTGTATCCCGATCGAGTCGATCGATTAGTATTGGTAGATAGTATGGGATTTGGATCGGAGATTAGTCTGGGGATTCGCCTAATTATCTTACCTGCGATTGTCAATTTGCTGCGTCCAAGTCGATGGATGATTCCCGCAATGTTGAGAGCCAATTTCTATGATGGTAATAGTTTACCGCCAGAATGGATCGAGTTTCGCTATCCTGTCTTTGCAATCCCTGGACGCAATCACGTCATCCTCAAGCTGGGACAAAGCAACTTCAATCTGGCTGGCGTGCTGCCTGAAGTCTATCAACCAATCCTTGCCAGTCTACCAAATATTAACCAAAAAACATTAATTATCTGGGGTGATTGCGATCGAATTATCCCCGTCAAACACGCCTACATTGCCGCTGAACGTCTGCCAAATAGTCAGCTACACATTTTCTCCAACTGCGGACACCATCCCTATCTAGAGTATCCTGCTAAGTTCGATCGATTAGTCCTAGATTTTCTGGCTAGTTAGCAATATAAAAAAGCTGGGTTGATCTAAATCAATCCAGCTCTCTAAAATTAATTATCAACTATACTTTGCACGGTGATAATTTGAGCTATCGTAGGGTGTGTTACCCTGCTATCGCAGACGCTACGCGAATGCTTAGCGTAACGCACCAGCATAAGTTTTGCTAACCTACAGTTCCGGTACGGTGCGTTTTGCTGACGCAGAAACACACCCTACGTTCTATTCACTATCAACTAACCTACAGATTACCGCTCAGTTCAGATTTGACTCGCTTGTCAGTTGACGGCTCAAAAATCGCACTGTAAAACAGTCCAGCCGCAATTGCACCAATAATTGGTGCTAGCCAAAATAACCACACCTGCCCAAATAGTTCAGTCTTCCCAAACAATGCCACAATCAGGGCTGGACCAGTACTTCTAGCTGGGTTTACAGAAGTATTTGTCACCGGAATACTAATCAGGTGAATCAATGTCAACATCAAGCCAATGGCAATTGGTGCAAAGCCTTGGGGTGCTCTTTTATCAGTAGCACCCAAGATTACCATCAAGAACATGAAAGTCATCACAACTTCAGTCACAAAACAAGAAAACAGCGAGAACTTCTGGGGTGAATGCCCATCGAACCCATTAGTCGCCATTGGACCAGTACCTGTGAGCGCGTAACCACCAGACTTACCAGAAGCAATCAAGTAAATCATCAGCGCGGCAACGATCGCACCACCAACTTGGGCAATAATATATGGCAACAGTTCTGATGCCGGAAATCTCTTGCCCGCCCATAAACCAAATGATACGGCTGGGTTCAGGTGACAACCAGAGATATGTCCGATAGCATACGCCATCGTCAAGACTGTTAATCCAAAAGCAAAGGATACGCCAATCGTTCCAATTCCCAGGGAGGCTTTCGCTGCTGCGGCGGCATCAGATACACCCTGCGTATTTACCTCTGTGTAAGCTGCTGCAAGCACAGCACTGCCGCAACCACCTAGCACCAACCAAAAGGTTCCAAAAAATTCAGCAATACAACGTTTCGTTAAATTCATCGTTTTTGTGCGATCTAAAATGTAGAGTCAAGCCTTATTGTCATTGGTAAATCTAATTTAGATCTCGATAGCGTAACATTTAGTAATAATCACACTGAGAAATAGATTTTCTAGCTAAAAATTCAGCATAAATACTGATTGCACACAGCTAAGATTTTAGGCTAGGTTCTGTTAACGGACTAATCTACAAAATAAGGACACGCTGGGTCTTTACGCAGCGTATCCTTGACTAAATTGATACCCTCGATTAACTATCTAACTCTCAACTGCAACTGCTTCTGTTTTACTGGCTGCTGCTTTCTTGGGCGTACCACCGAGCGTCGGTAGATCTTCAAGGGTGAGGGTTTGAATTCGTGACTGCTGGAGCGCGGCTTCTCTCTCTGGTACGGTATTGTACCCCCATTCAGCCAGATACAACTTGACTGATTCTAATTCTGGTTGCGCGGCGATTTTTGATAGGGTACTCAGACGATCTTCTACAAACCACACCGTCGGAGGTTTCTTGACTCCTCGATCGAGAATTTGCTTGAGACTATCTACTTTACTCCGTTTGAGTTCTTTGCCCCAAATAAATTCACTTGCTAGTTCAACTCCTTGCTGTTGAAGCAATTGAGACACAAATCTGCTTTCTTTGGTGGTGATAATTACTGGCTGAATTTTGCGACTAGGTAGGGACTTCAACGTATCAATTGCCCCTGGATAAAATTGATGCAATGCGAGCCAGCTTGCCGGATCTTGTTGAATCCAGTTATCTCGAACTGTATCCAGTTGTTGACTAACTTTTACGCCACTAAGCCGACTATCTGCCAAGATTCGATCGCGAATTCGTTGCCAAGAACTGTGCATCCGTTCAGTCGAAATTCCTAATGTCAGTGCCCGAATCAATACAGGCATCTCCCAACCGACTTCGATCAATGGACGCAATTCCCGAAATTTTTCAGCAACCCCTGGTGATGGCTCTAACCTGTCGAGTTGCCACACTTGGGTGTAAGTCCGCCATGCAGTCTGCCAATACTCTGCCATTCCGTCGCAGATTACCCCATCAAAATCGAGGGCGAGAATTCGCGCAGCATTCATATCGTTATTGTTCCTTTGACTAACATGAGAAATTAGCCAGAGTATTGGTAAATCGACTCTGGCTAATCTATCTAAAACGTAAACTTAACTGGGGTGCAAGGATTCGAACCTCGGAATGTCTGGACCAAAACCAGATGCCTTACCACTTGGCGACACCCCATTGCATAACTTCACTTATCATAGCATAGGTCTTTGGGTAGGTGTCAAGGGGGTGGTCGAGAATTAAGTTGGTGCTGCTGGATGGGAGATGGGGGATAAGGGGATGGGGCGACTGGGGGATTATTACTGAGCGGTGCAAGTTTAGTCAGTTAGATTAAACTCTCCCAACTCTTTCTAAAAAATACTGTCGTCTAAGCCGCTCAGGACTGAAGTTGTCGCACGATCGGGAAGACAACATCTTAATACTATGCAAATCGCGATCGGCTAGTATTCTTCGCGATTAATTATTACCTTTGCAAAGGAAAAACAAGCAGATGATTTAGAGCTAAATAGATGGTCGAGTGATATCAACTCTCTCAAAATTTCGATCCCTAACTCATCCGCTGGATTTAATTGAAGCTATAGGTTTGACCATTTCAAAGCAATTTTTACGAGCAAATCAATTATAAAGATTTTGTTAAGATACTTGGAGCGATCGAGGTTTTACAGTTAGATTCAAGTTATATTGTTTGAAACGCCGCAAGGTTAATAACTGCGTACTCAAGCACAAATAAATGCCGCTGGCAAACGCTTCTAGGGCTTTAACACAGGCTGATTCAAGACATTCTTAGACAAGTTATTAGCAGCAATTAGATTATTTTGACCACTGAGCTAGTGATGTTCAATCTCAACATACTCAACCGAGTTTATGACTGTTGCCTGCTAATGACCTCATGTATTCAGGAGGATAATGATGAATATTACTCAGGTCGTACCTGTGCTGAAAAAGGTTTCAGCTCTAGCTACTGGAGCAGTGAGATTGGCAGTCGCTCTGTTAGGAAGTGAGTTAGTTGTTAGGACTCGTGACGACGATATATATCCCTCTATCTATTCTGTTGAAAATGACGGTAGAAACAGACATCCGATTATTTTTGGATTGAGTTCGTATTTTTAGCTACAGCAAGTTACTCTCGCTCTACAGTAGCCTAATAATTATTGAAGCTACTTAGCCAGAGGAGACACACCCCAGTTACATCGCAATTAAGTTGAGATCGATAGGCTGTAGCCCTTTGAAGCAGAGGCTTCGGACTCTACACCCTGGCTCGATCCAGTTTTAGTTAGCAAGTATCAATTGTCAATTTTTTATAGAGGTGCCGATATGTTCACAGGAAAAGTTTCCGCTACGATTAGCGATAAGTTACCTGAAACTCAATCGATTCAACCATTTGCCTTCACCCGTGCCAGAATCCCGACTCGTCAAGCGATTGCACTGATTTCCGAACATGGCGATCCAGCCGCAGAAATTGGTAAGGACGCTGCTGGTGGTCAAAATGTCTACGTTCGTCAAGTTGGCGAATCTTTGGCGAAACTTGGTTGGCAAGTAGATATGTTTACCCGCAAGTGCAATCCCGATGATGCGACGATCGTGCAGCATTCTGATTACTGTCGCACGATTCGGTTGATTGCTGGGCCAGAAACCTACATTCCTCGCGATGAGTTGTTCCAATACATGCCAGAATTCGTGGCATCATTCCAACGATTTCAACAGCAAGAAGGGATCACCTACCCTCTAGCGCATACGAATTATTGGATGTCTGGCTGGGTGGGATTAGAACTCCAGCGGCTCCAAAACATTCAGCTAGTCCACACTTATCATTCCCTGGGTGCTGTCAAGTACCAGTCAGTGAGTGAAATTCCCGCCATCGCCCAAACCAGGTTGGTAGTTGAGCAACGCCTGCTCGAACGCGCTCACTCCACCGTCGCCACTAGCCCTCAGGAAGAGGCAGATCTCAAGACGCTAGTTTCTCGGAGCGGAAAGATCAGCGTCATTCCTTGCGGTACGAACGTCAATACGTTTCGCCCGATCTCCAAAACTGAAGCCAGACAGCAGCTTGGAATTAGCCCCAAGTCTAAGATCGTCCTATATGTTGGGCGGTTTGACAAACGCAAAGGGATCGAAACCCTCGTGCGGGCGACTAGTGAATTGCGAGCACAACTGGATCAAGGAGAAGAAATCAATCCTCAGCACCTCAAACTCATGATTGTCGGTGGTAGCGATCCCAATGAAGCAGACGGAGCCGAGCGTCGCCGAATTGAAGAGTTGGTGACAGAACTAGGCTTAGACGTTAATACTGAGTTTGTGGGGATGGTTGGACACGACAGGTTACCCCTCTACTATACGGCGGCTGATGTGTGCGTTGTCCCTAGTCACTATGAACCATTTGGGTTGGTCGCGATCGAAGCTATGGCGTGTGGCACGCCTGTCGTAGCTTCTGCTGTAGGTGGTCTGAAATTCACGGTGATTTCAGAAGAAACTGGACTACTGGTTCCAGCTCATGATGTTGCCAAATTTGCCTGGGCAATCGAACGAATCCTCACCGATGAGATTTGGGCACGAAAGCTATGTAAACAAGCCTCTGCCAGAGTTAAACAGAAGTTTAGCTGGACGGGAGTAGCGATTCAATTGAGCGATCTCTACTGCCATTTATTAAACCGATCGCTGACTGGAACTGGCATTTCCATTCGATCGAGTGGCACTGTGAAACTACCACAACAGCAGATTGTCCAGGCATCTTAATTGGTTGAAAGTTACAGCCAATATATAGCTGCTGCTATATCGGTTAGGACATATCCCCGACTTTTTGAAAAAGTCGGGGATATGTTGTGTTGTGCTAAGTTGAAGACATAACTTTACAATTAGATGCCGATGACTACGACACCTCTGAGTTGGCAAGAACTTACCGAACTGGCGACTGCTCAATTCACACCAGCAGATCCCATCAACGGAGCCACAAACGCTCAATCTAGATTGAGATTATTTGGACAACCAGAATCGGCGGTACGGGTAACTCTATATCGTGACAATCATGCTTGGTGTCCTTATTGTCAAAAAATCTGGCTGTGGCTAGAGGAAAAACAAATTCCCTATCGGATCGAAAAAGTAACGATGTTTTGTTATGGGGAGAAAGAGAGCTGGTACAAGCGTAAGGTACCGTCAGGAATGCTGCCAGCAGTTGAGCTAGATGGTCGAATCATTACTGAGAGTGATGATATTCTGCTCGCCCTCGAACGTGCCTTTGGCGTGCTCAGTTTGGGGATGGGAGATCCAGCGGTGCTGCCCTTGCGACAGTTGGAGCGGTTGTTATTTCGCGCTTGGTGCAATTGGCTGTGTCGCCCGTCAAATTCAGCGCGAGCAGAGCAACAGAACCGTCAGCAGTTTATCGATGTGGTGGCGATGGTTGAAACTGCCCTAGCAAAAACACCTGGAGCTTACTTTCTGGAGCAGTTTGGGACTGCTGATGTGATCTTTACGCCCTATGTCGAGCGGATGAATGCTAGCCTTTACTACTACAAAGGCTATTCCTTGCGAGAGGAGAATCCCCGCTTTGCAGCTTGGTTTGACGCAATGGAGAGCCGCGCCACTTATCGCGGTACTCAGAGTGATTTTCATACTCACGTCCACGATTTACCACCTCAAATGGGTGGTTGTTGGGAAAATGGGGAACCTCAGATGCTAGTTAACAAGTCAAAAGTAGATAATGGCCCTTGGGCTGGATTGCCAGATGCAACTTTTCCCGAACCGGAAAATGCTGGTGCCGAAGCTCTCTACCGGACGATTAAGCACCGCAATAATATTATTCGCGCAAATCCTGGGGATAATAAGTTAGTCGATGAGGCTTTACGCTGTGCGCTCACAAACATGGTCGCTGGTAGCGAGTTTACACCACCTCAAGGATCGGATGCAGCTTTGCGATATTTACGCGATCGAATTAACGTCCCGCGCGATATGTCAATCTATGCCGCCAAACGACTCCGCATGGCTCTGGAGACAACTGCCGCGCTCGTAGGTGATGCTCAAGGCGATCCGATTCCGTTTAATCATCGCCGAGATCAAAATCCAGCTAGTTTTGCTAGTAGCTAATATTTTTCTTATAATAAGATTTGTATCAATGGCTAAATTGGTAATTCCGCAGTGTGGCAGCCGCAGGAATCAATCTCCATGCAACTCTTAATCAGGATGTGGACTAGTCTAGCGGTTGGTGGTAGGGTTTTGCCAGTGTCTCCGACAGCCCAACGCAAGAGCAGTAGCCGCGCTACAAGATCATCGCTCATCACTATAGTTATTTAACCTAACATTTTATTGGAATGGAAACTGAAATCAAAAAGTCGGATTTTGTCCTCAATCCTTACATGAAGAGTAATGATTTGCGGGCAACTTATCAAATCATCAACACAGTCATTCCTTATATTTGCTTGTGGTTTTTAGCGGTAAAAGCTGCTGAATTTTCATTGTGGTTACTGCCGCCAATTATGGTGATGATGACGCTGTTTTCATTGCGGTGTTTTTCGCTAATGCATGATTGTGGTCATTACTCGCTCTTTACTTCAAAAAAAGTCAATAGAACAGTGGGCTTTTGCCTGGGTTTGATCAATGCGATTCCCCAGTATCCTTGGTCTAGAGGTCACGCTTATCATCACAAAACTAACGGTGACTGGGAAAGATATCGGGGCGTTGGCGCGTTCCTCTCAACAGATGAGTTTGCCAAACTCAACTCGTTCGATCAAAGTGTTTATGAGCTAACTAGACATCCATTAATGGCATTGCCAGGCGGATTCTTCTATCTAGCAGTCAAACCTAGACTCGCGTTAGTACTGGGTTTAGCTGGCTTAACCAAGCATTTCTTCGCTTGTAGAAAGCAGCAGCCTAGAATCAAGTTTGCTCAGATTTTCGCTTCTTACGAGTCTAGAAACTGGTACTCAGTAGCTGAATTTTGGGATTTGTTATTCAACAATATTGCGGTGATTAGTAGCTGGGTCATGCTCAGTAATTTGCTTGGGGCTGGATTCTTTTTAAGTGTTTATTTTACTACATTGACTTGCTCCGCCGCCGTCTTTATGTATGTCTTTTTTGTTCAACATAATTATGAAGGTAGTTATGCTCACAAAACAGCCGGATGGGATTATCTGACTGCGGCAATTGAAGGTAGTAGTTACTTAGAATTACCAACAGTGTTCAAGTGGTTTTCCGCAGACATTGGTTATCACAACATCCACCATTTGTCCGAGCGAATTCCGAATTATCATCTCGAAGCTTGTCACCGCGAAAATAGTCACTTGCTGGTAAAATCTACCAAGCTAAGAATGAGTGATATGGTGGGGTGTTTTAAATTTATCTTGTGGGATCCGTCATCAAGTAGTCTGGTGTCAGTCGATTCATTTCGTCAAGCCAAATTGTATAAGTCACAGACTGCATCTACCTGAGACTTCCTGGGAAAGTCAGGCTTTAGGCTTTGAGGGAAAATATGGACGAAAACAATTTTACTTTCGCACGAGATCTAATAAACATCGGACGTTGCTGAATTGATGTATGGTTTGCTTCAAAGCTAAATCACACCTGAATTCATCAACGCCAAACATCGTTGGGTGAATTATGAGGATGGTTGATGAGTCGCAAAACATAGATTAAAGCCTAAGCTAATAATAGATAATCAACTATTTAGCATAGTAAATATAAGTGAAAATTAGAGTAAACATTTGATAAACCTCTATGCTTTATCTATCTTTTTTTGCGGGTTTAGATTAGGCTGGTGTATGGAGCAAACGCCAATCTAAGATTATCAAATTATAGATTCAAATCCATGCACTCAATAGTCCTACAAACCATCTGGTTGATCCCCTGCTATCCATTGATTGGGGTAATATTGGCCAGCCCTTGGTCTCTGGGCTGGTCTGGACAACTAGGAACTAGACCAGCAGGTTATATCAATATCCTCTTTGCAGGAGTTTCCTTTTTACACGCGCTGTTTGCTGTAGTTGATGGCTGGGATTTACCCGCACAAGAAATTAGCTTCAGTTGGCTGCATACTAGCACTCTAGATATCAATTTTCCGATCGAGATTTCGACGATTAGCCTCACTGCGGTGAGTGTAGTTACCGCAATTAATCTAGTTTCCCAGATTTATGCTGTGGGTTATCTGGAAATGGATTGGGGCTGGGCGAGGTTCTTCTCCCTGATGAATTGCTTCGGCGCGGGAATCTGCGGATTGGTACTATCCAATTCACTGTTTTTTAGTTATGTCTTCCTGGAGTTGCTGACCCTGGCAACTTATTTATTAGTTGGTTTTTGGTACGCTCAACCTCTAGTAATTACTGGTGCGCGGGATGCCTTTTGGACAAAGCGGGTGGGTGATATTATCCTGCTGATGGGAGTGTTTGCGATTTATCCACTGGCGGGAACCTGGAATTTTACCGAGCTGGCAACCTGGGCACAAACAGCACAGCTTGACCCCTCAGTGGCGTTGTTATTAGGTCTATCGCTTAGTGCTGGTCCCCTGGGTAAATGTGCTCAGATTCCCTTCCAGCTATGGCTGGATGAAGCAATGGAAGCACCGCTGCCAGCAACGGTACTGCGGAATGCCGTAGTTGTGGGCGCGGGGGCATTTGTCTTGATCAAGCTTGCTCCAGTGGTTTCTTTGTCACCAGCGTTATTGAATACATTGACGATTTTGGGCGTAACTACGGCAATTTGTTGTTCGTTAATATCGATTGCTCAGATTGATATTAAGCGGGTGATTTCTTATTCTTTAAGTGCTTATATCGGCTTAGTATTTATTGCAGTTGGTACACAAAATTTAGATTCCGCTCGATTTATTTTGTTCAATGAATCTTTTGGGATGGCATTGCTATATATGAGCATTGGTGCAATTATATGGACGAATGTTAGCCAAGATTTGACTCAACTAGGTGGTTTGTTCTCCCGCCGTCCATTTACAGCATTTTCGCTGTTAGTGGCGATTGTCTCTTTTATTGCGTTACCTCCGTTCGGTGGATTTTGGGGATTTTTGCAACTAGTTGATGGTTTGTGGACGGAACAACCTTGGTTGGTGGGCGTAATCTTAATCGTCAATACTCTCACGGCTTTTAGCTTGACAAGATTATTTTGTCGGATCTTCTTGGGCAAAGTTCAACCAATGACAGAGCGGACAGTAGAAGCTTTTTGGTTGATTACTTTACCAGTAGTTACTACAGCTATTTTCGTTTGTCATTTACCAATTATCTTGCGAGATTTGGGGATGATTCCAATCTGGGGCGAAGTAAATGGCATGTTTGCGACTTTATTAATTTGGTCGAGCCTTTCGGGTATTATTAGTAGCGGCTTAATTTATTCAGTCAATGCTATTCCGAAACCGATTCAACTACCATTGCCAGCGGTTCAAAATTTCTTTGCTAATGATTTATATGTCCAACGTTTTTATCAATTGACGATCGTATTCGTAGTTGCTGCTAGTGCGCGAGTAATTAATTGGTTCGATCGATATGTGATTGATGGGTTTGTAAATTTTGTAGGGATTGGAACACTATTTAGCGGACAGGCTCTCAAATATAGTACTTCTGGTCAATCTCAGCTTTATATTTTGTTAGGGTTTTCTGGTATTGTACTATTCGGTTTGTTGCTAGGCTTATTAGTTTAATTCAAAGCATTCTTGACTTCTCTGAGAAGTCAGAAGGATGACCTAGATCTTTACAATCTCTTTAGTTATAAAAACATAGATTTCTAATGCCTTTAAGGAGAACTTTATAATATGTTGTTAAGTGCTGTAATTTGGTTGCCGCTACTGGGGGCAATATTAATTGGAATTATCCCTGGATCTAGTCGGACGATCGCATTGGCAATTTCTGGGTTAACATTAGGAATATCGATCGCGATCGCAGCCACATTCAATTATCAAGATCCAGGCTTGCAATTTGTCGAGAAGTTTACTTGGATTGAACCATTAGGATTAGATTATCAATTGGGTGTGGATGGATTGTCATTACCCTTGGTAATTCTCAATGCACTGCTAATTTTACTAGCAGTGATTGCGACTAATACCGAAGTAATGCGCGGGCGATTGTTTTACGCGCTGATGTTATTAGTCAGTACGGCAATTACTGGAGCCTTTCTCGCCCAGAATTTACTACTATTCTTCCTCTTCTACGAATTAGAGCTAATTCCGCTCTATCTATTAATCGCAATCTGGGGTGGAGCAAAACGTGGTTATGCCGCCACAAAATTCCTGATTTATCAAGCTCTGTCGGGGATAATTTTACTCGCTGGTTTCTTGAGTTGGGCGTGGTTTGCCAAGACTGGTAACTTCAATTATGAATCCCTAGCTGCAACCCATTTACCTGTGAATCTCCAGCTATTATTCCTGTGTGTGATTCTGCTGGGTTTCGGCATCAAAATGCCACTCGTGCCCTTTCATACCTGGCTTCCTGACGCTTATATCGAAGCATCTACACCTGTTTCAATGCTGCTGGGTGGAATTGTCTCGAAATTGGGTGCCTATGGTTTAATTCGCTTCGGTTTAGGTTTATTTCCCGATGCGTGGGTAATCGTCGCGCCGTGGTTGACAATTATCGCCGTCATCACCGCAGTATACGGCAGTTTGATTGCGATCGCTCAAACCGATATCAAGAAAACGATCGCTTACAGTTCTGTCGCTCACCTAAGTTATATTCTCCTTGCTACCGCTGCCGGAACGTCATTGAGTATTTTGGGCGCGGTTTGTCAAATGGTGGCGCACGGTTTAATTCTCGCCTTGTTATTCAATCTCGTCGGAATTATCGAAGCTAAAACAGGTACGCGGGAGTTGAAACAGCTTCACGGTTTACTCAACCCCCAACGTGGCTTACCCTTCGTCGGCGTGATGTTGATTTTAGCAACGATGGCGAGTGCGGGCATACCTGGAATGGTGGGATTCATCGGTGAATTTTTATCTTTTCAAGGTAGTTATAGTGAGTTTCCAATCGCAACGCTGATTTGTTTGGCGAGTACAGGTTTAACTTCGGTTTATTTCATCATTATTATCAATCGGGTGTTGTTCGGGAAGTTGGAAAAAAATCATACTTATTTACCAAAGGTTGCTAGTTATGAACGTATTCCGGCAATTGTGCTGGCAGCATTAATTATTTTGCTGGGGATTCAACCGAATATTTTGATTTCTCATAGCGAGATTACTACTGACAATATTGTCGCGATGATGTCTCATCCCACCACCAAAATAGCTGAAGTGGAAAATCCCCTCTTGGGAGCGAAAAGTGCGGTCTTGGGGTTTCCCCAAGTAGAGCACCTTTTCAAGACAGGGGTGCCCGTAGGGCGGGGTGGGTAGATATCCGCTAAGTAGGCAGGTGTAATTATCTCTGAAACCTACTGACAATATTGTGGCGACGATGTTGCATCCTGATGAGAAAATTGTGCGGGTTGCGCGGGTTGCGGATTAGATTAGAAGCGAAGATCTACCCACCCCGCCCTACGGGCACCCCTCCCAAGCTACCGTGTATACACAAGTTTGAATAGAAGCGGAAACCCTAGAAATCCCCCTAAATCCCCCTTAAAAAGGGGGAATAAGATCCGGATCTTATCCCCCTTTCCAAGGGGGTTGGGGGATTTAGATCTACGCATCAACTCAAACCGACTTGTGTATACACGGTAGCCTCCCAAGAGGGGATTTTCCACGCCAGTATTTACAGATCTAAAGTAACTACTCAGGGGGGGTAGGAAGTCAATGGGTTTGAGCCATTATTGAGGCAAAAAATGGCTAATTAGTACCAAATAATGTCGTGAAATTGCTTGAAAACCGCATTCTCTCGTTACCCCCCTGAGTAGTTACGATCTAAATATATTACCTAAATCTCATAAAACTATGACAACAACAACCAGCACTAAACTTCCGCCATCTACCCATCAATTCGCCGATGTGATTCATCGCCTTGAAGCGGGTGGCGCGATGCTACCCGATACACCCGAAAACTTAATGCAGATCATCGGTTTGTATAAAGCCTACGCTGTACCGATGGACTTTTACTGGCGCAACTTGCTATACATTGCCGAACGAGTTTTCCTCAATCCACTGCCAGCTTTTAAATATTTTCTACCTCAATCCTATTTAGACTTACCCAATCACTATGCAGGCGATACCGCAGACTTACGGATTCAGCAAAAAGGTGTAGCTTCGGCGCATCCTGAATTGCTCGAATTTATGGAAAAAGGGCGCAGTATCAAAATGCCCAAAATCTTCCATCACTTGCTACACGATCGCATTAACATGGAGTTTGCTGAAGCTTGTATGCAGGCGATGTACTGGCACCGTGGCATGGGTGGGCAGTTCGATCCTTACCTGGATACCCCAGAATATAAAGCTAATGCCGATCGAGCCATCAAAGCCTATTTTAAGGGCAATCCGGTGATGTTGGGTGCTTATAAACTCTTCCCCGATATGTTCATCGAACAGGTGCGGGTGATGTCTTACTACTCTAACCTGGGACTATTTTGGGAAGTAATGGCTCCGGTATTTTTTGAAATGAGCGATCTTTATGATGAGGGTAAAATTGCCTCTGTGCCTGATGCGATGAATTTCCTGGTAAACGGGATTTTTGCCATCGCTGGCAGACCAATTTATCACCATGTTTATATTAAGGGTGAAATGTTTGAAATTATCCCTAAATCTGCTGGATTTACTTGGTTATATGAAGCGGCTTTACCTTATGTCGAAGCAGTATTTTATCGCACGGCTCCATTTCGCGGCACAAAATCATACAATGCCCAAGCAGAGCAAGTGCCAGACGAGCAAAAAAACTTTCATTATGGCATTTTATATGCAGATGTAAATCCAGTCGGTAGTGCCGGAATTCCACCGACGCTATTAATGGATGATATGTATCATTTCTTGCCGCAATACTTGGTCGATTATTACTCGCAACACTGTCGCGGCAAAGATGATATGTTGATTCAATGTGGCGTAAGTTTTCAGCGATCGATGTACTGTGTCACTTCGGCAGTAATTCAAGCTCTACGTGCTGCATTATTATATCCCCTCGATGATGAGAACCCCAAACATCTCCAGGCAAATCGTCAATTCTTTGAATCTCAGATTGACAGGTTCAAACGTCCAGAAGCACGGTTGAGTGATATTCAAAGTCAAGATTATCGTTAAATAATTTATTATGTCATCGATCGCAATCATTGAAGCAGATTTAACTGTTCCCGAACATGCTGATGCTATCATCGCATTAATGGATGAATATGCTAGCGATCCGATGGGTGGGGGAAAAGGTTTATCAGACTATGCAAAAGCTAATTTAATTCCTGAATTAGCGATTCGCAAAACTGCTCATCTTATTATCGCTTTTGTTGATAATAAACCTGCTGGTTTAGTTACTTGTTTAGAAGGATTTTCCACCTTTGCTTGTCAGTCATTGATGAATATTCATGACGTGATTGTTTCGGTACCTTATCGAGGTCAAGGTTTATCAAAACTAATGCTCCAAGCTGCCGAACAAATTGCGATCGATCTGGGATGTTGCAAGCTTACTCTAGAAGTTTTGGAACACAATCATATCGCCCAAAAAGCATATAAATCGTTCGGGTTCAATGGCTATGAGTTAAATCCTGAAATGGGTAAAGCTTTATTTTGGGAAAAGAAACTATAGCTGCTATCATCGATCGAGTAATGCTAATTAGGTAGTAACTATATGGATATGGTGGGATGGATTAATAGTCTAATGAGCGGCTTGGGCTACTGGGGCATTGGCTTGCTGATGTTTGCCGAAAATCTGTTTCCACCGATTCCGTCTGAGCTGATTATGCCACTCGCCGGATTTACTGTCGCTCAGGGCAAGATGAACTTTGGGCTGGCTGTTTTTGCTGGTACCGTGGGGACAATGGCGGGAACTTATGCCTGGTATTATCTGGGCAGATTAGTTAATTATCAAAGATTAGCTGGTTGGACGGATAAGTATGGCAAATGGATTGGTGTCTCTGCCAAAGATATCGACAGAGTGAATGCTTGGTTTGATAAACATGGCAAAAATGCCGTCTTTTTTGGGCGGATGGTGCCAGGAATTAGAACGCTGATTTCCCTGCCTGCGGGGATGAATAAGATGTCTTTTACCACTTTCACCATTTACTCATCGATCGGCACCTTAATCTGGACATTAGGCTTGACTGGAGCAGGATTCTTGCTAGGGGAAAACTATGGATCGATCGAAGGATACTTAGCCCCAGTTTCCAAGCTAGTTGCGTTTGGGTTACTGGGTTTGTTGGGCTACTGGGCATTCAAAAAAATACGTTCAAAAAATTAGTTTTAGGATCAATCATATGCCAGACATCGTAGATATCGCAGTGGGTAATGGCAACTTTACTACCCTAGTTGCGGCTGTTCAAGCAGCAGGATTAGTAGATGCTCTAAAATCACCTGGGCCATTTACAGTATTTGCCCCAATCGATGCCGCCTTTGCCGCATTACCACCTGGAACAGTCCAAACATTAGTCCAAAATCCACCCCAATTAGCCCGCATTCTCAAATTCCATGTGGTATCGGGAAAATTCACCCAAGCCGATCTCGCCCGACTCGGTACAGTAGAATCACTTGAAGGTTCACCAATTCCAATTAATTGTGCAGATGCTTTCGAGGTCAAAAATTCAACCGTAATTATTCCAGATATCGAGGCGGATAATGGGATAATTCATGTGATCGATCGAGTGATATTAATGGGATAAGTTGAATATGACAGTTTCTCGAAGTATTTGTCTAGGTTTTGTTGCAGTGATCTTGACTGGTACCATGCTGCTGATGATGCCATTCTCGACTAGTAGTGGGAATTGGAATGATCCGATTGTGGCACTGTTTACCTCTACTTCGGCAGTGTGTGTCACGGGACATGTCGTTGTCGATACAGCCACTTATTTTTCGCGGGTTGGACAGTTGATCATTATGCTGCTGATTCAGGTGGGTGGTTTGGGCTACATGACAGTGACAACGTTTCTACTGCTGTTGCTGGGGCTGAAATTTGGACTCAAGGATAAAATTGCCATTCAGCAGGCATTAGATCGCCGCACACTTCAAGGGAGCAATCAGATTCTCAAATCGATTATTGCCACGACACTGCTGTTTGAACTAACGGGAGCTTTTTTACTGCTGCTGGTATTTGTGCCCGACTTAGGTTGGAGTAAAGGTCTTTGGTTCGCGCTCTTCCATAGTGTCAGTGCTTTCAATAATGCTGGATTTGGCTTGTTTTCCGATAATTTGGTGGGATATCAAAATTCCCTGCTGGTGAATGCCGTAATTACTGGATTAATTATCTTTGGCGGAATTGGCTATGAAGTGATCTTAGAACTTTATCTCATGGCGAGAGAGCGGGTGCGCCGCCAAAAGATGAGGACAGTGCGAACGCTCAATTTTCAAGTAGCGGTGACGACAACAATATTTTTACTGCTGGGAGGTACTTTCGCGTTTTGGGCGATCGAAGTTAGGAATCCTGCAACCTTGGGATCGCTGAATCTCCCCGACCAGTTATTAGCCGCTTGGTTTCAAGCAGTTACGGCTCGCACGGCTGGTTTCAATACGATTGATGAGTCTAAGATGACAATCGCTGGGACGTTTTTAACGATCGCGCTGATGTTTGTTGGCGGTAGTCCTGGCGGGACTGCGGGCGGGATTAAGACTACGACATTCAGAGTGCTGGCAAGCTGTACTTACGCTATTCTCCAAGGGAAAGAGTCTGTGGTGATCTATCGTCGCCAGATCGCCAATTCACTGCTGCTCAAAGCTATTGCGGTTACTTTTGGATCGCTGATGACAGTCATGTGTGCGACGATTATGATCTCGCTCTTCGATCCGCAATTAGATTTTATCCGCATCCTGTTTGAAGTAGTTTCAGCTTTTGCCACTGTCGGACTTTCAACTGGAATTACCGCCGGACTAACCGCTGCTAGCAAACTAGTATTAGTCGGTACGATGTATATTGGGCGGGTAGGGATCTTGCTGTTAATTGCTGCCGTTTTGGGTGACTCGCCCCAAAGTAAGATTAGTTATCCAACCGAATCACTATTGGTGGGATAGTATATCGATCGCCTTTGTTCATTGATTGAGTTCATTAACGAAGATCAGTGGTTTAAATATCGATCTTAATAACTCAACTATTAACTATTTTCCTGTCGGAGAGCTACCGTGTATACATAAGTCTGGAAAAAAGCGAAAACCCTAGAAATCCCCCTAAATCCCCCTTGGAAAGCTACCGTGTATACACAAGTCCGCTGGGCTTCGTTTCTAGCTTACCTGCCCCTAAATCCCCCAATTCTGGGGGACTTTCTAAAAGCTAGCTCCCCCAGAATTGGGGGTTAGGGGCACACAAATTGAGATTTGAAAGAGTTT
>JANNDL010000219.1:0-8058 GCA_031387665.1 Chamaesiphon sp. OTE_75_metabat_95 | reverse complement strand
AAATTGTGCCCCAGGCGACGTGCTTCTTCCTGGGCCAGCATGATTACTTTAATGGCTTTTTCTGTAAAGCGTTCAAACATGGCTGTCTTCCATCCCCTGCTTCCTGTGTCATTAAATCTTAACACAGTAAATTTGGCGATTGGGAATAGTTATTTTCCTCATCAGGTTCGGTAATAACTACTATTCATGGGGGGATAGGGATCGGGGATCTTTGTACCTTAATGTGACGAAATATCATAAGACCAAGACTAAAGTGCCAATTACAATCAGCAAACCGCCCAGAATGACTTTGAGGGTGAGTGGCTCATGGAGAAAGATAGCCGAAAATAAGATGACAACTAGGACGCTGGCTTTATCGATCGAGGCTACCTGAGCGGCTTTACCCAGTTGCAATGCTTGGAAGTAAAAAATCCACGAACACCCAGTCGCAATCCCCGACAGTGCCAGAAAAATCAGCGTGCGGGGAGGGAAAGTCGAGAGCTGACTGATATTTCCCTGTGCTAAAACGATGCCCCAAGCCATAAATAGAACTACTACAGTTCGGAATGCGGTAGCTAAATTAGCATCGACATTTTCGATCCCAATTTTGGCAAAGATGGTAGTTAAAGCTGCAAAAAAAGCTGAAAGTAAAGCGTAAGTCCACCAGAGATTGGAGCTGTTTTCCATGTCCTAATAAGTTGCCAAAATCTGTGGATAATTAAGTTTTTCGGTGGGTGTGAGATAATATGTCAGTCCGATTCTCTTCCAGAGACGCTATTGCACAAGCAAACGTGACCCTACCGCGTTGGCGTAGCCTGCGCTTTGCGCTTACGAGACACCGCACCCTTTCATTATGCCTAATCCAGACTCCTTTCCCAGCACCTATCGATCGTCTGAGAAATCGCAATTAGGGTATTTTTACGATCGACCTGGCACGACACCAGGTCAACTAAATATTCACGCCGATGCACTGCCAGCAGATTTGGTGCTGATTGATTACGATCGAGATCGATCGACTCGAATCTCTGTATCAGATCCAGCGTTGATTCATGAATATCTAGAGACACATACTGTCTCGTGGATTGATGTACTGGGATTGGGAAATGCCGCTACTTGGGCAGCTTTAAGTCCGATTTTTAATCTGCATCGATTGCTAGTTGAAGATGTGGTGAACGTGCCCCAACGTCCTAAGATTGAACATTATCAAGATCAGCTATTAATCATTGCAATTATGGTGGTATTAAGTCCAGATGGGACTGGATTTATGAAAGAACAAGTCAGTTTGGTATTAGGTAAAAATTATCTGCTGACAATTCAAGAAGAGCCAGAAGAAGATTGTTTTCATGGTGTCCGCCAACGGATTGAAGTCGATCGGGGCATTATTCGCAAGCAGGGTGCTGATTATCTAGCTTATTGCCTCTTGGATGCGATCGTCGATGGCTTTTTTCCGGTGCTGGAATACTATGGCGAACTAATCGAAGAACTGGAAGATGAGGTGATGATCAAGCCCGATCGATCTACCCTGGCAAAAATCCATAAAATTCGCCGCGAACTGCTAATATTACGACGGGCAATCTGGCCGCTCCGAGATGCAATTAATTCCCTAATTCGGGATGGCAGTCACCTAATTAGTAGTGAAGTTCAAGTTTATATGCGTGACTGCTACGATCATACGATTCAAGTGATGGATATGGTCGAAACCTATCGAGAACTAGCAACCGGACTGATGGATGTCTATCTTTCCGTGGTAAGTAATAAGATGAACGAAGTAATGAAAATACTCACCGTGATTTCATCCATTTTCATTCCACTCACCTTCATTGCTGGGATCTACGGCATGAATTTCAACACCGAAAAGTCTCCGCTAAATATGCCTGAACTCAGTTGGTATTGGGGCTATCCATTTTGCCTAGCCTTGATGTTCACCATCGGCGGTAGTCTAGTATTCTTCTTCTGGAAACGCGGCTGGTTCAAATCTGCGGTTTAGTAATTTAGTGGTCTAGTGGGGGTTCACTTCTGCTAAGGCAGACGCTACGCGTTGGTGAAGCCTGCGCTTTGCGCTTACGACTTCGCTCAGTGAGCGGAGCCGTTGGCGAAGCCTACCGTAGGTACACTGCACACCTCCCACGCCCCCAGTCCCCCAGTCCCCCAGTCCCCCCATCCCCCAGTCTCCCAGTCCCCATGATCCGCACCATAGAACTTCTCGATCTCGCTTGGGCACTTGGCTTAATCGCCATCTCGATCGCATTACTACAATGGCAGCGACTAGGCATCGGTGGACAGATGGCTCTGGCTGCTGCTCGATCAATCTTGCAGCTATTGGTGATGGGATTTGGGTTGCAGGTAATCTGGCAACTGGACAATCCGCTGGTGACTGTGGGGGGAATTGGGGTGCTAGCGATCGCCACGACAATTGCCGCTAATAACCGGATCGGCGATGGGATGAAGAGTTTGCTCCCGATCGTCGGTGGAGCTATCTTCACGGGGCTAATTGTGGCAGTTGGCTACATAATTTTGATCGTGATTAAGCCTACTAGCTGGCATCAGCCCCAATACTTGTTAGCCTGTGCGGGAATTAGCTTGGGCTATTTGCTCAATAATACTGCGACGGCGGGTGAACGACTGATTGGTGAGATCGATCGACATCAAGCTGAAATCGAGACGCGGCTGAGTCTGGGGGCAACTCCAGCGCAAGCGATCGATTCCTACCGTCAAATTGCGATCAAATCAGCATTATTACCGACGATCGATACTTTAATGGTAGCGGGTTTAGTCACGATTCCTGGTTTTTTATCGGGAGAATTAATCAACAGCGTTCAACCTGTAAATGCGGCTGGATATCAGATTGTGATGCTGTTGATGGTAATGGCCGGAAATACAATATCTACAATCTTAGTAACTGGGGGAATTGCCAATCGTTATTTCAATCAGTACTCTCAACTCCAATCATTGGAGTAACGTTATAATTTGAGGACTAAAGTTTATTTATCTCCTCTTATTATGAAAACAGGTACCGCAGTTAGAATTATTACTTCGCTCACGATATTACTAGCAACTGCAATTGGAAATCATCAGCCAATTGGCGCAGAGACTTTACCTAAACAGACTAGTGAGAATCAGCCTCAAAAATCTCAGCAACAAATTAATAAGCTGTTAATCTCAGGCATCCAAAAATTCAAAGCCAAGGATTACAACGGCGCAATCTATGAATTTTCTAGAGCGATAGAACTCAATCCTAGTCTTGAGAAAGCTGTCTACAATCGGGCAGTGACCTATGATGTGTCTGGCAATAGACAAGCTGCGATCGATGACTACACCACTGTCATCAAATTAAATCCCAAAAATGTTACCAGCTATTTCAATAGAGCAATTTCTAGAGAAAAAATGGGGGATAGAAAGGGTGCTCTGAGTGATTTTGATCGAGTAATTCAGCTCGATCCTCAAGCTGTTGATGCTTATCTCGATCGCGGAAATATACTTCAAGAAATGGGCGATCTACCAGGCGCGATCGCTAGTTTTTCTGAAGGCATTAAAGTCAAGCCAGATCGAGCTGATATTTATCTCAATCGGGGCGTAGCTAAGTATAGATTTGCCGACAAGAAGGGTGCGATCGAAGATTATACCCTCGCGATTAAAGCCAATCCTAACTATCATCTCGCCTACAACAATAGAGCCTGGACAAAAACAGATCTAGACGATCATAAAGGCGCGATGGAAGACTACAATAAAGCAATTCAGCTCGATCGAACTTATTACCTCAGCTACTACAATCGCGGCAATATTCGACGCAGATTTGGTGATAATATTGGTGCGATCGCTGACTATGATAAGACAATCCAGCTCAAGCCTGACTACGCCTCTGCCTATAGTAACCGAGGACTAGTTCAGAAAAAGATCAAGGAATTTAAGGCAGCTATTAGTGATTCCACCCAAGCAATCAAACTTAAACCTGATTTGGCTGAAGCTTATTATAATCGCGCTCTGGCTCGTCGGGAGTTAAAAGATAAGCCAGGTGCAATCAGTGATTTCAAAATGGCGGCTAAACTATATCAAGAACAGGGTAGCAAAAAAGAGGCAATAAACGCGCTCAATTTTGTCCAACAAGTTGAAAGACAAAAGTAGCAGATGGCTACTATTACTGCGACAAGGGCGGGCACATTTCGGCTACGCTCAATGCAAGCATTTCGGCTACGCTCAATGCAAGCAAGACCACGCCCCTACACGTTAATTGTGTAGGGGCGTGGTCTTGTACCCGCCCTTGATTTATACTAATTACTAACATTCCGTCCTGTGTGGATGCTGATGTAAACTAGATAAATGTCTTGCAACGCTTGAATCTATTGTGCTCGATCGTCACATGCATTCCACACCTAAATTGCCCTGGGCTTCATTAGCATTACTATTTCTAACTGATGCTACTTTTGGTTGGTTGCTGTACGATTGGACTAGCAATCGTGAACTTTGGCTAGTAGGAGCTTTTTCGGTTACTATTCTCGGCGCAATTGTTGCCTATCCCAGCCGTAGTGTAGCAATTATTTTTGGTCGTTTTTTCAAGACAGATACAAGAGCATTGATTCTGATTCTCTCGGCAAGTTTGCTGTCAGTCATTTTGCTGACTTGGGTACAATTTTTCGTTGATACTATTGTGCTCTGTGCCGCAGGATTATTAGTTAGTTTGGATCTAAAAGTTCGGGGGTGGAGCAAGCCGATTAGTATGCTATTGATTATCGGATGGCAATTACTGGGATTAAGTGCTGGATTATGGTTTCATTATTTGCATACACATCCACTTATTGAGGTACCTGAATATTTTTATGATAGTTACTGGCTGCGATCGATCGAGCAATTGATGAAAAATTATAACCTAAAGCCCAATCTCTAAAGCCTAAAGTCTAATCCACAGGTTGGACTTTGTGAAATCTGCCATAATCAAAGAATCGATCGCCGCTGTCGGAATTGTGGATAATATCCTCAAACCGATGATCGAACAAAATTTCTTCAGCAATATAAACGTGTCGAGCGGTGATTGTATAGGCAACTGTTTCATCTACGCCACCGATTAAAACACTCACATTGGCATGACGCTGGGCAAGATCGCTGGCGGTGAGTCCATACAGCGGACTGTCTGGATCGATCGAATGCATAATTGTCCAAGTCAAAATCAGGCTAGGAGTACGTTGGCGCAGCAGTTTCAGCTCGTGAATCCGCCGAATAAAGTCACCTTCTGCCGTCACCTCATCCAAAACCAGATACATTTGGGCGGTAGCTTCCAGGATAAAATTGTGTCGTTCATTAGCAACCCGAAACATCAGTGTCGGCTGACGATTGTGAGTGGTAATAATGCTAAACTGGCTGAATAGTACTCTGGCAATCGGTCGTGAAAATCTCGCGAAAGCCAGTCCTGTCACCACTGCAATCAGCAACAGACTAGCGATCGCCTCAACGGTGACGATCGAATTGGCATAAAATGTTTTAGGATGAATCGCGCCATAGCCGATCGATGCCAAAGTCTGGACGCTAAAAAAGAAAGCATCCTCAAAACTTCCAGGCTTTGCGCCCTCTAAGCAATCGCCACCAGCTAGATATGCCAGCGCGAATAATGTATTCAGCAACAGATAAGCTGCTGAGACAATTGCCACAAATCCTCTCCAGGGCACCGTCAACAGTAAATGGTAGGGATCTCGCCAATGGTTGTACCATCTGCCACTACCGTGAACGGTAAACCTCCCGTCTTTGTTCTCAATCCGCACAGTACCCTGACGGTGCCGAAGTTTAGTTTTCATAACGAAAAGGTTTAGATGAATTTAGTGAATGTAGCTGAGATAAACAATTTGCCCGTTGACAATCAATTGATAGAATTAATTTTTGCACCCGCTGAGGATCCCGAACCTCGGCTCGATCTGTGGCTAGCCGCTCAATTGCCGGACTTTTCCCGCTCTCGCTGGCAAAAATTGATCGCCCAAGGGCAAATTCAAATCCATAGTCAAGTTTGCACTGACAAGAAGTATAGATTAAAATCCGGCGACAGGTTGTCTGTCTCCATACCATTGCCAACAAGTCTCGATCTGATTCCTGAATCAATTCCCCTCGATATCCTCTACGAAGACGAACATCTGATCGTCGTCAATAAACCCGCTGGAATGGTAGTTCATCCTTCCGCTGGGCACGATACAGGCACACTCGTTCACGCCTTGCTCGCCCATTGCCCCCTCTCCAGTATCGGCGGCGTTCAGCGTCCTGGCATCGTCCATCGTTTGGACAAAGATACCACTGGCGCAATGGTCGTCGCTAAGACCGATTTCGCCCATCAGCACCTCCAATTGCAGCTTCAGGCTAAAACTGCTCGGCGAGAGTATTTAGGCGTAGTCTACGGCACGCCAAAGGTCGATAGCGGCACGATCGATCTTCCCGTCGGTCGTCATCCAGTCGATCGACAAAAAAATACGGTATTACCAATCGCCCAAGGTGGTAAAAATGCAATCACCCATTGGCAAATCGAAGAAAGATTGCCCAGCTTCAGCCTGCTCAAATTTCAGCTCGAAACTGGCAGAACCCACCAGATCCGGATCCACACCACCAAAATGGGTCATCCGATCGTCGGCGATCCTGTCTATGGTACTGGTAGATCGATCGGTGTAAAGCTCCCAGGACAAGCCCTCCACGCTTGGCACCTAGATCTCATTCATCCAATCACAGGCGAACTCATCAGTGCTGAAGCACCCATTCCTGCTTATTTTCTCACCCTATTACAAGTACTGAGAAATCGGTGAATGGTGGATACTTCGGCTACGCTCTGCTGAGGCAGACGCTACGCGAACAGTACAAGTAGTGGATGGTGAATTAAATAATTATCCCCAGTCCCCCAGTCAAAACCCCAAAACTAAGCAAGATCGGTTGAATAAGACGGCGATTCTGATCGATCCGGCTCAGTTGCTGGAACATTATTTGGCGTGACGATCGCTCTGAGTGTATGGAATAGCTGAAACTTAGGATGAGAATTGATGTGATGTTTGACATCATCTTCCCCATGAAAACCTGTCAGGGCTAATGAAGTGGGGCTAGATAGACGATTATCTTCTGCTTTTGGTGTGAGCCTGCGATCGGTATGAGTAAACGCTCCGCTATGGCGAACGCCAGCAATATCCGATCTCGTGAATATTTTACCCTCTTCTGCTCTTGGTAGCTGTAAGATCGGAGTCGCTCGATCGTGATGTGGAAACGGTGCTGACTCTTCTGGATTGAGCCGATCGCTGGTCAATGTTGGAAATTGGATCGCTGGATCGGGATCTTCTAGCTGTAGCAATGTTGATGGGGCTTGAGTTTCTACTGGATCGCTCAGGACTGGCAAATCCTGAAGAATTTCGCGCTCGAATTCAGGGGGAAAATTATAAGAAGGCTTGCCAGTTCGCTGCCAACCACTCAGAATACTATCGACAGATTTAATCTTGTAGCGTCCGCGATGAAGCGATTCAACGATCGCTTTGACAATCCACGTTCGATCGTACTGCCCAATCCAAGTTGCCACAATACTGTCGAGGCAATCTTCCTCAAGCTCTAGACGATATCGATCGATTATTAATGTAATGAATTGCTGATTAAACTGACTCATGGAAAAGCTCGACTCTTGATGCCCCTGACTCGTGATTACTTCTGAAGTTATTGTGGATTTTCGATCCAATTTTTAAGTGGATAATAAACAAGTACTACTTGCTAATTATTTTATTTCTAACATTGGATTGAAATTGTAGCTGTAAAATGTCGGTTTTATCGAGAAGATACCAATTGTGTATAGATTTTGATTCTTAGCACTAAGCTTAACAGCAAAATGTAAATTTAGTTTGAATATTAGTCAAATAATGTAAATATTTTTGTATCTAATTTATCCTAAACTGAATATTTTGGTATGCACAGTAAACTTAAATCATTATGAACCGCAATAGTATAGCCGTCGCCAAGGCGGTTAGGACATCGATTGTAGGGGCGGGTTTATGCTAGAAATTTCGGCTGTACACTCATAACCTCAGAACAAAACCCGCCCGCAACCGCCAAGGCAATAAATAATCTATTGTAATATGTCCT
>JANNDL010000218.1:0-9403 GCA_031387665.1 Chamaesiphon sp. OTE_75_metabat_95 | reverse complement strand
AGGACATATTACAATAGATTATTTATTGCCTTGGCGGTTGCGGGCGGGTTTTGTTCTGAGGTTATGAGTGTACAGCCGAAATTTCTAGCATAAACCCGCCCCTACAATCGATGTCCTAACCGCCTTGGCGACGGCTATACTTATCGTTGCAAATCCAGACTTACTAGCATGAACCTGCCCCTACAAGGTGCCGGAATCAGTTTGAATTTGGAATTGCTGTCTCAAATGAGTTCCATAGGTGAAATTCAGAGATTTACCAACAGCCGCGCTTTTCTGAGCACAAATTGCAGCACGGTTTCCTCCTTCGAGATAATCTCAGCTCTACCCTCCATCCCCGATCGAATCTGACACTTATTCACTCCATTACTGAGCATCAGGGTATCTGGTTTGATTGTCACATCATAAGTGCTATTCGCTGCTGATTGCGACTGTTTGGCGGTATTATTGCCCCCATTCTGTTCTAGTTGCTTGGCATCAGCAGCTACACTGGTAACTTTCCCCGCTAGGACACCCAAATCGGTGTAGGTACAGGCAGATACTCGCATCTGCACAACTTGTCCAACCTTGACATTATCGATGTCTCCAGGAGCAACGATCGCTTTGATTTCTAAAGCAGCGTTTTGAGGGACGATCTGCGCCACCCGATCGCCTGGACGGACGACTTGATATTGGTTTCGGAGATTTAGTTCCTGAACTGTGCCAGCAATTGGGGCGAGGATGATGGTGGGTTTGAGTTCGATCGAGACTTGAGCCAGTTCTTGCTCGCTGGTGGCAATTTGGTTGGCTATTTCAACTCGCTGTTGGAGCAATTTGTCGCGCTCTTGCTGGAGTCGGGGCATTGCGGCGCGTCCATTGGCTTGTTCGCGGGCGATTTTCTCACGAACGATCGCAAGTTCGGCTGAACTGGGATTGAGGGCGGCTTGACTGCGCTGGAGTCTGGCGGCGGTGGCTCTGACTGATGAGGCTAATCGAGCTACAGTCCGCTGCTGCTTGAGAATCGTGGCTTGCTGGGCGATAATTGCATATTTTTGTTGGGCGGTGATGGCAAGAGCATCTTCTAATTGATTAGTCGAAATCGCTCCAAAGTAGTTTTTGTAGCGATTGGATTTAGCAAAAGCCGCATCATATCCCTGTTGAATCGAGTTGAGATTAGCCCTTGCTACTTGTAACTCCATCTCGGCGGCTTCTCGTTCTCTCTCGGCAGTTTGGAGATTTGCTTGAGCTTCAGCGACTTCTGCTTGGGTGGTGATTTTCTTGTCGTGATAGTCCCGCTGGGCGCGACTGAGTTCGGCTTGGATGCCAGCAATCGATCGACTACTTTGCTCTTGCTCTGCCACTCCCTGTCGATCGAGTGATACTATCTGAGCATCAATGCCGAGAATTTGCTGTTTACCCTTTTGGATATCCCCATTTAACTGGCTGCGTTTAGTCTGAAGTTTACTTTCTAGCCGTGCATCTTGGATTGTAGCGATCTGATCGCCCACTTTTACCAGTTGATTTTCCCGCACAGCGATGTTCAATACCGAACCTTCGATCGTTGATTGTACCTGCCCTAGCTCTCCCACAGGGCGAATTGCCGCAGCAGCCTGAACGGTGACTTTATATTTCAACACCGCACTCAATCCCACAGCCGCACCAAAGATTCCCAGCAGTGCAAATCCGCCTACCGTTACCCACCTCCCAATATCGGGCAGAAACTCTTCTGGTGTCTGTGATTTTATCAGCGCGTAGCCAGTTTGTCGATCGAATGGCACGAGCGCGGTAGTAAGATCCCGTTGCGGAATCGGCACTAAACTACCGCTGTTCGTCGGAAGTTGAGTCGGCATAAATTCGCCAGAGTGGAATTTGGAATCGTCCATTATAGAGATGGGGGTGTGGGGCGTGTGGCAGGGTGAAAGAAAATGAAGATGCAAAAATCCTGGTACTTAGTCTTCAACCGCCCTCTGCGAAGGCAGACGCTACGCGAACAAATAAATTTGGGGCTAATAGCCAAAGTTCACTGAAGTGAACTGAAAGATTTTTTTCTAGTACATGAAACTATCTAGGGTGGTTCGGGGAAAATCCCCTCCTTGGAGGCTACCGTGTATACACAAGTCGGTTTGAGTTGATGCGTAGATCCGAATCCCCCAACCCCCTTGGAAAGCTAGCTCTGATCCGGATCTTAGTCCCCCTTTCCAAGGGGGATTTAGGGGGATTCAGATCTCGAAACGAAGCCCAGCGGACTTGTGTATACACCGTAGCTTTCCAAGGGGGATTTAGATCTACGCATCAACTCAAACCTGACTAATCCCTAATCAATTCAACTTTAGATTCACGCTTTTCTCTTTTAATGTCGAATCAGTAACACAATGAAAGTCTCACGTCCCCGCCGTCAAATTCCTGCAATCACCAAATTATCGGATCTACTGACTAGACTGGTACTGGTGAGTTCGATCTCAACCCTGGGATTGGGAAGTTTGCTCACAGCGGTGATGGCATTACCCTCAGCACCTGGTATTACGATTAGGAATACTGCTGTGGGTAGCTTTCTAGATGAGGACGCACCTGCAAATACTGTGCCCACAGTCGTAGAGTCCAATGAAGTTGTCGCAATCGTCGCCGAAGTAGCGGGAATTACGGTGACGGCGGGAGGCATTACTGGTTCGACTGTAACTGGAGGAATAGCTTTCTTTGATTTTATAATCACAAATGTGGGCAATGACCCCACCCAATTTTTTATCCCCGATGCACCATCGGCGATTAGTGGGGGTACTAAATCAGGCGATATCAAAATCGTCGGCTATGATGCCGATGGTAGCGGGACAGCAACAGAAGTAGTATTGGATACGACTGTCCCATCCGGTGGTGGCGCAACCGGAACTTTACTAGGGAATACAGCAACAGCCAATAACGGCTCGATTCGCGCTGGTGCGACGATTCGGATTCGCGTGCCAGTGCTGATCTCAGCCACCAGCGGCAATGTCAGCGTCACGATGGGCGACACCGCCGCCAATGCCCAAAATCAACCTTATGCAGTAGGTAACAAAGACCTGTATACCGTAGACAATCTTGATACTGCACCAAATGAAGCTGCAAATCCGCCAATCAATGGAGAGCAAGAAGCCAGTCTCAATCAATCTGTTGCTGTCACTGCGATCGTCAACACTCCCAATGCTCCCACGATTACCTGTAGTTCCGATCGACGTATCTTCAACACTGCCTACAATGGTAGTACTGGTTTCCTTACTACTGGACGCGATACTTATTGGGATTCAGCCAGAGGTGTTTCCTCCCCGATCCTGACCTCCTCTGGACCGATTCCAACTACAGGCTGGATCGATGCCTACAACGTTGAATCTATCAAACCAGGAGTGTGGCTGAATACCCCCTTTGGTGAATCCGCGTGGATTTCACATTACTCTAATGCCAATCACACTGCTGATGGCAGAGTCGATATTTACTTCCGTTACCAGTTTAATCTCAGCCCCACGGTGGATGTCAATAGTTTTCAGATCAAGATGGATTTCTTTGGCGACAACTCAGTTGCAGATATCTTTATCAATGGACTGTCTCAAAAGAACAGCTATCCGACTGTTTTACCTCAACCTTTGCCGCCTTCTACGGTTAATCCCTACTTATTTCGAGGATTTGAGGGACCAGGTAGAGCAGCCCTAACTCTAAATCAAAACTGGCAAACTGGTCCAAACGAAGTCGTTGTTCAAATCAAAAGCGATCCAGATCGCATGGGATTTGTTGCTGAGAGTCAGCCTAGTTACCTGTGCAAATCTGATGCAGGTGATGCGCCAATATCTTACGGAACTGCACCTCACGCAATTATTACCAGCCCGAAAGTATATCTAGGTAGTATTCCCCCCGATGCCGATCCTTTTGGGGGTCAGCCTAGCTCTGGTGCTAATGGCGATAATACCAATGGAACTAATGATGAAGATGCGTTGACAACTGCCCTAAAAGCTCCAACTGCTGGTACTTACAATCTCAGCGTCCCCGTCCGCAATACTAGCGGTGGCGATGCCATCCTTCACGCCTGGATCGACTTCAACAAAGACGGCAAATTTGGTGCAGGAGAATCTCAAACTGTCTCTGTTGCTAACAATGCGACTACAGCCAGCCTCAGTTGGACGGTACCGAGTGGTACAACGATCGGATCTACTTATGCCCGCTTCCGACTGACGACTAGTGCTCTGAGCGATAATACAGCGACTCTGGACGTGGATGAACGATCGACAATCAGTGCTAATGATGGCGAAGTCGAGGACTACTCGATCGATCTCGTTGGCAATCCCAACCTACTCTTGGTCAAACGGATCACCGCAATTAATGGTCTATTAACTAAGCAAAACGGTAGTTCTCTCGCCAGCTATGAAAACGATCCGAATAATCCCTATGACGATAATCAAAATACCACACCAGTTGCTCCCTATACCCGCCCAACTACTAATAAATGGCCGCTGACTAATAACCTCGGTACCGACAGCACCTTCTTGATTGGAGCGATCGATGGCGGCTTTGTCAAACCAAACAACACAATTGAATACACAATTTATTTCCTCTCTGCTGGTGATAGTGCTGCCAATAATGTCCTGTTTTGCGATCGAGTCCCCACCAATGTAACTTTTAGTCCAGATGCTTTTACCAATACTACCGCCAATCCTAGTGGTGCTGCTCGTGGGATTTTCGTCCGTAGTGGTGATGCCTTAAATTACTACACCAATACTGGCGATAGCGATCCTGCTCGCTACTTTCCGCCAGGAATCGAGCCGAGTACCGTCTATCCAAACATTAGCTGTGGCAAAAACACCACTGGACAAGCTCTGCCTAATGACAATGGTGCTGTCGTCGTCAATCTAGGCAATCGATCTAAAGCAACAGGGATACTAGCAGACGATCGAGATGCGGGTGCTTATGGATTTGTCCGCTTTCAAGGGGTGGTGAAGTGATTGTTTCTCTAAGCTTTAACTGATGTTTCATTGCTCCACTGTGGGCACCCTATGAATAACAGTAATCATTACTTTTTTTAGTTTCGATCGATCGAATTTACCTATCTGTCACAATCGCCATGAAGTCCATTACTCCTGTCAGCCCAGATCGTAAACATCGGATCGATCGAACTTGTTATCGATCTGGGATAGCTCTACTCCTGACCAGTGCCGCAGCACTACTGACCGCCATCCCCGCCACGGCTGTTCCCTTTGTGGATCTCACTGCGACTCCCCCCAGACCATATCGATTCCAAACTAATGCACGGGGAGAGATTAAATTTGTTAGTAATACCGTTGCGACTTGTTCACCCCTTCGTGTTTCATCAAATATACTGGATTTGAATGGGGGCAATGCGGTATCTAACGATATTATCAGATACCGTTTTACAATCACCAATGATGCTGCTACTTCGGTCAATAACCTAAAACTAGAAAGTGTTGTCCCCGCAGGGATGACTTATGTTCCAGGCTCTCTCAAGTTCGGCACCACAACACTAACTGATGCGTCTAATGATGATGGCGCAGAAGTCTCTGGTAGCAATATTAACTTCCGGTTTGGGACTGGAGCCACTAGTACGTCAGGTGGCAGTTTCACTGCTGGACAGAGTAACTTTGTTGAATTTCAGTTAAGGGTGAGTGCAGCGGCAAGTGGCAATATTGTTACGCCCGCTATAGCTAGTTATACAGAGGGTACTGGTACTTCTGCTGTAAATATCAGGGTTCCTGTTAGTAGAACAATAACGATCGGTAGCAATGCTAATACTGGTAGTGGTGCTGGTTCGACAAACAGTACCAATGCTACCAACTGTGCTTCAGCCAAAGCAGGAGGTGCGTTTCCAAACAATGATTTCAACCTTGCTTATGTCGATGTAGATGACGACAGTTCTACTTTCAACTCCAGTCAGTCTACGCTAAGTTTGCCATCGGGTGCCATTGTGCTATTCGCTGGACTCTACTGGGGCGGATCTTCAACCAACGCTAGTCGTGGTACCGTACAGTTTAAAGGGCCGACAGGAGGTTATGCACCCAAGACAGCGATAGCGGCAAATCTATATGCTGACCTACCATCAAGCCTTGGAACTAACTATGCCAACTCTTATCAAGGCTTTGTGGATGTCACCAATGACGTAAAAACTGGCGGTGCAGGTGATTATACCGTTGGAAATATTCAGACAGATAGCGGTATAAATAACCGTTGGGGTGGCTGGTCGCTGGTTGTGGTCTATAGCGGTAGCAACGAACGACCTCGCAACCTCACAGTTTATGATGGCTATCTTGGCGTAACTGGCACTGGTACAGCAGCTATAGATATTAGTGGTTTTATTACGCCTCCTGCTGGGACTGTCAATGCCAAGATTGGTGCGATTGTCTATGACGGTGATGATGGGAGTGGGTATACAGGAGATACAGCCAACGTGCAAACAAAGACTACTGCACAAACAACATTTGGTGCAGCGAAAGCTTTAGGTGACACAGTGAACCCAACCACTAATATCTTTAACAGTACGATTAGTTCTGGGGGTGCAAACATTACTGGTTCAAAAAATCCTGATTACAAAAATCAACTGGGTTACGATGCCGATATTTACAATGCCACCGGAATTTTCAAAAATAACGATACTAGTGCGAGAATTACCCTAAGTACTGGCGGTGAAACTTACGCGGCTGGAGTTATTACCAGCTCGATCGATTTATATGTACCTGTCATCGATCTAGGTAAAACCTTTGTCGATCTCAATGGTGGCAACATTGAACCTGGAGATATCCTAGAATACACGATCGTCGTTACTAACAACAGGGATGCTGATGGGAACGGCGACCCTGCAAAAGACAATGTAGTAACTGACGCTATTCCTGCCAATACAACCTATGTCCCAGGCAGTTTAATCATTAATGGCGTTGCCAAAACTGATGCGACTGGAGATGATGCGGCTGATTTTGATAGTGTTAGTGTTACTAAAAAAGCCATTTTTCGGATTGGTGCCAACGCAACAGCCACTGCGGGCGGTAGATTGGAGATAAATGAAGGAACAGTAGCCAGCCCATCCCCCGCATCCACCAGCACAGTCAAGTTTCGCGTCAAGATCGATGCTAATGTTCCTGACGAAACCAACATTACCAATGTTGCCGCTTCTTCCTATACTGGACAAACATTGGGTGAAGGCAAGTCCATTGCTGCTGCCAGTCCTGGGGTGACAATTAAAACTGACAATTCCTCAATTAGCGGCACCCTCTACAAAGATAGCAATCTCAATAGTATTTTAAATTCTGGTGAGCCACTATTACCTGCTGGCATCAAAGTAACCTTATACAAAGACCTAAATACTAATAATCAAGTTGATACAGGAGAGCTAGTCACATTTGTTGATACCGATGCTAATGGTAAATATACTTTCCTTGATATTCCTAATGGTACTTACAAAATTCAAGTTGATACAGCAGATCCACAGATTCCAACTGGGAGACTACTGATTACGCCAAATAATCTCACAGCCACAGTTGCCGGATTACCTGTGACAGATCGAAATTTTGGTTTTACTAGTACCCCTAATCTGCTCCTAGTAAAACGAATTACCCAGATCAATAACTCGACAGCAACTCGTAATGGTGACGACTTGGCAATATATAAAGATGAAAATAGTAACCCTTATGATGATAATGTCATCAATAATCCGGCTGTGACTCCGCCCGATACGAATAAGTGGCCTGTGTTCAATGGCTTTCCATTCATGATTGGTGGTGCTAATGGTGGCAAGATTATCCCCACTGACTCGATCGAATACACCATTTATTTTCTTTCTGCTGGGACTAGTAACGCAAGTAGCGTCCTGTTTTGCGATCGAGTCCCCGCCAATATCACCTTTAGTCCAGATGCTTTTACCAATGCGATCGCCAATCCTACTGGTATTCCTCGCGGTATCGCCGTCCAGCTTGGCAATAGCTTAGATTACTATACAAATGCTGCTGATGGCGATTTTGCTCAATACTTCCCGCCAGGAACCGAACCGAGTACCATCTATCCAAACATTAGCTGCGGCAAAAACGCCACTGGAGTAGCCCTACCCAATGATAATGGAGCTGTAGTCGTCAATCTAGGCAATCGACCCAAGGCAACAGGTACACTCGCTACAGATCGAGACGCTGGTGCTTATGGATTTGTCAGATTTCAAGGGGTGGTGAAATAAACATCACAGAGGTCTCGATCGATCGGGTATTTTACTCATCTAGATCTAGCCCCAGATCGCGTAATCGCTGTCGCAATGCAATATTTGCTTTGTCAACCAGCGAAGGATGTTCACGCTAAACTTGAATGAAAAGAGCAGGAATTCATCGGCAGGTAAATATTTATGCCATACAGTAATTTTACAATTGCTCAAGTTAAGCGGCAGTTCCAGATTGAAGTTGTGACTGAGCCATTTTTTAGCTATCTGCCAACACTTACTCCAGGCGAGTGGCTGACTACGTTACTGGCAAAGTCTGCACCACTAGCAGTTACATTGGGGACAGAGAAGGTGCGATCGGAACTAATTATTGCTCCATTACTGTTTGAATTTCGAGAACTACTAGATCGTCAAGTCAGCTTTTTCTCAGGCGCAGACTTTAGCGTCGATCCGGAGTCAGGGCTGAATGGAGTCTGTGATTTTCTCCTCACTAGATCGACCTCAGAAGTAAATATTGAAGCTCCAGCAATTATTATCATTGAAGCCAAAAAGGGCGAGCTAAATGTCGGTTGGGGACAATGTGCGGCTGAAATGATTGCCGCACAAAAGTTTAATTTAGCAGCAGGAAAGGATGTGCAAACTATCTATGGTTGTGTCACAACCGGAACCATGTGGCAGTTTCTCAAGCTTACCGGAACAGTTTTGACGATCGATGTTACTGAATATCCGCTCAATCCAATCGATCGTATTTTAGGTATTTTGAAGTGGATGGTAGATATTCGCTAGTCGATATCAACGACTAGACACTTCGCCAGAGCCATCTGAGGGCTTGCTGAGACTCATGCGGGTGAAAGCACCTTGGGTGTAGTACAATTACTCTTACAGCCAATTCCCCTGTGCATCAACGACAGCTAGTTTATCAGAAAGCGGGGTAAAAACCCCGCCTTTCAAGGCGGCTTTACTGGAGCGGACTTTAGTTCTGTTGGTCGGGGAACCCGATTGGTGACAAGTTAAGGCGCAAGTGCAGTTGTCAAGCAGGGTTGAGCGGACGGCTCAAAGAAGAATGACCCTTCCCTGGTGAGTCGATCTGGGAAGGGGTCAATAATCAATTTCTTGAATGGCTTGCGAATAGATTTAATAATACCCAGATCTCTATTCTCAGGAGCTGCAAAATATTTAATCGGATCGGTAGCTAAACCTTTATGATGAGCAACATAGAAATGATAAAGACCACGATAGATCATCTCTAACGAAATCCGGTCG
>JANNDL010000132.1:0-64906 GCA_031387665.1 Chamaesiphon sp. OTE_75_metabat_95 | reverse complement strand
GGTGATTGCTGCGGTCAGGGTAGTTTTACCGTGGTCAACGTGACCGACTGTACCGATGTTAACGTGGGGCTTATTTCTTTCAAACTTAGCGCGTGCCATGAATAATTTCCTGTATTCCTCTTTTTGATTTTAACTGGATAGTGGGCGATCGTTGTTAGTTAGTTGTTATTTTTCAATAAGTTACTAACTAACAACAAATCGAAACTATCTATTTCCCTCTGTTCTTGGTAACGATCGCTTCAGCAACGTTACGTGGCACTTCATCATAATGGCTAAATTCCATTGAGAAGATGCCTCGACCTTGGGTGTTGGAGCGGATGTTGGTTGCATAACCAAACATTTCGCCTAAAGGCACTTTAGCCGCGACTTTAGAGATGTTTGCAGCCGCTTCTTGACCTTCGATCTGGCCGCGACGGGAGTTGAGATCGCCGATGACGTTGCCGAGGAAGTTATCGGGAACTTCGACTTCAACCTTCATTACTGGTTCGAGCAATGTTGGTTGAGCTTTCATGACGGCTTCCTTCATGGCGATCGATGCCGCAATTTTGAAAGCCATTTCATTGGAGTCAACGTCATGGTAGGAACCATCAACCAGGGTGACTTTGAGGTCGATGACTGGATACCCAGCCAAAATCCCAGACTCACAAGTTTCTTTAACACCTTGCTCGATCGGGTTGATGTACTGTTTGGGTATCGCACCACCGACAACTTTGGAGACAAACTCCAAGCCACTACCTGGATCGCTAGGTGCAATCTCGATCACAACGTGACCGTAGTTACCGTTACCACCACTTTGTTTGATGTACTTACCTTCTTGCTTGACACTCTTACGAATGGTTTCGCGGTAAGCTACTTGTGGCGCACCGATATTTGCTTCTACGCCAAATTCACGCATCATCCGATCGACCAGAATCTCTAGGTGAAGTTCACCCATCCCCGCAATTACGGTCTGGTTAGTCTCAGGGTCAGTGTGGACGCGGAAGGTCGGATCTTCCTGAGACAGGGAAATCAGAGCCTTGGAGAGTTTCTCCATGTCCTGTTTGGTCTTTGGTTCCACTGCCAGTGAAATCACTGGTTCGGGGATGAAGAGTGATTCCAGAATTACCTGATTATCTTCATCACACAAAGTATCACCAGTAAAAGTATCTTTGAGTCCGAGTACCGCACCCAAATCACCAGCTCGTAGTTCATCTACTTCTTGGCGATCGTCTGCTTTGAGAATAATCAACCGAGAAATCCGTTCGCGTTTGCCCTTGGTTGGGTTCATCACGTAGGTACCAGTTTTGACGACTCCAGAGTAGACCCGAATAAAGGTCAAGCGACCATATTTATCCGCCATAATCTTGAATGCCAATGCTGCGAATGGTTCATCATCATTCGCGTGGCGTTCGATTTCGACAGTCTCGTCATCAACTGATTTACCTTTGATTGCAGGTACTTCAGTTGGACAAGGCAGATAGTCAATTACGGCATCGAGTAACGACTGCACACCTTTATTCTTAAAGGCTGAACCGCAGAACATCGGTACCATTGTTCCGGCAATCGTACCCTTACGAATTGCTGCTTTGACTTCAGCTTCACTGATAGGTTGACCCTCGAGATATTTCTCGGTCAATTCATCAGATGTATCGGCTACAGATTCCAATAGTTTCAAGCGGAATTCATCTGCTTGAGCCTGGAGATCTGTGGGAATGTCTCGTTCTTCGACATCTTTACCCATATCATCGAGGGCGTAAAATGCTCGCATGGTGACGAGATCGATGACACCAGCAAAGTCTCCTTCAGCACCGATCGGAATCTGAATCGGTACAGCATTGACACGCATCCGATCGAGAATCTGTTCGTAAACCTTGAAGAAGTTCGCACCTGTCCGATCCATCTTATTCACAAAGACGATCCGAGGTACTTTGTAGCGATCGGCTTGTCTCCATACCGTCTCCGATTGAGGCTGAACACCGCCAACGGAGCAGAATACAGCGATTACACCATCGAGTACCCGCATGGAACGTTCGACTTCGATCGTGAAGTCTACGTGTCCAGGTGTATCGATAATGTTGATCTTGTGATCTTTCCAAGTCGTGCTGATTGCGGCGGCGGTGATGGTGATTCCACGCTCTTGTTCTTGCACCATCCAGTCGGTGGTAGCAGTTCCTTCATGAACCTCACCGATTTTGTGGACAACCCCAGAATAATATAAAATTCTCTCGGTGGTGGTTGTTTTACCCGCATCAATGTGGGCTGCAATCCCGATGTTGCGCACTTTCTCAAACGGGACGGTACGTGGCACAATAACCTCCTTAGTTGTCTGTTGCCTTAAACTAGTTAATCTTTATTAAGATTGTATCTGTTTTTGGGCACTTGCGGATGAAGTGCCCCCAGATTGAGTTGAATCGTAATCAAAGCTCTAGTAACGGTAGTGAGCAAACGCTTTGTTTGCTTCCGCCATCCGGTGAGTTTCTTCGCGCTTACGAATCGCACTACCAGTCTCGTTCGCTGCATCCATCAGCTCGTTAGCCAATTTACCTGACATCGATTTGCCAGCGCGAGAGCGAGAATAGTTGATCAACCAGCGCATGGCTAGTGCTGTACCGCGATCGGCTTTCACTTCCATTGGTACTTGGTATGTAGCACCACCGACTCGACGACCTTTGACTTCCACGAGGGGAGTAGTGTTTTTAACTGCTTTTTCAAAGGTTTCGAGCGGATCGGTACCTGTGCGCTCTTCAATTGTTTTCATCGCATCATAAATGATCCGATAAGCAACTGATTTTTTACCGCTCCGCATAATGCGGCGCACCATCATATTGACCAGACGGCTATTGTAAACAGCATCTGGCGGAACTGGTCTTTTGGGAACTGTCGTTCTACGTGACATAACTCGAAGTTTGAATTGGTGATGTGTCAGTTGTTAGTTGTTAGTTGTTAGTTTCTAGCTTTTAGTTATTTGTAGGTAACTTTCAACTTTCAACTTTTCACTTTCCACTACTTCCCTGACTTTACTTGCTTTAATAGAGGATTAATATAGAAATCTTCAGTGATGGTATGAATTACCGATCGCAACGAGACTAGAGACTACCAATTTACCTCGACCTTAGCAATTGTCTAAAACTGGCATAAATATCTGGCGATATTTAAACACAACCATAGGCAGACACCCTCAGCATGGGAGTGTTTGCGACGTGACTGGGTATGGTTTTTATGTAAACTGACAAATATATTTGATGCACTTTGAGCAGATCGCAATATAGTCAGACTTACTTGGCAGCTTTCTTAGGACGTTTGGTTCCATATTTGGAGCGACCTTGTTCGCGACCTTTGACACCAGCAGTATCTAGAGTACCGCGAATGATGTGATACCGGACTCCAGGTAAATCTTTTACCCGACCGCCCCGAATCATTACCACAGAGTGTTCTTGGAGGTTGTGACCGATCCCAGGAATGTACGCTGTGACTTCAAATCCAGAAGTTAGCCTTACCCGCGCTACTTTGCGTAGAGCTGAGTTTGGTTTTTTTGGTGTAGTCGTGTAGACACGAGTACACACACCACGACGCTGAGGACATTCCTTCAGTGCAGGTGACTTAGTTTTGACTTTGTAGTCTTCGCGAGCTTTGCGAATTAGCTGTTGGATAGTTGGCATGTGTTAGAAATTTTTGCAGTCACCTAGCGGTTCCAACTGTTGACAAATTACCATTCTATGATGATTTGTTCATGGGTGTCAATCAAAAATAATAATAGGCAGCAATTCTCATTATGGAAATTGTTCTCGTATTTTCGATCGCAAGAATGGTTGGAAGCTCTTCTTCGGGGGGAACCCCCGCTCGCTCCCCCAGGAGCATAAAATGCCGCAAGTGGAGCACCTTTTCAAGAAGGCGGACTTTGCATCATGAGCCACGACTTCCAGTCGTAGGCATTTTAGGGAATAATAACTTAGATTATTTAGCCGCTTGTAAAACTAGCCAGCCACCAGTTGCTAAACCGATAAAAGTCGGTAGCCATCCGGCTAAAAATGGCGATACAATCTCCGCCTGTCCCAATGCTTGGCAAACAAACATCAGAAAGTAATAGCCAAAAATCATCAATACACTCACACCAAAATTAGTCGCTTTGCCACTGCGTTGGGGACGAATGCCCATTGCTGAACCGATTAGACCAAAAACGATACAAACGAAAGGAAATGCTAATTTGCTTTGAATTTTGACGGCTATCGCCAGGATTTTCTTCTGATCTCCACCAAGCCTAATTGCTTCGGCATAATCCATTAGTTGAACGATGCTCATATCGTCAGGATTCTGATCTGGTGCGGCTAGGTCAAAGGGTGACTTGGGTAATTGTAACTGTTGCCGTTGGAAAGTTACGATGTTGCGATAGGAGGCATCAGGGGCAATTAGATAGATAGTTCCATTAGAAAAATCCCAAGTATTGTTCTCACTATTCCAGACGGCAGACTGAGCATTTAAAATTTGGCTCAAGCTTTTATCCTGTTGAGATCTGTCGAGGATAGTTAGCCCAGTCATTGTTTTACCATCAAATTTCTCAGCATAAAACAGTCGGACTAGAACTTGTTCTTTCCTACCGTCTCTTTCAACTTCTTTATACTCAGAATAAGTAATGTTATCTTTTTTGAATTTAGGTTTGTCCTGTTTTAATGCTGATGTCATTGTCATTGTTGCCCGTTGATTGGCAACTGGGACAAGCAATTCATTAAAAAAGAAGGTAACTCCAGTCACAATTATACTCAGGACTAATGCCGGAATCATCAATCGATAAATGCTAATCCCACAACTGCGAAAGGCAATGATCTCACTCGATGCCGAAAATTGACCGTAGGTCATCATCCCGGCTAATAGAATCGACATCGGAAAAGAGTAACCGATATACAGCGGCATTTTCAGAGCCATTACTTCCAGCGCGACGGTAATCGGTAGTCCAGCTTCGGCAACCTGCCGAACGAGATCGAATAGACTCCCAATTGCCAATACGATCGATGAAAATGCCCCCACTCCAAATAGAAACGGCATCAGTAATTGGAGAAAGATATACCGATCCATCACCGAAATTCCTGGGAGGAATCTTCGCGTTAAACTTTTTTGATTCGCCATTCGCTAAAACTGAAAATTACTACCCAAATAATATTGTCGCACCAAGGGATTGCTATACATCTCTTCGGTGCTGCCGGAAGCTAGTACCTGACCCTCGCGCATGATGTATGCTCGATCGGTCACAGCAAGTGTCTCCCTGACGTTATGATCGGTAATCAGGATACCCATATTTCGATCGCGTAATTTAGCAATAATCTTTTGAATCTCCGCCACGGCAATCGGATCTACCCCAGCAAACGGCTCGTCTAGAAATAGAAACTTTGGCCCATCAATTCCCGCCGCTAGAGAGCGGGCGATCTCCGTTCGTCGCCTTTCGCCGCCGGAAACTTGATTACCCAAAGTATTTACGACCTTTTCGAGACTAAATTCACTAATCAATTCCGTCAGCTTCCGATCCCAGAGCTTACGCGGTACATGTGTTTGCTCCATTACCAGCAGCAAATTATCCAGTACAGTCAGACTCCGAAAGATACTCGCCTCCTGTGCCAGATAGCCAATTCCCCGCCGTGCCCGCTGATGAATCGACAAACTAGTAATATCTTCATCATCCAGCCAAACTTTGCCTTGGTTGGGCTTCTCCAGTCCAGTAGCGATATAAAATGTGGTAGTTTTACCTGCACCATTGGGGCCGAGTAATCCCACGATTTCACCCTGGGACACTGAAAGACTAACGCTATTGACGATATTGCGCTTGCCGTAGGATTTATGGATGTTTTCGAGAACGATTTTCACGGCACGGGGTGGGGATGTGTGGGAGTGTGGGGCTTAGGGGCGTGGGGGTGTGGGGGCGCGGGAGTATAGGCGTAGAACTTAGAATGCTTCTTTCTCCCCATCTCCCCATCTCCCCGCTCCCCACTACTTATCAGTTTTCTCATCGGGAACAATATAGATTGACTGAACAGGGATGCCTGGTTTTTGTCGGGCGACAAACCGACCTTCTTCGATGAGGTAAGTAATGGTGTCTCCTTGTAAGCTACTGCCATTGCTGACAACGAGCACATTTCCTGACAAGACAACCTGCTTGGCTTTGATATTGTATTCAGCCGTATTTGCTCGCGCTTGAAGCTTGCGATCTGGGTAGCTGAGTTTTACACTTCCCCGTGCGATGATTATTTCGGTTTTGGTGTTGGCTTCCTGGGTATTGGAGAGGATAGTTAGCCCTTTACCTTCCTGTTCGGGTACGAGATAGTTACTACGAACTTGCTTTTTGGCTTTGGGATTGGCGATAAATTTACCTTCTTCAATTAGATAAGTTATGCTTTCGCCTTCAAGTGTATTGCCGTTCTGATTAATCAACACATTCCCCGTTAGCACAATTCGTTTTTGCTTGATATAATATTGACCAAGATCCGCTTTACCTTGAATCTTCCGACTAGGATAGGTGAACTTAACATTGCCCCTAGCCGTAGCCACTTCAGTTTTGGAGTTTGCTTCTTGAATATCTGCATCAAGTGTGAATTTTTGAGCACTTGGCTGCTGGGCGATGACTGGCACTACCTGGATGGGAGTAATACCGCCAAAAACCATCGACGACAAAATCAGTAGCCATCCCCAGTGATCGGAGCGATGAGATGTGTGGGTTCGTTGCATGTATTAGATTTTATCTGGAGTTGGTAGTCCCGATCGACTAGGAGGACGAAAACTTGAGCTAACAAAATCTGGAGTAGTCGAGTTCTAGGTTAGTTGACGCGCTCGATTTGTGATAAGTTTCTTACCAAGCCTGCCTGAATGTTCAAAATCTCAAGCCTGTACTGGGTAAAAATATCTACTTAATTTTGTAATAATCAGCAAAATGTCCTGGTAGTTGGTCTTTCGATTCTTAAGGTGCCATCTTTTCACCGATTCGATCGATCGACTAGCGATCGATCGAATCGGTGAAAATACCAAGATGTGCTACAGTCTTCCAATAGGGTAGTTTACCTAGTATCAATTTATCCTGAAAAAACCTGCTTCTACCCCTGATTTACTTAGCTACGCAATTTTAATAATGAAAATTTCCAATCAGAAGAAACTTACTTACAGATCGTGGATGTATGAAATTCCGATTCTGATTTTCACCTTTTTGTTGTCAGTGATCTCAACGCTGCACACAGAAGGAGCCTTGGCAATCGATTATCAGTCCGATCTCGGTCTAGATCGACAGATCGTCACCAGCCCAAATCCGCTCCAGTTGGCGAAAGGCATTGTTAAAGCACCGCAATCAGCTCAAGATTATTTCAGGGAGGCGATGCGTCGCTATCGCAATCAGGACAGAACAGGTGCTGTTGCTTATTTTGATCGAGCAATTGCGCTACAGCCTGACTTTATCGATGCCTACAACAACCGTGGCATCGTCAAAGGTGTAATGGGTGACAAGTTGGGCGCGATTGCTGACTACACGCGGGCAATTACGATTAATCCCAAGTTTTTCCCCGCCTATGCCAATCGTGGCTTTGCACGGCTCAGTACTGGAGATCGCCTGGGGGCAATGGCTGACATGCAAGCCGCAGGCAATTTGCAGCCCAACGATCCACAATTGTCGATCGGTAAAGGGATGATCCTCGCCCAAACTGGAGATAAGCAAGGGGCAATTGCTAGTTACAACAAGGCAATTAAGCTTCAGCCAAAAAGCTTAGATGCTTATTACAATCGGGGTTTGGCAAAACTCGATCTGGGCGACAAGCAAGGGGCAATTGCCGATCAGAATACAGTGCTCAAGAGCAACCCAACCTACGCTAATGCCTATTATGGTAGAGGTAAAGCTAAAGGAGCAGCGGGTAATTATCAAGCCGCAATTGCTGATTACGATCGAGCTATTGCCCTCAAACCAAACTTATACAACGCCTATTTTAATCGAGCAATCGCTAAAAAAGAAGTCGGCGATCGAGTTGGTGCGATTAGAGACTACAACAAAATTGTTAGCCTCAATCCTAAAGAAGCAACTGCTTATTTCAATCGGGCAGTTATTTTTGCAGAAACTGGAGATCGTACCAATGCTATCGCTGATTATACGATCGCGATCGGACTCAATCCGAAGCTAGTAGAAGCTTACAATAATCGCGGCATCACCAACTATATGGCAGGCAATCGTCAGGCTGCAATTGCTGACTATACTAGCGCAATTCGGCTCAAACCTAGCTATGTAGCAGCTTATCTCAATCGGGGAATTATATTCTATTCATCCCGCGAATATGATAAGGCGATATCAGACTACGATCGAGCTATTGCCATCGAGCCAGGTAATGCTGAAGCATACTTTAACCGAGGATTGGTTCAAGTTCAACTCCAAAATTATTCGCTGGCGATGGCTGATTATAATAAAGCGATTAGCTTACAACCAAATCACGCCCTTGCTTATAGTAATCGAGGATTGTTACATGCTCAACAGCAAGCTACTCCAGCAGCCACCCAAGATTTGACAATCGCGGCAAAATTATTCCAGTCTCAAAATAATATGGCTGGTTATGAATCCGTGCTGCGGAAATTAGCTCAAATGAAGTAGTTTTATTGACAAGCGTAGATCCGAGGGTACCCCTACAGATAACTTGTAGGGGTGCCCTTCATGGGTACCCTTAGATCTAGGCTAATTACTAACTGGTGGCTTTTGGACAATCACCTCAACTGGACGAAGCAGCCGTTCATCAATGGTAAATCCTTGCCTGACTACTTTAGAAATAATCGGTGCTGTCACCGCTGCGTCAATCTGAGTATCGACAATCTGACAAAACTGTAAATCAGTAGGATCGGTAATTTCCACCCGCTCTACCTGCCTTCTAGCAAGCGTAGCGAGAAGTTTACTCTGAATAGTGTTGAGAGATTTGGGGATTCGTTCGATCGCTTTTTCAGTTAATTGGGGATTATTTTGGAGATAATCGATTAGAGATTCTAGGGTATCAAATATTTCTAAGATCTCTAAAAATAGCTGTTCATTACTTGCGGTGTGAGTCGCCGCTCGATCTGCTAGGGATTGTTGAAGAGATAACCGTTCCTTGAGTAAACAGCCGATTTGATCGATCGTTTGCTGTTGTTGGACTTTGCTAATGATCAAACTATCTGATGAAGTACGATCTCGATCTGACATAAATTATCAATCCCAAATTAAGTTTGCCAGTTCTGTATTGATCTCCTGTGCCCGATCTTGGCGTTCTATTTTATCAATTTCAAGCTGAATCAATCGACTGATCTGCTCTGGTGTCAAGCGTTCTTCGATTGGGTATACGACTGAATCTTGACTATTTCCATCGGCAACCCGAAAGCGGTTTACACGCGGAATTACTGGACTCAAGTAGTCAGCAATAATCCGCTCGTCGGGATTCATCAGACTTTTTCTGGCTTTAGCAATTAGATCTGGTGGATATTTTCGCTGTTTCATGGCGACTCCAAAAGCTTTAGTGATTTCAGCATTGGAAGCTAATGGTGAAACTGCGAGAATTTTATAGGGATTTTCGACAATTTTATCCTGCATAAGTATTATTTTAATTAACCATTCTGGAGCCAATAGTCATGGATTTGAGTGAAAGTTGCTTGAGCAATTGGGTGGAGAGGATAACAATCTAGTAAAACCTGGATTCTCGCTAGAGATTCTGAATCTGGAATTAACGAATTAGACCAATCTAACTGAATTTTTAGTGCTTGATACTCGACCACATAAGCCTCACTTTGGGTGCTGGGTAATAGATCGTGCCAGAACCGAGAGAAATCGAGATGTTCTTCAAAATTAATGATTTTTAGGCGGTGATTAGTGCAAATCAGATCGATCTCATCATGCCATCGATCATTATTTCTAATCGTTGTTTTAGCATCGTTGAGTGGATAGATAGCTTTACGCCAATCTTCCTGCTGAAGGTAATAGTAACCCTGCTTGTATAGGATAAACTGACTGGCAAATTCTTCCAAACTAGAATCCACTGCTAAATCAGCTTTAATAATTTCAGCCCGCTGCGGATCTCCGGCTAAACAAGCTGCGACTGCTTTGCCCCATTTTGTGTATAAAGTCTTCCACACTTTCAGCTCTTCCCCCAATGGAAATTGGGGATAGTAACGTTGAAAGCAAGCAGGGAGGATGATTAATTCACCTAGCATCATTTTAGTATCTGGCTGTGCTTGGGCAAATTCCATTGCCCAAAATTCTCGACGATAGCAATCTCGAAGATCGAGATATTTTGGTAAGTCTGAATCTTTAATTTCTTCAATTCGTCGATCGAGCATTTGCCACAATCGATCGCTTAAATCATCTATGGATGGTGATTTTCCTCCTAGCCACGGGATATCCTGTAAGATTGGATCGAGGCTGATATTAGCGATTGCTGTCGGCCAAGCGATAATTAGTTTTTCAAGATCACTATCAATCTGACTAGTGTAATATAGAGCAACTGTCCAATTGTGCAGCGATTTAATGTTGGGTTGACGCAACCAATTCTCATGAGCCAAGATCGCAATTTTTGACCAGTCTTCAGTCTGCCAGATCTTAGTTTCAATTCCTGGTAAGATACAATTGTTGAGGTTGGTTTCAATCAATGAATCACTACCAAACTGATTGATATATTCAAGACTGATAGTTCTCGCCTGTTCTAGCTCACCTCGATCGACTAATTGCTTGATTTTGGGTTGGATTAGGTTACATTGCTCGATTGTTTCATTTGAGATAAGCTGCCAGTATTCTCGCACCAAGTTTCGATCGAGTTTTGACCAGATTTCTCTTGCTTGCTGATACCTGCCTTTTTTGCTGTAGAGCAAGCCTTCCAAGCACTTAGTCTGGCTATTATCGATCGTGGCTAATCGCTTGATTGCAGCACTAGTCTCACCAGTTTGAGCTTCAATCATCGCTAGTTGTAGCTGCGGCTCTTTCCATTCAGGCATTAGCTGAAGAGCTGCTGAATAATGATATTTAGCAGCAGCAATATCTCCTGACTTTTGCCGCTCGTTACCCGATCTTAATTGCCCAGTTGCGGCAATTACTCGATTTAACTTAACTTGCAAATCAGCACCATCCTGGCGCGAGAATTTAGCAGCAGCTAGCACAATAATATCTAAGGCATCATTAAATTTACCTGTATGACTAAGCTTTTGAGCTTCATCTAAGGATTTTAGATAAACTCTTTCATCTCTGGCTAAAGCTTCACACTCAGCAATTGTTTTGACTAGTTGTGGCGGTGAATATAATGTTTGTGCTAGGAATAAAGTAGTTAGAGCTTTCTCAAAATATTTGTCATGAAAATACTTAGTTGCTGTCTGAAATAAGGACTTAAATTCTTGCCGACGATCGATTTCGATTTGCAGACTATCGATCGATTGCAGATAGCTCTCTCTATTAATCAGTAAATAACATTGATGATAATATTCAATGGCAGCTAAAAGTAGATCGGTATCAAATGGATTGTAAGTTTCTGAATCCTGTGATATTGCATATTTTGCTTGTTTAATTAATAGATTAACTTGCTGCTCTCGATCCTGTTCTTGTTTAGTAGTAGCTGATTGTTGGCGAAGCCTCTCCGTAGGAGCATCGATCTTTGATTTTGTCTCCTGCGCTAACAATTGGGCTTGTCTAATTCGCTCTTGTTCTTCCGCCTGGGCTTGCTCTTTGCTGAGTCGTTCAGCTTCTAGCTTTTTCTCCCGTCGCTGCCGCTGAACTTTTTGCTGCTCTTGTTTTTCTTTAATTCTCCTTTGAATCCGATCTAGTTCAACTGACTGTCCAGCATTGCTTGCTCGATCATTTCTAATCTGGTTTTTTTTATTTTCTTGCCAAACGATCAGCAATCGAAAGGCAATGAGCATTACGATCGCAATTAGAGTACCCATAGCCCCCAACCTAATAAAATAAAGACCAGTAATATCGTAATCACTGACCATTTGGGCAACTGAAAGCCAGCCTCAATCGGTTCCAGTGGTGGAAGTTCTGCCAACATTCGCAGCAGAGTTAAATCTGTTTGACAGTTGGGGCAGATATTTATTTCGATCTCAGATCGATCGCAAACAGGGCAGGTAATTTTATTGCTCATTGGATCGATTATTTGATGCCAGTATTAATCTGAGCCGTAGTCGTTGATTGGTTGACATAAGTATTGACATCCGGTAGCAATTCTGCGATCAATAGATCGATCTCAGCGAGATCTTTATATTTCATTGCTACTAATAATCGATCGAATTTAATCCGCATTGAGCGAGCGTGAGTTGGTTCGATTAATTCAGCGCGGGAAACGCCGATGCGACAATATAGAACCATTTTGATCAGATCGGGTAGATTATCGCGTTCGCGGTTGCCCTCTGACAGGCAGGACTCAATTGCGGCTAGATTTTGGGTAGTCAAGATGCTCTGTAGTCGATCGATAATTTCCGCAATAATCGATGCTTGTTGCTCGTGTAAATGCTGACTGCAATGTCCAATTACTAGCTGGAAATCACTGAGCAGGAAGCTGGCAGTAGTCAGATCTTTAGATGCAAACACTTCCAATTCTTTGAGCTTGGATTGTGCTTCTTCTAACCTGTCTTGGCGTTGCGCGACATTGCCATCCTTAATTTGATTGACGGATTTCATGATATCGCCCACCAAGCGATTGGCTTCGGCGACTCCATGTGGAGTCAGATCCAGTTGCTTGAGTTCTTGCAGTTGTTCGGCGACTTGATGGGAGATCTTTTCATCGATGCCACCCCGTGAAAATGAGCAGCTTTCGCGCACTGATGGATCGTTTTTGAGGATTGCCGTGATCTGAATTGAACTGTGTTGCTCATCCAATTCGATCGTTAATAATACCTCAGTATCTTTGGGATATGCTGTGTTTAATACCAGCCACATTTCCCCAATTAACTCATCATATTTTTGGTTCTGTCCAGCAGTTTCCCGCTGAGTACGAACATCATCAGGACTAAAGAACTTAAAGTGAATTAATCTTTGCCCATCACCCACAGTGCGGAGGGTATGAGTTTTCAGCAGGGGTAAGATTTCGCCCTGTTTTACCAAGATAAAGCGCGGATCGTGTTCGAGTTCGATACAGTAATTGCGCGATACGGTGCTGACTTTCTCAGTCAATCCTGCGGCGACAATTGCGGCACCCTCAGCTACAGCATACATTGGACGAGGGTGTACCACCACTCGATCGGCTCCAAACACTGACTTGACTCGCGCTTGCACCAGGGGAATCTGCGCTGAACCGCCGACTAGTAGGACAATATCGATCGTTTCTTGGGGATAATCAGAGTACTTGATTGCATCCTGGCAGATTTCTAGGGTTCGATCGATCAATGGTAAAATCAGAGCCTCAAACTCAGCTCTGGTGACTGTGACATCGATCGAAATCGCCATCCCCAATTCATCAATTAAGGGCGTAGCAGGCTGTACCAGCGCGGATGTCGCCTGACTGAGATCGATTTTGGCACGCTCGGCAGCTAGCTTCAGATCTTGCAAGAACCGCACCCGCTGATAGTGGGGCATCTTGGCAACTAATCCATCAATGTCACTCAAGCCTTCCGCTACAGCGACTTTTTGCTTAATCAGGTTCACCAGCCGACTATCGACATCATCACCGCCCAACCATAAATCTCCAGCTTTACCCAGCTCGATAAATTGATTGCCCGCAGTCGTAATCAGCGAAGCATCAAAAGTACCACCGCCAAAGTCATACACCAAAATCGTGTTGACATCCTCTGAGTCAGGCTTAAACCCGTAGGAAATCGCCGCAGCAGTTGGTTCAGGCAAAAGTTCAATTGTGGTTAATTTAGCCTGCTGTGCGGCAGTTAACGTCGCGTGACGCTGCTTGTCATTAAAGTAAGCTGGAATCGTAATTACCGCGCCAGTGATTCGACTATTTTGTCCAGTTTGAGCTTGGAAGGCTTCAGCATTGTCTAATACTTGACGGAGAATAGCAGCGGAAATATCTTCAGGTGCGTATTCCTTGCTGTCGAGCCAGACAGCCAGACTATTATCTGTCCCCTGGCTGGATGCTGTCACTTTGTAGCTAAAATGTTGGAGTTGACTTTGGACGACTGCATCGTTGAAACCTCTACCCATCAACCGTTTGATCGAAGAGATCGTATTTTCAGGTGCTGCATTAAGCTGACGATAGGCGGCTTCGCCCACAACTAGTTTCCCATCTTGAATCGTGACAATCGATCGAGTCAATTTGCGATCTGGTGCGGTATTGTCTGCGGCGGTGACTATTTCGACATCTGCTAATTTGAAAGCTGCAACAGAATTACTAGTACCTAAATCGATGCCAACGATGTTTCCCATATGCTTTTACTCGAATTCTATATAGTGTACTGTAATCAGATTGGGTCGATCGACAGCAATTATGCTGAGTGAACTAGATTTCAAGACTAATCCAACTCGAAATTACGAATGTGTCTATTCAAATCGGCTGCTACTGACTTCATGACAATTTCTCTATGTTATACACGATCATATACTTCTGTTGAAGGTGTTCTGGGAGTTGAATAGATTATTTATGGTTTGGCTGACAGTTCAAATTGAATCTTCGTCATTATCTCTGGGTAGAATTACTGATGATTTTGGGACGGTGGAATACTAACGACGGCAATAGAGTGGAGACAGCAGTGCAGATCTGATCCGCCTAATTACCATCCGAACGATCTTGATATTCTGCTAATAGATCGTCAAAATATTGCACATGTCGATCGATACTCCGCTCGATCGCTGTCATTAGCTCGGCAATCTTGGCAGAATCTTCTGCATAGCGAATTAATCCGGGTCGAATGGCATCTTGAAAATGATCGACTTCTAATTCTGCATGTAATGTCAGCCAAGTTGACGGTTTGAGCTTGTGTGGCTTGAAGTAAAATACTAAAATGATTTGATTGCGAATCGATACGCACAATTCTCGACCGCTGAGTGCAGCCATTGCCTCATAAAAATTCTCGGTTCCAGTCCCAAATTCATCAAAGAATGAACGTTCATAGGCGGTTGTTGCGGCACTTCGTGAAGATGCTTGAATTTCTGACTGATTCAATCCGAGATCGCCCAGAAATTCTAGATACATTTCACTATGTCCATCTTGCAAATCAGTAAAAGTATGATCGGCTAAAGACATGATGGCTAATTTTTGATCTGGATCTGTACAACTACCAGCTTTGACGATACACAGTCCAAACCACTGATGTAACCTGTCGCGCCAAGCGTGATACTGAAGGAAGGCATATTGCATCATTGCTGGTGAAAGGTTGCCATCCTTAAGGAGAGTAAAAAAGCGACTGCGATCTAGAGCTATCCGGCAATAAGTAATGGTTGTGGTACTTACTTCCTCCATTCTGGCGAGGGTAGCTGGTGATAATGCTGTTTGGCGATCTAGTCGGCTGGATGTCGTGGCTGCGGCAGAACTTACTTGCATAAAAGTTTTCCTTGTGGTTGTGATGGATATAGGGATTAGATCTGGATCCAGTCTGATTGGGATTTGTTTGAAAAACTATGCAGTTGATTTGAATATTGGATTTACTACATTATTTAATCTCAGTCTGCTCTTAATTAAATAGCTGAATTCAGCTATTTTTCCTGCCTCAGATGATAAATGAAATTAGTAATAATTCCATAACCCTTGCGTGGTAATTGAGCTGAAGTCTCAAACCAAATATCTGCGGGAGGATTACCAAAGTAGATCTGATAAGTTGCTAAGGTTTGTTGATATAGTCGATCGTATTTTGTTTTCTCACCCTTTCCACCGAAGCTAGGCGAATGATGGAAAGGCTGCTTCAATACTTCACCACAGAATTTATCCCAGTAAGAATGGGTGTAAATTAGATGTAGATGCCAAACTAGATCGATCGACTTTGGCGGTGATACATGATGATCGGCTACCATCCCTAGAAATACAAACTTTTTATATTCTTGGATCGCTCTAAAGGTGTAGCTGATTGTCCAGTTACATTCCCGTGCTAGCTTGTGTGAAAACGGAAAACTAGCACCAGGCTGATCTAATTCAAAATCACAAATGCGCTGATATAAGTCGGCTTTTGCTGGGTTCATTACGATTTTTTCGCTTGTTTGCCAAATAGCTCTAATCACCACCGCCACAGCCGCCGCAGCCGCTACAACCGCCACCATCGCCACCGCTATCGCCATCACCGCCACCATAGCCACCACTAGAATGAGTCGTTTCAGGGAGAAAACGACCGAAAATCCACATGAATGGTAGCCATAACCAATTCCACCAAGCATTGCCAGAAGAAGATTGCGATGGTAGATTGAGAGCAGTACTCGGAAATTCACCGAATATTTGAAGTTTTGTTTGTGGTTCCATCGATCCTTTCGAGCTAAAATCAACCGTAGTTGGATTGATATTATTAACGGTTGTATTTACGCCATCAGTCTTAAAATTCTTAGTAAATTCTGATAACTTAGCTGGCACCTGTAGCCTGATTCGAGCAGAATTAACTACAGCCTTGCGATCGGGAAAAATTGCCATCCAGTTGAACTGGGTGCGATCGTTTCCTACTTCAAGAGCACCAACTACTCGATATTTGAGTACAAATGTGTGGCTCTCAGGAAACTTAGTAATCTGGGGATGTTCCCAGCTAATATATTGCCGTTTATCTGCTTCTGATGTGCGAAGATTAGCAACTGGAAGATTATTTTCAGTGACTGTGATATCTTTAATCTGGTCTATTCGATCGAGCTGAATATATCGAGTTCGCTGATTAGTATATGGAGCTGTAAAAACGTACTTTTGAGTCTCGGTAACTAGTAAATCGCCCGATTCAACTAGTTGCAGATCGACATCGATTTTTTCCCAGTAGAAAGGGTGGGGTGAAGCCGCCTGAATCGCTGTTGTACCTGCAAAGATAGAAAAGCTCAAAGAGAGTATGAATAATATCGCTTTGCTAATTAATGAGAATCGCATCATCCTACTCCTGATTTTCAGATTAATTTAATTAGAACTTAACTGTTAAAATTCCTGTTCTGGTAAGTTAGTGACGTAGATTCATTACGACTGACATTGACGATTGAATTTGAAGCAGCTTTGACATCGATCGTCAAACATAATCCTTGAGCAACAATCAATGTCGAGAGGATAGAATTAATCAGTTTCATAAAAAATGTGTAAATGTTTTTCGCAACATCTACACATTAGTACCTTTTATAGCTGGTGACTTATGAGATAATTAAAGTCTCTAAAGTCGATAAATTTGAATTATCGACTTTAGCTACCGAGCAAAGAACTGGCGATAGAGTTCGCATCTAGCTTGGATCTGGTTATTAGTCGAGCTGATCAAGCCTTGGCGATGGAGAAGGCTCCGCTGCTTTCGAGTGATGGCAACGCCGCTAGAACTTGTGGCGATTTGCTGCATCAGTAAGTCCAAATCTCGATCCTGCAACCAGAATTCTAGGCTTTCTAGGTGATCCTGATAAATCGGTGCGGTGGTTGCTAAATCAGCACCCTGATTCCGTAGTCGATCGAGTGTTAGGAAGACTAAAATGGGAATACCGCCGATCGATCTCATCAGGGTATCGATTTGGATGGAATCTAGCTCTAGTCCTCTCTCAGCAGCTAATGTTGCAATTTCGCTAGAGCTTAGTTCCCCTAACTGAATCAAACTACCGACATTAAAGGGAGATCGATTTGCCACGACAGTTACAAATTCTTCGATTCTGGGCGTAGAGTAAGCTAGTAACAGGCGAAAATTTTGCCATGCGCCTGGCTTCTTGCTTTTCTCATGCATATTTCGCAACTGAAACAAAAACTCATCTCCAATCTCAGGGAAATCCAATAATCGATCGAGTTTATTGATCGCAATTGTCAATGGTTTGGCGATCTTTTGTTGGAGCTGTTCTAGGTACTTAAGGAAAGCTGCGCTAGGAGTGAGTGCGATTACTGGACGATCGTATCTTTCTAGTAAAATCACACAGTCGGGATGATATTGTTCCTCGATCTCACTGATGATCTCACAGATAAATCGCCGGAAAAAAGTTTGAGGATCTTTAAAGCCCGATAGCTCGATTACACTCAAGTCTAAGCATAGAACCAGATGTCCTTGTTGCTCGGCTCGCTTGAGCATTTCCCGCATTAGTGTGGTTTTCCCAAATTGAGAGGGAGCTTGAATCTTGACGACAGCATTGGGTTTGAGTAGTTCTTGACACCACAGCTCTTCCTCTGTGCGCGTAAACTTTGCAGGAGATGAGATCGCAGCAGAATCTAACTTTGGGGCTGGAGCGGGTTCTTCCCCAACTTCACTCGGATCGAGTTTGAGTAACTGACACAGCTTGACAAAGTTGGCTCGCTCGACTGGTTTGCCACAGAAAAAACTGCTCACTGTCGCTTGAGCTAACTCAGCTTCAATCATCAAGCTAATCTGGTTTTTGTATCTACTATTTTTTAATGCTGCTTTGGCAACTTCCACACAATCTGAGCGTAGTTGCAATGATCGACGAGCCATAATTTTCCAGAATACCTACTAGTGTCCAATTTCTCACTGAGTGAATAAGTCGTTATTGACTTTGGGAAGTCGATATTATTACGTCGCTAATAGTAGGAAGATATAAGAGTGAAACCCATATTTATAACTATTGTCCCTCAGACAATGGAGAATCGGCAATCGGCAAAATGACAACCTACAAAATTGGCGGGAGCCTTCCAGCAGATGCGACTACTTATGTAGTGCGACAGGCAGATCGAGATCTAGAACGTTATCTTCAAGCAGGCGAATTTTGCTATGTTCTAAACTCTCGCCAGATGGGGAAATCCAGCCTCAAATTGCGAACAATTCAACGATTGGAGGCGGAAGGTGTCGTCTGTGCCGAGATCGATTTAGCAGGGATTGGGGTATCGGGGGTGAGTGAGCGGCAGTGGTACAGTTCGATCGCTTATGAGCTAGCCAGTCAATTGGGTTTAGAATCAGAGCTAGAGGCTTTTTGGAGCGATCGCACTGAACTTTCGGAAATCAATCGACTTGCCAAATTTATCGATCTAGTCTTACTTGAACAGATCGATCGCCGGATCGTCATTTTTATCGATGAGATTGACCTAGTAATTAGTTTAGATTCATACACTGATGACTTTTTTAGACTGATCAGAAGCTGCTCTGAACGTGGGGCTGCCAGCACTAAATATCAGCGATTATCATTTGTATTGATTGGAGTAGCGGCACCGATAGATTTGATTGATAATAAGCAATCTACGCCGTTTAATATCGGACGAGCGATCGATCTAACTGGATTTGAATTAAATGATGATTTGACTCCACTTATTCATGGTTTGGTTGGCATCGTCAGCGATCCTTATACAACAATTACCGAGATTCTCTACTGGACAGGTGGACAACCTTTTCTCACCCAAAAAGTCTGTCAGCTAGTGATTGAATGTCCTCAAGATTCGATCACCGAAATTGTCCAGCAGCACATCATCAACAACTGGGAAGATCGAGATCATCCCGTTCACCTCAAAACAATTGCCAATCGCCTGTTGGGAAATAGCAGCAAATCGCTCTATCTACTAGAACAATATCGACAAATCCTGACTAATAGTGCCGATCTGAGTATTAATAACAGCCCAGAGAAACAGCAACTGCGATTGTCAGGACTGGTAGTCGAACGGGATGGGTTATTGCAAATTTGTAATCCGATTTATACACAAGTATTCAATCTTGATTGGATCGATCGAGAGTTGGCAAATGTCTGTCCCCACAGTAAAGCTTTGACAGATTGGCTCGATCACGGACGCTCTGATGCCCTCCTACTCAGAGGTGATGCCCTAGATGAAGCAATTGCCTGGAAAGAATTTCAATGGCGAAACAATCAATTAATCGGCATCGAAGGTGCAACTTTTATCGATGCTAGTCAAGCCAAACGGACGGAGTGGAAGCTAACTAAGAGTAAAAATAGAACTAGTAGATTTATAAAAATCTTATTAGTATCAATTGTAATTGGGTCAATATTACTATCGGCACTATTTTGGGTCGTTCGTAGTTTAGGAATTTCAAACCAAATTAATCAATTCGATCGAGCTAGCAGTCAAATCATTGGACAATATGAATTTGCGCCACTGGATGCACTCAAAGCAGCAATTGTCAATGCTGATAGTTTCGGAAAAATCCAGTCGAGTTCACTAGATAATGCGACCCCAACACCAAAGTTAGCACTTCAAAAGTTGGTCGATCGAGTCCAAGAGATTGACGAAATTAACACCTATCAGCAGGGAATTAATGCGATTAACTTCTGTCAAAACGATCGGATATTTATTGCGGGAAGTGATGGCACAGTAGCTGTGTGGGATCGAAATGCTAAGGGAAACAAACCGCGAGACATAGTTAATTTGGGAGCCGATATTAAAATCAATAGTGTTTCCCATGTCAACTCTGAGTGCAATGATATTTTTGCTACTGCTAGCAGCGATGGAAAAATTAGACTATGGGAATGGCAGCCACAGAAGCAAACAGTAGCAAAACTGGATGAGATACTAGCCCATCAGCCAAATGATCTTAATAATAATGATGGTGGAGTTCAAAATATCCGATTGACTGAAGATCGTCAGTATATCTACAGTACTGGTAAGACTGATGGAAAGCTCAAGAAATGGAAAGTTGAGAATAAAAAATTAATCCCAGCAGTGAACATGAGTGACAATCCTGCTCATGAAAATGGAGTGATAGCTCTTAACTTAAATGGCAATAAAAACTTAATCGGGACTGCGGGGAAAGATGGCACCGCCAAGATCTGGGACTTAGATGGTAATCGCCTCAAAACACTGGTGGGTCATCGGGCTGCCGTCAATAGCATTTACTTTTGTTCGACAGTATCTAAAGATTGTCCAGTTTATGAAATAGCGACAGGGAGCAATGATGGTAGTGTGAGGCTATGGAATGAGGCTGGGGAATATCTCAAAACAATTGATGCCCATACAGGTGAAGTTAGAACCGTTAGATTTAGTCCTGACGGCAAACTACTCGCAACCGCATCAGCAAAAGATCCTACAGTTAGTAATGGGAGTTCGATTCGGATTTGGAATCTAGAAGATAGTAAATTAATCGCTGAATTTGAAGGTCATCAGGGTGCGATCGAAAGTATGCGGTTCAAGCCAAAAAACTCTGATGATGACTTTCAACAATTAGCAACTAGCGGTCAAGAAGACAGTACAATTCGGGTCTGGAAGATTCCAGCAGTTATGCCTGTAAATGATAAGCATCAAGAACGAATCAATAGTGTTCGCTTCGATCCGACTGATTCTCAGTATTTTATTACCGCAGGCGAAGACGGCACCATCCGCTGGTGGTATCGCCGCTCGGGGGATTTATTACCTCAACTCAAAGATAATTTTAATAGCTATCAAGGTCAAATCAAATTCAATACAATTCGGATTCATCCGTTAGGTGGACAAAAAATTATTGCTGTTGGTGGATCGAATGGCATAGTTAGATTGCTACAGATCGAGAATAATAAAATTGTTGAGATCAACCACTTTAATACTAAGCAAGGTAGTTTAGACAGTATTGATTGGAACTATCATCCCTATGGTAACAATCCAGATTTATACTTACTATCAACAAGTGGAACTAGCGGTGATGATATCAAATTTTGGAAAATTGATATTAATCATATTAAAGGTGAAGATTTGACTAATCTAGATCCAATCTATTCAAAGGATTGGAAATATTCAAATTTAAGCTTACGATTTAGCCGTGATGGTAATAATTTAGTCACAGGTGCTGAAAGAGGTCAAGTAATGCTGATTAAAAATATTAACGATCCGACCAATCAGCCTATAGCAGCGATCTTACCAAATATTTTTGACAGCAAGGCAACAATTGGCTTTAGTCAAGATAATCAATCTTTTACGATCGTCAATAAAGAAGGTAAAATCTGGAGATCGACGATGGAGCCTAAGCTAATTAACAATCGACCAATTGAAACTTATCAAGCCGGAACACACAATATCACTCTCAGTGAAAATGGAGATATTGCTACTGGTGGAGCTGGTGCAGCCTTGAGGATTTGGGATGCCGAAGGTCGTCAACTCAATGATTTCAAGGGCTATTGGGGGACAATTCGCAGTATCAACTTTAGCAAGGATAGTAAGTATCTACTCGCTGGTGGTGCTGATGGAATTCCAATCGTATGGAAGATCGATCGAGACATTCCCACTCTAATTAAACAAGGTTGTCAGTGGTTAAATCAGGGCTATTTTCAATCTCATCAAATTGACACCCAATTACAAGCTATTTGTCGATTTTAAATTGACGTTAAATTATGATTTAGCGTTTAATTGCTCGGCTAATGCCTGACGCATAATCTCAATCGGAGCTGGTTGTTGGAGCCACAATTCAAATGCGGCTGCACCTTGTTGGACTAGCATCTCTGTACCATCGATCGTCATCATTCCCGCATCTTTTGCTAACTGCAAAAACTTCGTCGGTTGTGGGGTGTAAATTAGGTCATATGCGATCGAATTAACCCCAATACTCTGAATCATTTCGACACTAATCGGACTATCTTCAACGTGGGGATACATGCCGATGGGCGTACTATTGACCAGTAATAAATTATCTTGGTTGATTAAATCTGGTAACTCTTCCCACAGGTGAGTTTCGACGGTGACTTGTCGCGGCGTTTCACTACCAGAAATCGCGAGCTGAATATCTCTCCAGCTAGACTGAAACTGCGCCAACTTTGCCGCATCTCTCCCCAATACCTGAATTTTGCCACAGCCCAACTGGTGACAGCCCACCACTACCGCCCGCGCTGCACCACCATTTCCCAAAACTACCGCAGTTGTGTTGCTCCAGTCCCGCTCCATTGCCGCTAGCGGGCTGACAAATCCGGCAACGTCAGTATTTGTCCCGTGCCAGCCTGTAGGGGTGTTCCAGATGGTATTTACGGCACCTACGGCTTGAGCTAGGGGGGCGATCTCTGCCAGTAATGGCATAATTGCCTGCTTGTGAGGAATAGTCACGCTCGATCCGACTAAGCCAATCGCAGCGAATCCATCTAGAGCAATTTTGAGCCAATCTGGAGCTACTGGAAATGCCAGATACCGATAGTCTAAACCTAAATGTTCGATCGCAGCATTGTGGATAATTGGCGAGAGTGAATGGCTAATAGGATTGCCGATTACACCCAGGATTTTGGTAGTGCCAGTAATTACCATTTGAGTAGGTTAAATTGCTCCATATCCACAGTATCGCGATTCCGATAAATCGCGAGGACAATTGCTAGTCCTACAGCCGCTTCTGCTGCTGCGATCGCAATTACAAAGATCGTGAATACTTGTCCTTTGATTTCGGTTGGATCGGTATAGTTAGAAAAACCCATCAAGTTTAAATTAACAGCATTGAGCATTAGCTCGATCGACATCAATACTCGCACTGCATTTCGACTAGTAATCAGTCCATAGATCCCGATACAAAACAAAGCAGCCGCCAACACCAAAAAATATTGTAATTGCAACATAGTTTAAATATTTATTATTATCCAATCAACAAATTTATCTAGAAGTTGCCCAAATCTCAGATGGTGCGTTACGCTAGCGCGATAACACACCCTACAATCTATATAATTATCAATTATCAATTATCAATTATCAATTAACTACTTACCTGCCAATTCACGCGGACGCTCTGGTAACGTCAAGCTATCTTGAGTGGAAGTTACGCCAATGTCATCAGGCAGGAAGTCTCTACGAGCCAGAATAATTGCCCCAACCATTGACATTAATAAAAGGATTGAAGCTAATTCAAATGGTAGTAAAAAGTCAGTGAAAAAGTGCTTGGCGATCGGCACAACTGAGCTAGCAAGCGGTGCAACAGTAGAAATAGACCAAGGTGTAACGATCGATACCGCACTCAACAATGCAAATAAACCAGCACAAACTACTGCTGTCGAACCCTGGCGCACCCAACCATTCTTGAGTGGCTTGAAGTCCTCACGTTTATTTACCAACATGATCGCAAATAGAATCAAGACATTTACCGCGCCGACGTAAACCAAAATCTGAGCAGCAGACACAAAATCAGCATTGAGCAGAATATAAATTCCCGCCATGCTAATAAATACTCCACCCAGTAAAAAGGCAGAGTAAACAATATTCGCAAACAGAACTACGCCCAATGCTGCTCCCAACATCAAAGCAGAGAGAATAGCGAATGTAACTAACTGAACACCTTCAGCGATTTGCATTTTACTTTACTAATTATGGACAGTTGTAAGATCGACTTGGCTAATTACTTATTGCTATTAGCCCGCTCAGAACCTGCGGGCAGATCGTGAGGTTCCATCACCCCTTTAGGCAGATAAGCGAGGGTACGAAGAGCTGTGACCATTGGATCGTCGGTAACTTTAGTCGGGAGACGACCGAGAGCTACGCTATCATAATTGAGTTCGTGTCGATCGAATGTTGCTAGCTCATATTCTTCCGTCATCGACAGACAATTTGTCGGGCAATACTCGACGCAGTTGCCACAGAAGATACAGACTCCAAAATCGATACTATAGCTATTGAGTTTCTTTTTCTTACTGGCTTTGTCAAATTCGTAGTCCACGACAGGCAAGTTGATTGGACATACCCGCACGCAGACTTCGCAAGCGATACATTTATCAAACTCAAAGTGGATCCTACCTCGAAACCGCTCGGACGGAATCAGCTTCTCGTAGGGATATTGCACCGTTACTGGACGACGCTGCATGTGGTCAAATGTCACTGCCAATCCTTGCCCGATGTACTTGGCAGCATTGGCGGTTTCTTTGGTGTAATCGACGACTTGTTTGAGGAATTTCAGCATGGTGAGGGATTGGGGGACTGGGAGACTGGGGGACTGGGAGACTGGGGGACTTGGGGGCTGGTTAAAATTTGCTCACCATCCACTATCCACCACTTCACTATCCACCAAAAGCAGTGGGGAAAGCTAATTTCAGCGCGGCAGTAATCAACAGATTTGCCAATGCAATCGGTAGCAGGAATTTCCAACCAAGATTGAGCAATTGATCGATCCGCACGCGGGGAACTGTCCAACGGGTGAGGATGGCGAGAAATACCAGAAAGTAAGCTTTGAGGACCGTCATCGCAATCCCCAGAGATGCATCAACTACCTGGAGCCACGAGCTGGTAGGATCGACACCTGCTAGATTACTTAGTAACTCGATCGGAATTGGACTCGACCAACCACCCAAATAGAGGATGGCAACCATCAACGCTGAGAGTACTAGGTTAACGTAGGAACCCACATAGAACAGCGCGAACTTCATGCCCGAATATTCAGTCTGATAACCAGCGACTAGCTCTTCTTCTGCCTCTGGGAGGTCAAAGGGGAGACGTTCGCATTCAGCGAGGGCGGAAATCCAGAAGATTACGAACCCGATTGGTTGTCTCCAGACATTCCAGGAAAGGATCCCATAGCCTGACTGCTGCTGAACGATATCGATCGTACTGAGACTATTCGACATTAGCACGATCGCCAATACTGACAAAGCTAGCGGAATCTCGTAGCTAATTGACTGCGCCGCTGCCCGTAAACCACCAATCAGCGAGTACTTATTATTCGAGGCATATCCTGCCATCAGTAGTCCAATCGGCACAATACTCGATAGGGCAATCCACAAAAATATCCCCGTATTGATATTGGTAATGACCAGATTCTGACCGAAGGGAACAATCAAGTAAGAAAGAAATACGGGCATCACCACCAAAATCGGCCCCATTGTGAAGAGAAATGGATCAGCCTTGGAAGGTAGAATATCTTCTTTAAATACTAGTTTCAGACCATCAGCAACTGGCTGGAGTACACCCAATGGGCCAGCATATTCAGGGCCAATCCGCTGCTGCACGGCGGCTGAGATCTTACGCTCTAGCCACACGTTGACGAGGACACCCACGGTGGCACCGATGAGCATCAACAGCATCGGGAATGGCATCCAGAGAACTTTAGCCAGTTCGGTGGAGATACCAAAGTCACTGAGGGATTGGACAAAAGTTCCCTGGAGGTCAATACCTGAATTCATATAAGGTCAAAACAATTTTCTCTCTTCAGTATATCGTGGTGCGGGTCTTAGCGACTAGCTTCGATCGATCCTCGATCTGAGCTACCTCAATGGTTTTCATTAATTTAACTCGAAGATTTTAGCCCCTACGTCGATAGAGACTACAGACAAATTGGGCATCTTGACGCGATCGAAATGAGGATACCTTACCATCTACATCGACAATTAATCGCTCCCGACAATCATAGGACGCGGAGGGTGACTCAATTCCATCATTACTCACTACTGCCTGATACTGCCAGTAATTCTTGGCACTGCGCTTGATATCGACAATACAAATCTGATGTCCATCCACCTGCCGACAAAAAGCCGCAAAAGCTGGATCTAAGTTCATCGACCAAATCAATATGCCGATCGAACACAACTTAAATAAATATTTCAACACCTGTCGATCGATAAGTAACGTAGCATCAATATTTATAGCACTAAAGTGGTGAACAACTCGAACGGACTGCATCTCAAATATTTTGGTCAGATTCAGCAACGCCAGATTATCTGACGTTATGGTTGTTGTTGTCGATCCTGCTGCCGCTGTTGTCGTTCTTGTTCTTGTCTGTGTCGTTCACGCTGCCGCTCTTTCTGCTGCTGTTGTTGCTCTTGTTCTTGTCCCCGTTGCCTTTGCTGTTGTAATTGCCAATCGCGTTCTTGTTCGCGTTGCAGATCTTCTTGTTGTCGCTGTTGCTGCGCTTGCCGATTTTCTTGTCGCCGCTGCTGGCGTTCTTGCTGTTGTTGCCGCTGACGTTCTAGGGTTTGCCGCTGCTGACTCTCTTCTTGGCTGCGCCGATATCGGTCACGTTCTTGCTGTCGTCGTTGCCGCTTGAGTCGTTTGAAGTAAGCATCATTTTTCGTCACACCAGCAATCGACGTAGTGACTGGCATCGTCTTATCGGCAATCTCAAGCAAGCTCTTGGCACCTACTTTTGGACAATCCAACATCATCAAAACGCTAATTCCGATCGACCAAGCTAATAGCGATGTTCTAGACAACATAAAAATGTATTTATCTTGTGTATGGTTACAACACTAATTTGAACACACTTCAGACAACTATGAAGCCTTACAGCTTTCATCCAGATTTAGCTAGTAGTGTTTTAGTTGATAGTTGATAGCTGCATTAGCTATCAACTATCAATTATCAACTAATTTAAAATCTTTCCCCGATTCCAAACTGGATCCGATTTTCCGAGCGGCTATTAATCGCATAGTCGATCCGAATTGGACCAATCGGTGAATTGATTCGCAGTCCCGCACCATAGCCAAAACCATCACCTGGTTTCCCCCGACTTCCGGCTGGATTGCCAGGTACGCTGCTCGCAGTACCTAAATCGCTACCGTAGTCGGCGAAAATGCCTAAACCAACGATCGAGATTACTGGGAAGCGATACTCGGCACTAGCTTGGACATAGCTGCGTCCCGAACCGACATCACCTTCCTCATAGCCCCGAACCGAAGTCGGACCACCTAGACTAAAGGCTTCATATGGTGGCAAATCGCCTAAGATTGTCCCACCTTGAACGTTGAATACCAATGACTGGGCACCAGGTGAGAGATTAATTAATTTAACTGGCGTATAGTTGGTGAAACTAGCCCGCGCCCTAGTCATCGAGATTTTCCCAACGCCAATTGGGACTGATTGATCCACGCCTAGTTTTAGCAGGGAACCCTGACTAGGTTCTGAGAAGCTATTCCGTAAATCTTGAGTTAGTCCCAACTGCACCATTAATAGATCGTCTTCGCCTGTTTTGCTGAAGCTCAAATCGTTCCCCTTGGAGTCTTGTTTGACGATGCCACTACCATTTAAGTCCCGCACGGAGACTCGTTGATACTGGACACCCAGAGAACCACGCCAAGCACTATCACTATAAGGATCCCCATTGAGCGGACGATTGAACGTCACCCCAGCACCCTGTCTAACAATTCTGGGCGTATCCTGAGTGCCAGGGACAAATGAAGGTGTTTTCCCTCCATCAAATACTAGGGATAGAGATCTGCGGGAAAAGATATTGGCGTTGTAAGAGGTGCGGCTAGGATCGGTTGCAATCCAAGGATCGGAGAAGTTCAGATCGTAGATGAAATCTCTGGTACCCAACTGAACTTCAGCACCGATTTTCTGAGCATTTCCACCCACGTTTAACTGGTTATAGCTGATACTTCCAAACAAGCCATTAGTCGAGCTAAGTCCACCACCAGCGACGATCGAGAAGGTCTTTTTCTCAATTACGTTAAACTGGAGTACGACCTTGGCGGGATCTGTTCCAGGTGCGAAGGCAACGCGGACATCATCAAAGATGCCCAAGCCATAGATCCGGCGCAGATCTCGCTCGACGGTGGCGCGGTTGAAGATCTTGCCAGGTTTGAGTTCAGCTTCACGAGTGACGATAAATGGGCGGGTATTGCCAGAAATGGGCTTCTTCTTGTCGTCAACTAGCAAGCCTTCTTTTGTCATGAACCGGACTTGGACATCTTCGATGATCCCTTCGGCGATGACTAGTTTCAGGGTGCCATCAGCACTGAGTTCCTCGACATCAACTACCTGAGCGAGGTTGTAGCCCTGCTTTTGATAAAATTCATTTAACTTCTTGATGGCGGCTTGCAGTTCGACAGCATTTAACTGTTTACCGTATTGAGTCTTGAATACATCATCTATCTCTGCCTGCTTTAAGACTGTGCTGCTATTAGCTGGGAGTGTCCTAATTTCCACCTTACTCAAGTTACCGTAGGTAGTCACAACAAAGCTGAGTTTGACTCCTTTGGTTGTATCTTCAGGAATAATTTCGACAGCGGAGAAAGCACCCAAAGCTCTGACAGCATTGAGGTTTTGCTCTAATTGCGGGCGGTTAGTTGGTTGTCCAGTTTTAACGGTCAGAACTTGCCGAATTTTTGCTTCTAGAGCTGGGTCTACCGTCCCTTTGGGGCTACGAATGATGATGTCTGAAACCAGTACCTGTTTTTCGATGCCAGTTGCTGGCTTGGCTGGTGTCTGGGTTTGTGGCGACGTGCTGTCAGGTGCAGTGTCTGTCACTGGTTTCGGGACTACTTGCCGCCGTTTCAGCGGCTTGCGCTGTTTGCGACGAGCGAGTAGATCTTTGGCTGTGAGCAGATTGTCAGCTTCAACAATTGATTTAGGTTCTAGGATGGAGCTAGCCAACTTGGTTTGGGAGACTAGCCGCTCGGTTGAAATCGTTTCGGCAGTTACCGCACCCATGCTGGTAATTTGACCAATTGCCGCAATTGTGACAACCAAAAGTAAGTTTAATCTACAGTTCAATCTAAATTTCATATTTTATCTAGTAAATGTTGCGAGTATCAGCTTTCACTCTTGCCGACTACTCTTTAACCCCTAAAACTCTGGAGAGGACTTGTTGATAAGCGTCTTCGATGTTGCCCAAATCACGGCGGAACCGATCTTTATCCAAGACTCGCAAATTGGGATCGGGTTCCCCAATCAGCCACAACCTACAGCTATCAGGACTAATTTCATCTGCAAGTAGGATCTGCTGGTGCTTATCTACGCCAAATTCGATTTTGAAGTCAACTAGTGTAATTCCGCACAGTTTGAAAAAGTTTTGGAGGATAGTATTAATCTCGATCGCTTTAGAACGCAGAGTATCTACTTGCTCAACAGTCGCTAATTTCATCAACATTAGTCGATCGAGCGTCAAGAGCGGATCGCCCAAGGCATCATCCTTGTAAAAGAATTCCACCAGTGGTGCTGGTAAAATTGTCCCTAGTGGGATGCCTGTCTGTTGACAGAGACTACCTGCGGCAATGTTCCGCACGACTACTTCCAGTGGGATAATTTGGACTGACTTTACCCGCATCTCGTTCACAGCGGGGCAATCAATGTAGTGAGTTGCAATTCCCTGTGATTCGATCGATTTAAACAGATGTGCAGCAATCTGACAGTTAATTTCTCCTTTTCCAGCGATCGTGCCGCGCTTTTGCGCATTAAATGCAGTAGCATCATCTTTAAAGTAAGCTAGTAAGACATCTGGGTCATCTGTAGCGTAGAGAACCTTGGCTTTGCCTTCGTAAATCTGCTGATGACGATTCATGCTGAAATAGTTAAAATTAGAGGAGCAACACCAAATTTTAGTTAAAAATCGGCACTAGTTAACACACGATCAGTATTGTATCGCAACAAGTAGGACGCAATATCAATGTCAAATCAGGTCGATCCTTTTTTGTATCCCAGCAGCCGCTACCACGGTGATTTTACTCCAGCAAATCTAGTCTTCAATAACAATCTTCAGGAATTCACCCAAAAGGTTAGCTATATCTGTAGCCTCGAAACCTCCGGCAAACTCACACCAGAAGAGTCTTATAAGCGAATCAAAAGCCTCTGGAAAGAACTTAAACGAAGTAAGAAAGAGCTGGGGATTGGACAGCAAGAGAATGGAGATAATGGAGTAGGGGAATAGGGTGGGGACGCGGGAGACTGGGGGATTGCATGACTCAGCCCTTCACCAAACAACTATCAACTATCAACTAAACTACCTGTCGATAATACTCTTGCAACTGCTTTGTTGCGGCAGCCCAGCTCCAGCTTTCGGCTTCTGAGCGGGCGTTGTGGCGGAGCTTGAGATAATTCTCAGGTTCTGCGAAGAGTTTCTCAGTAGCTAGCATAGCTGCCTGGGGATCTTGGGGATCGAAGAGGTAGCCATTTACTCCATCTGTAACGATATCAGGAATACCGCCCGATCGAGCTGCAATCACGGGACAACCTGCTGCCATTGCTTCCAACAATACTAGACCTAGTGTCTCAGTCCGCGATGGAAAAATAAAGGCATCTGCTACAGCATAAGCGGCGGCTAGCTCTTCGCCGCCTAAATAACCAACGAAATGTGTGGGAGTACCTGCAAAATAAGTCTCTAAATTAGCACGATGGGGGCCATCACCCACGATCGCCAGTCTCGCGCCAGGAATTGCCGCTAAAACGGGTCTAATCTGCTCGATTTCCTTTTCAGCTCCCAGACGACCAACATAGAGTAGTAGACGGCTAGTTGGCTCACCTTGGGTCAAATGGTGCCGCATTTCCGATGTCGCACTGGCTGGATCGAAAGTCTCGGTATCTACGCCCCGCTGCCACAGATCCACTCGATCGATCCCATGTTCGCGCAATTCTTGTACCATCACACTAGAAGTACATAGATTCAAGGCTGCTTGATTGTGTGCTGCTTTTAACAACTCCCACAATAAACCTTCTAACATGCCCAATCCATAATGTGCGAGATATTTGGGGAGGTGGGTATGATAAGAAGCTACCAGGGGAATGCGGTGAAGTTTGGCATAAAAAATTCCAGCTAGTCCGAGTACTGCTGGATTGACAACGTGAATAATATCCGGTTCGAACCTGGCTAACTCTTGACCGATTTCTGGTCGGGGTAAGGCTATTTTTAGCTCTGGATAAAGAGGTAAAGGAAATGCTGATAACCCGCAAATTTTGGCTCCGCAGTAGGATTCTATTCCCCCTGCTGGACAGAAGACTAAGACCTCATCACCATATTTTTGCAGATGTTCGATCGTATGCTTGAGTCGAGTAACGATTCCATCAACTTTTGGTAAGAAAGTTTCGGTGAAGAGGGCGATTCGCATTTGTTAGGCTTTAGTTTTCGCTAAGAATAACGCATATAGAGCTGGTGTTTTTATTCTGCTTGCGTGGCTTTTTGAACTTTTCATGTTTGGTTAAATCAATCCAGAAATCGTCTCTTAATGAAGTGTAGCCACGATTATTATTGAAGTTAAGAGAAATCTCGTTTCCAGAAGCAGGAAACTCTGCGACGATTTCTCTTTTTAAACATATCAAAATATTATCACCAATATTACGACTAAACGATCCTCTTAATGCTTTCTCGTACCATTCAATTAGATGATCTTCAGTAACAATACTTTGTATTCTGGATGACAATCCAAGTTGACCTAACAAACTAGATATTACATTTTTATCACATTTTTTACATACTATTACTATTCTATCTGCTGTTACAGCCCCAACAATTCCTTGAGCTTGTTGCTCAGACAAAGAAATATGCTTTATCTGAATCACCATTCCGAAATTGGCATAGATATCCAAGCCACGATCTGAAGCATTTGCTACTCCTGCTCTATAAAGTCTAATAGGAAGACTGGAAGAGTTCTTTCCTAACTCAAAACCAACGATCATCTTAGTGAATTCACTAAATTCTGTGAGCAAGTCTATTTTTTCTTGCCTGAAGGTAAGGTTAACACTTAATTCAGTGGCTTCAGCCAACACTGAGAATAGAGCATAAACTACTATTTCGTAGACTTTATCAATACTTCTCTTAAGACCTGGTTCTTTTTCAAATAAGTCAATCAACTCTTTGACATTAAAGCTTGAAATATCATGATTTTCACAATATTTTAATGCACGCTCTAGTTGACCAAGCTTTTTGAAAATTTGACGATAAATATATGCTTCTACAATACCATCTTTAGAATTGTTTTCATCTGCTAAAGTTTTTAGGACTTGAGCTGGCATCTCTTTATCAAACAGAGATTTTTGAAAAATATCAGAGGAACTACATGTATTTCCAACTAAAAGTCTAGTCACCGAGTCTCGCCAAGCATTAGAAGGATTTTGATAAGTTTTAATATCTTCAATATTTATATCTTGAGACACTCTATGACGATACAATACTTCAGCTATTTGAATAGGTTTATAAAGAAGACTTCGACTCCTTCTAATAATTGTGTCTAAACTAGATTTAGCTTCTGTTAATTCTGTGTTTAACATGTTTTGCATAAAAGTAAGAAATCTTTGTTGACAGCCAATTTTTTTAATCTATTTGAACTAATTGACTGTATCATTTGTTTTGCAACAGCATCAATTACAGGGATAGCGACGCTATTGCCAGTCAATTTTCTCATAGCTTGATAACCGACATTAATCTTAAAATCCTCTGGAAATCCTTGCAATCTTAGCATTTCTCTAGATGTTAAACGCCTCTTACCATTTACCAGTAAATAATTGTAAGATGCACCTGCTCTTAACGCACAAGAATAAGGTAGCGCGGATATATTTCCTCCCTTGTTTTCATGCCATATAGATAGACTTGAGCATGTTTTTTTTATTTTATTTAATCTATTACTTACTATTTTCTCACTTGCAAAATAAGATGCCTCTACTTCATGATCGAATTCTAGAAATTGCGAGAGAGGTTTGTAGTAGCCCAAAGGCTCAGGAAATTTAAAATCTAAATCTTCTTTAAATCCAACAATAATTACACGTTCTCTTTTTTGAGGAAGTCCAAAATCTAATGCATTTAGATGCTTTATATGGATGTAATAGCCAAGCATCTCAAGTTTTTCTTTTATTACCAAGAGAGTTTTGCCCTTGTCATGAGACAAGAGTTGCTTTACATTCTCAAGCATAAATGAATAAGGCTGCTTAACTCTTAAGATTTCTTCTATATTGAAAAACAGAGTCCCTCTTGTATCTGTAAAACCTAAAGATTTGCCAAGAATACTAAATGGCTGACATGGAAACCCAGCTAATAAAATATCGTGATCTGGTATGTCAATAGGTGAGATTTCAACAATATCTCCAGAAGGTATTTCTCCAAAATTAGCTTGATACATTTTTTGTGCGTCAGTATCATTTTCAGATGAAAAGATACACCTGCATCCCTGAGCTTCAAAACCAATTCGTATTCCACCAATACCTGCGAATAAATCAATTACATCAAGAGTCATATTCTATATTTATATTTATATTTCAAATGTAATTGTATGCAATTGGAATTTAATGCTGTCCAACACCATACGCTTAAAATCAACTTTTACTTTTACCTGTAGCTTTTAATTTTTCTATTAGTTTCTTTCTGCAACTGAGCAGCGATTTTAAACATTTCTACGCCATCATGCAAACAGCTTTCGTCATAGTTCATGACGTAGAAATTCAGCTCTTTCACGCCATCAGCAACTTGATTGATGCAGTAATATAGGTTTGCGGCAATCTCTGCCAGCAATGCAGGATTGGACATTGAATGAAAAATCTTGTCAATTTTCTGTAAATGTTGCTGACATTCAGTTACATATGCCTCAAATTTCCCCATTAATTCATCATCGAACGGATCGCCTGAAAGTTCTTGGATTTGGATTTTTAGCGGTTTAATAATCCAACCAATCATTCGATTTATTGGCGCATAAACTTGATTGAGCCACAAGACCAAATCCTCGTCTACTTCATGTCCCACTGGGCGAGATGGGCGGCGGGGAATATGAGCTGAGGCTTGCTGTTGACGGGGAATTACTACTGTTGGTTGCAGGAGGTAATCGTATTCGCGCCGCTTGAGATCGTCGCCCAGGACTTCATAGGCGGCATTGATTTTGATGATCAGATCGGCGTTAGCTTTGCCACCATTGACATCAGGATGATATTTTTTAGCTAGCTGCCGATAGGATTGTTTGATCTCATCAGCAGTAGCTTTCGAGTGGACTTGGAGAACTTGGTAGTGCGTTTCTGACATTGAGCGGTGAATGGTGGATGGTGGATAGTGAATGGTGAATAGTGAATAAGGCTTACGATAATTTGATACCCAAGTCTCCCAGTCTCCCAGTCTCCCAGTCTCCCAGTCTCTCAGTCTCCCAGTCCCCTAGTCCCCTAGTCTCTCTAACCAACTTCTGGATCTTGAAACAGCGGCGTACTGAGATAGCGTTCGCCAAAACTGGGCTGGATCATGACAATTAGTTTACCTTTATTTTCAGGGCGACGACCGACTTCGATCGCAGCACATAACGCAGCACCTGTAGAAATACCGGATAATAAGCCTTCCTCTCGTGCTAATCTACGTCCATATTCGATCGCTTGTTGATCTGTTACCTGAATTACTTCATCGATCGCTTCAACCTTTAATACTTGCGGCACAAATCCGGCTCCAATTCCCTGAATCTTGTGGGGGCCTGGTCTACCGCCGGATAGAACGGGACTATTCGTTGGTTCTACGGCAATGGCTTTAAATTCTGGTTTGCGAAGCTTGAGAGCTTCGGCGATACCAGTAATCGTGCCGCCAGTGCCAACTCCAGAGATGAGGATATCTACAGTACCATCGGTATCTGCCCAGATTTCTTCAGCAGTAGTTGTGCGATGAATCTGCGGATTGGCGGGGTTCCGAAATTGTTGGAGCATATACGCATGGGGCGTTTTATCTACAATTTCCTGGGCGCGGCGGATGCAGCCAGTCATGCCTTCACTGCCAGGAGTGAGTTCTAATTCGGCACCATAGGCTTTTAATAATGCCCGACGTTCGAGACTCATGGTTTCCGGCATCGTCAGGATCAAGCGATAGCCCTTGGCGGCGGCAACCATCGCTAGGGCAATCCCCGTATTCCCAGAAGTGGGTTCGACGAGGATCGTCTTACCAGGGGCAATTAAGCCCTCTTTCTCAGCCGACTCAATCATATTTACCCCAATCCGATCCTTGACGGATGCAGCGGGATTCATCCCCTCTAGTTTGACAATAATTTCGGCAACACAACCCTCCGCTTGCGGGATGCGATTGAGTCTGACTAGGGGCGTGCGTCCCACTAGTTCGGTAACATTGTTGGCAATCTTCATAGAGTTAGATGGTGGGAGTGTGGGAGTGTGGGAGTGTGGGACTGGGAGCGAGACAAGAAATGGTATCTTTACTTGCGCCGCTCAGTACCAGTCTCAAACAAACTGGAGGTGCTATCTGGCTACTCTAAGCTTATCATTGCGGTTACAGCACTTTGCTCGATCGGGAAGCACAGTTTTTCCCCGTGTCCTACTTCCCAAAATAGCAATTAGATTTACGCGGTAGACTACTAGCTCTCAATTATGTGGCAATGATAAAGAATGCGAATATTTGGGGAATAATAAGGAAGAAGACAGTTAAATCCAGTTCCCAGTCCAAATTGACTATCTAAGCCACTTGGCTGAGTGCTGTATGTTTTCAGTTCAAGCTACAATTAGTATCAATTGAATAAAATTGATCGATTGGGTCTAAAAATGTCACTTTCCAACAATGAGATCGGCAAGTTCATCTAGTTGAATAGTAGGTCTAGTAATAATGGGTCAGGCGATAGCGGTCCTATGAAGGAATGGAGTCTTAATCGGGAGTCAGAAATGCTGGATGCGATCGTACATAATTTAGAACAAAGTAACCACATTGCCAGGATTAAAAAGCTGGTATTTTGTGCTTGCACCAATAATTGGAGTAATGAAGCCCAACAACTGAGTACGGTCAAGTTCAAAAGCCATCTCCAAGAATTACGAGATAGCCATGCTTCGATCGTTGAGCTGAAGTATCTCCTATACCGGATTGTGATTAGACTCAATCACAGTACCAACTATTATACTGTCGCCAATCTGCTCTGCCAAGAGATGGAGCCAATGTACGCTCAGTCAGTGAGTGGGACTGGAGATCGGATTGCTGAAGATCGGGCGGCTGCATCTTCGTCCGTGATTTGGGGCAGGGAAATAATTTTTACAGTTGAAGAGACCCAAATGGGATCTGTGCTGCAAGTCGAGATGACGGTACTCGGTGCTAATCGCCAATTATTGGCACAGGCAGTGGTGGAGTTGCCCGATTTGAGCCGAATGCTGTCCCAGTACCAAGAATGGCAGGCTCGCTATCGTCGCCTCGATCCCCAAAATCATCGCCTGATGAGCAATAAAGCCGTCAGCCTAGTACCAGAGCGAATTAATGATTGCTTGGATGCTGGGGCAATGATGCAGGCAAATTTACACCAATGGTACAGCTCTCCAGGTTTTCAGACGATTAGGGAAAGGCTAGCGACAATCATCGATCCCGAAGTGGAAGTCGATCTGATCGTGCGGAGCCGCTCCAAACCATTGCTCAAACTGCCGTGGAACTCAATCTGGCAGCCATTACTCGATCGATATCCTCAGGCGGAAGTCAGTCTGTCATTGATTCCGGCGATTTCAGACAAGGTTGCTAATGATGAACGGTTGCAAGTGCCTGTATTGTCGGTGCTGACTAGTGCTCAAGGGATTAAACTCGATCGTAGCAAAGAATACCTAGAAGCATTGCCCCACACGAGCGCGGAATTTGTAGTTGCGCCTAGTCATGCAGATTTTGTGAGTGCATTGACTAAAAAGTGGAGCGTGCTGTTCTTTAGTAGCTATATTTCGGGCTACTTACCCAATGGTCGAATCTATATCAATCACCACGATACAATTACCATTACCGAATTCAAGTATCGGATTCGGACTGCTGTTCAACAAGGGCTAAAACTATTAATTATCAATTGTGGTGAAGGTTTGGAGCTGGCTAGTGAGCTAGTCGATCTCCAGATTCCCAATCTGATTGTGATGCGCGAAGCTGTTCAGGATCAAGTCGCACAGGAATTTGTCAAACTATTTCTCAAAGCTTTTTCGGGTGGTAAATCGATCCAGCTTGCAGTCAGAGACGCACGGGAACGACTCAAAGCGATCGAAAAAGTGGTACCAGATGCCAGTTGTCTGCCAGTTATCTGTCAACAAATTGCTACTCCAGCCTCCAACTGGAATCGGATCGCCCACATTTCGCTCAAACCCAAAGAGCTGCTAGACGATCTTTCTCAAAATTGGACTGAAGCCGAAGCCACAGGAATGGTGGCATTTGCCGATCCAGAAATGCCCTTGCCAGAACTTGCCCCGATCGAGTACAGTCGGCTCGCTATAGTTCACCAACTATCTGGTTACTTAAGCGAGGTCTATACGATCGCGCTCAGTGCCGATGGACAATGGTTGGTAAGTGGACATGGTGACATTACCCACGTTGATGATGCAGTCAAGGTTTGGCGGCTATCAGATGGTAAGTTGGTACACAATTTACTCGGTCATAGTCACTGGATTTACAGTGTCTTAGTTACTGCCGACTCCGAAACCATTGTTAGTGGTAGCTTGGATGGCACTGTTCAATGGTGGCAGTTGATTACGGGTACCAAATTACCACAACTACTCGACAATAAATCTGCCGTCAATGCCATATCCTTGACCAGTGACGGGCAGCGATTGGTCACGGGTGGCAATGACTCCGTACTGAAGATTTGGCAGCCTCAGAACGGATTATTGATTCATCAATGTCCAGGTCATCTCCAAAATGTTGCTTGTCTAGCGACGCACCAAGCAGCGCAATTGATTGCTAGCGGCAGCAGCGACTATACTGTGCGGCTGTGGCATCTGCAAGAAGGGCGATTGCTCAAGACGCTATTAGGTCATAGCGGCCGAATTAGTGGTGTTGCAATCACACCTGATGGTAAAAAAATTGTCAGTGCTAGCCACGATTGCACGATTAAAATCTGGGACGTAGAAACAGGAAATCTAATTGATACCCTAATTGGACACTCTCAATCGATCGGCTGTGTGGCAGTTTCGCCAGATGGACGGACAATAGTAAGCGGTGGTGACGATCGCAATCTCAATATCTGGGATCTGAATGAGGGTAAACTACTGCATACTCTCTCTGTCAACGATCGATCGATTTTATCAGTTGCCATCAGTGCCGACAATCGCACGATTGCGACAGGTAGCTATGGCGAGATTCAAATCTGGCGAGTTCCAAGTTAGTGGTTTAGTGGTTTAGTTTCTGGCAAAGAGGGAGAGCAGGTACTGTCTGCTCTCCCTCTTTTCATTAATTGTCAACTCACAGCGATGAGTCAATGAGCTGTGAGTTCGCTAAACCACTAAACCACTAACTAACTATTCCTGACCATTGAATCTTCTTGAGTTTTTCCCGCCGATAGGAGAAGAAATATTCTGGCTCTTGATAGGTACAATGAGGTGCGATCGAAATCTGGCTCGGATCTACACCTAGTTGTTCGAGTTGGAGTTGATTGACTCGCCGGACATCTAGTCTGACTCGCCCTGGCTGTTCATCCGGTAATAGAGGTGAATTAGACATCGCTTGGATTGACGCTAAATCACCTTCACTGTCGTCAGAGAAAGGCTTGGGTGCGATCGATCTACATACTTCTAAACCTGTCTGGGTAGTCACCTGATAAACTTTACCATCGATCGCTGGTCCGATCGCGACGACAATATCCGCCAGGCTGCCACCCTGCGCCAATAGTTTTTTGACGGCTACAGTTGCAATATTTAAGGATGTACCGCGCCAGCCAGCATGTACGGCGGCAACATTACCCGTATGCCGATTAGCGATCAAGATTGGGTTACAGTCAGCACTGGCAACCCAAACAGCTTGCTGCTGTTGTTCTGTCATTACGCCATCAGCTAGGGCGTAGCCTGTTTCTACTTCTAGGTCTGTTGTACTTGCAATGTCAGTCGGCGTGAGGACAACATTTCCATGCACCTGTTTGAGCCGATGGGTACTAGCTACCTGTGACAGAACAGGCGTAATCTCATGTGGATCACGTGGTGAGAACTGACGGGTAAAGAAGCCATGCTGCCAATCGGCAAGTAAATCGCAGGTTAAATATGGTAATTCTGACCAAGTTTGCCATTGCCACATAAGAGAAGGGAGGGGATAACGTGAGTTCGGGCTGGAAATTTCCGCTTAATGACTCCTCGCTTCGTTTACACACCGCCCTCAAATGAATTTGGGGCTAATAGCAAAAGTTCGTTGAAACGAACTGCACGATTTTACTGAGTCCATTTCAATGGACTTTTGCTGTTAGCCCGTTGGCGGAGCCTCTCGGAACGAGACACTTATAGTTCAGGGCGGTGCCTGAGCGGAGCAGATCAATTTTACTCAGCCCGAACTCACTTGGATAGATAGAGGGGGTTAGTTAAATTAAATCACTAAACATAGAAGAATAGCTTCCTTAATTCGTTCCATTAGCTCATCAAGAGATCTAGCTTGAGTATGGCAGCCAGGTAAACTTGGCACAGAAGCTACAAAGTATTCATCAGCATCACGTTCGATAATTACATTGAATTCTCTGCTCATATGTTTTTACTTGCTACTTTAGCTGAAAGTGAATTTTAGCTTAACACTAAGTTATCGCGATGGACGACGGTTTCTTCGCCAATGTAGCCCAGTAGGTCAATGATATCAGTCGATCGATGTCCTTGGATGCGATCGAGTTCCACCCTGCTATAGTTGACAATTCCCCTCGCGATCTCTTTGCCGGAAGCATCGCACAGTTCTACGGCATCTGTTGCTTCAAATGTCCCTTCAATCTGAGTGATTCCGGCAGGTAATAAGGATTTACCGCCACTGGTAATTGCAGCTACCGCTCCAGGATCGAGATAAACCTTGCCGACAGTTACCAGTCCGTGAGCAATCCAGCGTTTTCTGGCACTGTCTGCCCGTAGTTGGGGCGTAAACTGAGTCCCTAAGGGTTCGCCGTGTAAAATTCGCTCAATATACTGGGGAAATTGCCCGTGGGTAATCGCTGTCTTGACACCAGCACCAGTTGCAATCCCAGCGGCGGCTATTTTCGTCACCATCCCCCCTGTTCCCCAGGCGGAACCTGCGTCGCCAGTTTGGACTTGGAGGGCGGTTAAATCCTCTAATCGATCGATCTGAATAATTGGTTGAGCATCGGGAAATTTGCGGGGGTCGGCGGAGTACAATCGATCGACATCGGTAAGTAAAAATAACCAATCGGCATCAATCAGGCTAGCAACTCTAGCCGACAGGGTATCATTGTCGCCAAATTTTAGCTCATCTACAGCAACGGTATCATTCTCATTGACGATCGGCATCACCCCCAATCGAAATAGCTCCTGGAAGGTATTGTAAGCATTGATATAACTACTCCGCCTGTCGAGATCGCCCCGTGTCAATAATATTTGAGCAACTGGCTGTTGATGTTCCCGAAATAAATCATCGTACACCCGCATGATGATGCCCTGTCCCACAGCGGCGGCAGCTTGCTTGAGCGCGATTGTTTTCGGACGCTCGGTTAGTCCTAGTCTCGCTGCTCCAACTCCAACTGCACCAGAAGATACCAAAACAATTTGATAACCTTGGGCGCGTAAATCGACGATCGTTTCAATTAGAGCTGCGATGGTTGCTAGAGCCAACCTGCCATCACTACGAGTCAGACTCGATGTACCAACTTTGATTACTATGGTCTGAGACATGATGGGGATCAAGGCATAATAGCTAGGGATCGAGGCTTTCGACAATGGAGAAAGGATCTGAATTCTACTTAGTAGAATTACCTATAAAATTTTTCAGAGCGTCATCTACCTATTTTTGGCAGCTAACGCTCTGAAGATTTTTGTATTTTATATTATGTTTAGAGTCTTTATCTCGGCTGACTCCATTTCCAATAAAACTATGATGCCAGATTTTTTTGGGCATCCCGCATTTCTTAATAATTTATTTATATTTCGACATATTGAGAGTTTATTACATGTTGTAAAGATTTATTTAGTTGGTGCTAGAGAAACGCCAAGTACCCATGCGATCGCAAATTCAACTCGGCGGAGCAGGTGAAAGCCAACGGAAGAATCAACGCTGACAATCGGCTCGATCAAAATTGTAAACATCCCCATCCGATTACCACCGAGGACATCGGTGAAGATCCGATCCCCCACCATCGCCACTCGTGCGGGTTCGATCTTCATTTCTGCTACTGCCTGCCTGAGTTTGCGGCGAGATGGTTTGGCGGCACCTAAAAAGTAAGGTAGCGACAAGCTATCAGCAATTGCGCCGATTCTCACCTGGCTGGGATTATTTGTCACCAGCCACAGCGGAACAATTTGTCTGATTTCTTCAATCCAGTCTGCAAGTTCTGGTTGGGCGATGGCACTACCGATCGAGACGATGGTATCATCGACATCTAGTACCAATCCTTCAATCTGGTATCTAGTGAGGATTTCGGGGGTAATCGCTAAGACTGAGTTACCTAGTACTAAGTTGGGCTGGAGAAGGGGGAAGAGGGGCATGTTTTGGTGTGTGGGGGGTGTAGGGATTGTGGATCTGTAGGGGTGGGTTTATACTGTCAATCAAAACGAAGCTAGAAATTTAATTTGAACCCACCCAACCCCTCTAGCCATGTTGGTGCGTTACGCTGCGGCTTTTTTATTCTCCTGGGGGAGATATAAGAAAAAGACAAGACAGGCGCGGTAACACACCCTACGCCCACATGAAAAATACTTCATAGAAGACGTGATCGATCATCTACGAAGTATTCTCTCATGTTGATAGGTAGTGAGTATCAATTAGTTACTTTTTGCCAGCGTTGCGTTGCTGGCGGATGGAGTTAGTCGCAGCAACATGCTCCTTGAGGGTTTTACTAAATACATGAGTACCATCATACCTAGCGACGAAAAATAATAAATCGGTGCTGTCAGGGGCGAGTACTGCCTTCAGGCTGCCAATGCCTGGGCTGGCGATCGGACCTGGTGGAATTCCGGCATTCATATAGGTATTATAAGGGTTGGGTCGCTTGACTTCGGCAAATGTCAAAGGTTTGTCCGCTGTCTGTTTGATGCCCAAACCATATTCAACGGTAGGATCGGATTCTAGGCGCATATTTTTGGTAAGCCTAGTCGTAAATACGCCAGCAATTAGCGGACGTTCGATCGCTTTAACGGCTTCTTTTTCTACTACACTCGATAAGCTCACCCACTCTAGTAAACTTAGCTCTTGATTGGCAGCTTTCTTGTATTCAGGCAGCGCAATCTGCTCAAACTGCTTGAGCATCTGCGTTACCACCCCTTTGGGCGTGATTGTTTCCTTGGGCACTTTGTAGGTTTCAGGAAAGAGGAATCCTTCTAAATGGGGAATGCCCGCAGGTAGCCAGGGAAACTTATCTCTGGGAATTTCTTTGCTAGCGGCGACAAAATCAGCAGCTTTGAATAAGCCTGCTTTCTCAAAGTACTCGCCCATCTGCCGAATATTCCAACCTTCGCGGATTGTGAATCCTGATTGGACAACTTTTCCCTCTAGTAGTTTGGCAGTAACTACGTCTAGGGGCTGATTTGGTGAAAGTTCGTAGTTACCAGTTTGCGGGGTACCTTTACCTTGCTTGGCTTGCCAGCCTGTCCATAGTTTCCAAGCAGTTTGAGATTTGATGATTCCTTTTGCTTCTAATTCTTTACCGATTGCTTGAACTGACGTACCAGATTTGATCTGAATTGGAATGGTTTTGGCAGTGGGATCGGTTGAAGCTGGTGCTGTTACCCCATTCCACCAGATGGCACCGATACCGCCAGATAATGCTGTTAGTATTGCGATGGGTGCTAAGATTTTCAACCACTTTGGGGCAGTTTTGATTGATTTCACAGTCATTTCTCCACCTCTAGATTTCATCGCCATCTAACAACATGTCTTCGAGCATTGGTTGCATCTCTTGGGCTTCTTGTTCTGAGAGCAAAGAAACTACACCGTCGTCATCGGATTTACCAAAGAACAGCAGTGGATCTACTGGTGTGCAAATTGCATACTCTTGCTCTTCATTATAAAAACGCGCCAAGATTTGAAATTCTTCTGGCTCTAGACTATCATCTTCATCATCAATTTCGATCGTTACGACTTCGGTAGGATCGAGAGGTGGCAACTCACCGATCGCACTCATGGTAAAAGCAGTGCGTTTGAGGGTAAGATTTTGTTCGGCTAGTACTGCATGAGCATCAGCAAAAATTCGACTGATTTCTTCTTCTTCCTCGATCGAAACTAGTTCAGTAATCTCATCATCTTCATCCCAAGCAAAAATTTCGATGGGTGCATTTACTGGCAGTAGTAGCAAGTAAGTCTGGTTGTCGAGTTCGAGTTCGCGCTCGATGTAGCAGGGGAGTTCGCGCCCAGCTTCATCGGTGAGGGTAACTAACTCAGCATCATCGAAATCTTCTAACTGGGGAGATGAGGACATGGAAAATAATTTTAAATGATAATTTTACTGGCGAGGATCTAGGTTATTTTCAATAATTCGATCTGGATTCGATTCAAAGGAAGCAGGCAAGTAATAATCCAACTGATATAATACCATGCTGGTAAGTATTTTTGATCCTAATATTAGCCTATTGAATGCTAGCGATCGCCAACCGGAGCCAATCTTCAATATTGGGACTTTTGACCATTAAACTATCTTGACTAATCGCCTGTAAAGCGTGATGAATTTCATCATTTGAGTAGCCTAGAGCTAGCAATGTCATCTCCACTTCAGCTTGCATGGTGGGATTGAGACTAGTTAAGGGCAGTGCTTCCATTAAGCCTGATGCTACCCGCCATTGTCCCAATTTGCTCCGCAGTTCGAGGGCGAGGCGTTCGGCAGTTTTTTTACCGACACCTGGGGCGGTAGATAGCCGCTGAATATTGCTGGTGACGATCGCCGAAACTGTATCAGCTAGTCCTAGTTTATCTAATAATGCGATCGCCAAACTCGCCCCCACCCCACTGACACTGATTAATTGTCTAAATAAATCCCGTTCAGCCGCCGAACTAAATCCATACAGCGTCATCGAATCTTCCCGCACCTGCTGATGGGCAAATACCAGCAGTTCGCTATTTAGGATCACTTCCAATGTCATCCGCTGGGGAATCTGTAACTCATAGCCGATCCCATTTACCTCTAAGATGAGGATCGATCGAGTATTCGTCGGAGTCTGGATCTGAATGGCGATGCCCTTGAGATAGCTAATCATCTAGTCAAAAATTCGGTAAAGTATTCACAATCATAGACTCGATCGACAAATAACGATGAAAAATTATCAAGTTCTGATTAATCCAGAAACATTTAGAAAAGTAGTTTCCTATCTTGAGCAGATTAAATCTGGTATTAGTCCTGGGAGATATCTATTAGATCGAATCAAACATCTAGAGCTTGACAAAATCACAACGATTGAATTTATTGAACTGCTAGTTCGCACTAAACGCCCCCAAATTTTTGCGGAAACGGAAGTCTATGGGAATGGGATTGACTGGAATCAAGCAGAACTTTCGATCTTAGGTGATATTAGTATCATTACTCCCGTTACTGTCTATGATAATGGCAAACATCGCAATCCCGATCTCCATGATATTCCATTTGCTGCAACCCTAATCTTCACTCCAGGCGCACTCTTACGGAATGGGAACAATATTACACCTGTAGACTGGGATGAATTGACTAGTGGTGGCGAGATTGATCGACAAGGATATTATCGACTCTACGAACGCAGATTCTTGCCAGCATTTATCCATGCGGATCGGCTAGCGGAACAGCAAGGAAAAATGGCACTAATTACAATTCCTGGCATGGGCTGCGGTCAGTTTGCAGGTGGATTTAGAGGACAGTTAGGTGCCGAGCTGAGAAGAATGCTGGTACAATTCATCGAAACTCACGGGAGTAAATTTTCCAACATTAAAGTTGTTTATTTCGATCCGTATCAAGAGTGTGAAAATGAACGAATTGAAATTGAGGAGATTAGTTTCTTTGTGAGACCTTTAACAAAGGGAAATATCAATAAGCCCCAACTCTGCAAACCACAGGAATATGCAGAAGATGGTGATGATTTTAATGATTATGCCTTATTTAGTTTCGTCGCATGGGATCATGTATCGTGGCCTGGAAATGATTTTTATCTGGGTGCTCGATCTACAGATGACGGTGTAAAAGCCGCTGCAACGGACGTAATGATGGTGATGACCGGAATTGAAGGATCGTACAATTCCTATCTCTACAGGTACTGTCAGCCAGCCCACTATGAAACGTGGAAGGATGTGGTCTTCAAAAATAAGATTCAGCTAGAAGTCGTCGATAATCTGATGATTTTGCCCAATCCATAAAAAAACCCGACTTACCGAAGTAAGTCAGGATGCATCTACCACTCCTATATACACGCCTACTCAGGCACTATCAGGACAAAATCAAAAGAATTTAACCGCCAAGAAAAAGCCCCAGCTTACTTTGAGTAAGCCAGGGACGAATAATCAGGGTGCATCTACCACTCCTATATCCGCGCCTAGTTAGGTGCAATCAGGATGAAACCAAAAGAATTTAGCCTCGGCTACTTTTCAGTCAAAAAGCCACAGCAAAGGTCATAATGATGCAAGATCCTTGCAAAAGGTTAAAGAACTACAATTTTCAGAGTGTGCATCATGACTACAGTAAAAGAAGCGATCGATAAAATGATTCAAGCTAATGTAGTTGATACTGGCTGTGTCAGCGGTTTGAGTCGGCAAATTATCAACCAAATGAATATGCTGCAAACCAGCATCTTGGTCAACTTCGAGAATTTACCAGGACTGAATATTGAGACAGCACCACATCTCAATTTTTATCTCCAGGCTGGAGCCAAGGAAACCTTGCGGGCTGCACTCAGAGCAGGGATGAGACAACAGCCCAACCTAAAGATGACGGTTAACTCTGCCTATCGGACAGTTGCCCAGCAGCATATTCTCTACCGCATTTTTCAACAGGCTCCGAGGCTGATTCCCCTCGCTGCTAAACCAGGCAATAGCAACCACGAAAACGGCTTGGCGATCGATGTAGCCAACTATAATGCTTGGAAACCCTATTTATTGGCAAATGGTTGGAGATGGCTGGGGGGAAACGATCCCGTTCATTTCTTTGAAGATAATGGGCGAACTGATGTGGACGATTTAGGCGTTAAAGCTTTCCAGACACTCTGGAATAGATTTAATCCTGGTGAGTTGATGACTGTTGATGGCAACTTTGGTGCTCAAACCGCCGCTAAAATGGATCGATGCTTGATTACTGGGTTTAAGATTGTCACCCTGTTTCAGCTAGGAGATAGCGGCTCTGTTGTCACCCGCATTCAGCAAAGTCTAGTCAACAAAGGATTTTCGACCCCTATTGATGGTTCTTTTGGTCAAAGAACTAAAGATGCCGTCATTAAATTTCAACTCAAGCGCGGCTTAACCGCCGATGGCGATGCTGGTCCGATGACGCTGAAGGCTTTAGGGATTAGGCTTTGAAATTAGTGGATAGTGAATGGTGAATAGCGAAGATCTACCCACCCGGACGCTTCGCATCCTGCCCTATGGGCACCCCTCCGTTCGCGAAGCGTCTGCCTGCGCAGAGGCTACGGTGTATACACAAGTCCATTTGAGTTGGTGCGTAGATCCTTGAATCCCCCAAACCCCCTTAAGAAGCTTGCTCAGATCGAACTCTAGCATTCAAAGTCCCCCTTGAAAAGGCTACCGTGTATACACAACTCCAACCAGACTGGGTTTGAGGCGTATTGGCGGTTTGATGGTTTCGCTCTAAACCGCCTGGGGATCAATCCCCAGGCTACCTAATTCAAGTCCACTGTTCGCGTAGCGTCACGAAGTGAAGTGGACTGCCAAATTTTCTAGTCCACTGAAGTGGACTTGAGCTAGGTAGCCCGCACTTCAGTCGCAGGCGGTTGCGGCAGTAATTTCAGTCGAAAACAGCTCTGGACATAGTTGTGTATACACGGTAGCTTGAAAAGGGGGATTTCTAGGGTTTCCGCTTCTCTCTAAACTTGTGTATACACGGTAGCCTCCAAGGAGGGGATTTTCTAGCTCAACTCCCAACTCCCAACTCCCAACTCCCAACTCAAAATTTCCAACACTCACGAAACTCTCCCAAACTTCTGGGTACATTAAGTGAGTGAAAATGCATGGAAACGATCGAGAGATCTGTGAATAATGCGTTAAGATCTCAGACGGGAATTCGTTAGCTAGAGGTAATGGGATAGGCAGTGGCTAAAAAAAATGTGGGACTAGAGCTATCAGATGCAAACGTAGCTGCGGAATTGAATGAATTGTTGAAAAGTACCGTAGATCCTCAGGCTGAAACGAACGTGGGTGTCAAGCAGCAGCGTCAATCAGAAGAGCCGAAAGCAGCTTGGACGATCGAGGATAGCGAGAATTTGTACCGGATCAAAGGCTGGGGTGAACCGTACTTTTCAATTAATGCTGCGGGACATGTGACGGTAGCTCCTCAGGGCGATCGCGGTGGCTCCCTCGACCTCTATGAGCTAGTTGAATCCCTCAAACAGCGCAAGTTGGCACTCCCCCTCCTAATTCGGTTTTCGGACATCCTAGAGCACCGAATTGAGCGGCTGAATGCTTGCTTTGCCAAGGCGATCGCTCGTTACAATTACGATGGCGTTTACAAAGGCGTATTCCCTGTTAAATGTAATCAGCAGAAGCATCTGATTGAAGATCTGGTCAAATTTGGCAAGCCTTATCAATTTGGTTTAGAAGCTGGTTCCAAGCCAGAGCTAATGATCGCGATCGCGATGCTAAACAATCCTGGCGCGTTGCTAATCTGCAATGGCTACAAGGATCGCGAATACATCGAAACAGCGATGCTGGCACAGAAACTAGACCAAACGCCAATTATCGTCCTCGAACAGATCGAAGAAGTCGAGATTGCGATCGCCGCAGCCAAAGCTCTCGGCATCAAGCCCAATCTCGGTGTCCGTGCCAAGCTCAATGCTAAAGGAATCGGTCGCTGGGGAGTCTCCAGCGGCGACAGGGCTAAATTTGGTCTGACGATTCCTGAAATTATCATGGTGGTGGACAAGCTGCGTGAGGCTGATATGCTGGACTCACTCCAACTTCTGCATTTCCACATCGGCTCCCAAATCTCCTCGATCTCGGTGATCAAAGACGCAATTGGCGAAGCCAGCAAAATCTATGTCGAACTCGTCCAACTGGGCGCGAACATGAAATATCTCGATGTGGGTGGCGGTTTGGGCATCGACTACGATGGTTCCCAAACCAATTTCCATGCCTCGAAAAACTACGATCTCCAAAACTACGCCACCGATATTGTGGCGGTAGTGCGCGAAAGCTGTAACGAGAAAAATATTCCCGTTCCCACCTTAATTAGTGAAAGTGGCCGCGCGATCGCATCCCATCAATCAGTCCTAATTTTTGATGTATTGAGTACCTGCGAAGTACGCACAGATCTACCTCAACCGATCGCTACCCCCGAACACCAAATCATTCGGAATATGTGGGAAACATACGAAAGTATCTCCCCTGAAAACTTTCGGGAGGCTTTCTATGATGCCAACCAATTTAAAGAAGAAGCACTTAGCCGCTTTAAATTTGGTTATCTAACTATCACCGAGCGTTCTCGCGCCGAACAACTATACTGGGCTTGTTGCCAAAAAATCCTCAGCATTGCCAAGCAAGAGGAATACATGCCTGAAGATTTAGAAGAGTTAGAGCAAATTATGGCTTCAATCTACTATATTAATCTGTCAGTATTCCAATCTGCACCTGATAGCTGGGCGATCGATCAACTGTTCCCGATTATGCCAATTCATCGGTTAGCTGAAGAACCAACCAGGCGCGGAATACTCGCCGATCTTACCTGCGATAGTGATGGCAAAATCGACCAATTCATCGATCTCAAAGATGTCAAACATGTGCTCGAATTGCACCCATTAGAAGAGCATAAACCCTACTATTTAGGCTTATTTCTCGGTGGTGCCTATCAAGAAATCATGGGCAATTTGCACAACCTGTTTGGTGATACCAACGCTGTTCACATCAAAAAAACCCCCAAGGGTTACAAGATCGAGCATGTGGTAAAAGGCGATACGATGAAGGAAGTTGTCGGCTATGTTCAATATGATGTTGAAGATCTGATCGAAAGCATTCGTCAAAAGGCTGAACAAGCATTATTGGACGATCGCATCTCGATCGCTGAAGCTCAACGTCTATTGCAAAACTACGAGCATAGTCTGACTCAATATACTTATTTATCGCCCTGATCGATCGGCGATTCACAATTGACATCCAACTTATTGATGATGTTGGGTGTCAATAATCTTCACATGAAAATCACTCAACATACTAAAAGCTATTTAGAGTTACAGTCACGAGATCCTTACACTGTTAAAGTAGCTTTGATTTTTGGCATTTCATTTTTAGCTATTGGCATTTTATTTCAGGGGTTTGGTGTCCCAGTTATATTTATTGCTGGTAGCTCAATTTTAATATTTGGTGCAATTACGGCCAAATTTAAAATGAATTGCCAGCTCGATCGAGATCTCAATTTATTCAAACTCAATTATCGTAATCTGATCCGTCAAAAAAAGATTGAGCGAGTCTTATCTGATATTGGTGATGTTCGACTTGAGCAAAATACTGATGTTGAGGGAGGTATTTTTTACTGGTTAGTCATCATGATGAAGTCTGGTGAAGAAATACCAATTCCTTACTTGTTGCATACATCATGTGACCTCCAAACATACGAGCTAATTGTGACAGAAGTTAGATCGTTTATCAATAATCCGATCTAGCTAATCTGAGTCTGAAGTTAATTCCAAAAATTATTCTTCAATTTCAGCAAAGTTAACTCGATCGTAAATATCCTTCAAACTGAGAGCAAGATCGATCGATCCCAACTTCACAATCCCTTCAGCCTGATTATGATCGGTTAACAACCATTGTGTTGGGCTAGTTTTGACATATTGCAGCACATGATAGCAAGATTGATCGATTAGGATATATTCTTGGAGTGTTGGGATCGATCGATAGTAATCAAATTTCTCGCTGCGATCATAGTTTCCTGTGGATTTAGATAAGACTTCCACAATCAATCGAGGATTAGTCACTGTAGAAGTAGTATTTTCTAGATAAATAGGTTCGCCCTGAATCAGCATCACATCTGGATATGTATACTGACGATTTGGTGGTATCCACAATCTGACATCAGATATATATACTTCATAGCTTTGCCCTTTTAAACTAAAAGTTAGATTGCTAGCTACATTTAGACTAATTCGATTATGATTAGTTGTTCCTCCTGCCATTGGTACTATTTCTCCATCGCGATATTCACTTCTAAATTCAGCTTTTTCTTCTAGTTCTAGATATTCGGCTGGTGTGTAAGTTTTTTGGAGTAATTGCATAAATTAAACCTCTAGAATTGTTCGAGTCTTTCTTGTAGAATCTCTTTTTGTTTCTCAGCTTCCGTCAAACTATCTTTCGTCTGTTGGACTACTTCAGGAGTGGCTCTTTCCATGAATTTAGTGTTGTTGAGACGATTGTGAATCGATTCGATTTCTTTGTCAATTTTATCGATTTTCTTCTGGATCTTAGCTTTGAAGGCTTCGAGATCGACTACGCCTGTGAGCGGGAGAATAATCTGCACTGTGGCAAAGACACTCGCGATCGAGCGTTCTGGTTCTGTTGCTAATCGATCGACGATCGTTAGTTCTTCAATTTGAGCCAAATCACAAAGATAAGTTCTTCCCCGCTCCAGAATTTGGCGTTCTTGTTCGCTATCACTTTGGATGATGATTGCGACTTTAATTGCCCGTTTTAATTCCGCCTCGGCGCGAAGATTGCGGATGGTACGGGTGACACCAATTAGCAATTCAAACTCTCGATCGAGTTCCGCATCAATTAAACTGGTATCTGCGATCGGATATGGTTGAATCGAAAGATCCTCGCGTTCATCGCTCTGGGTGAAAGTTTGCCAGATTTCTGAGGTAACGTGGGGCATGAATGGATGGATTAGTTTTAAGATGCCATCTAATACAAATGCCAGGGTTTGTTGGGTAACTAACTTACTAGTTGGATCTGCCTCTTCCAATAACCGCGATTTAACTAGCTCGATATACCAGTCACAGAGATCGCCCCAGAAGAATTCATACAATCCTTTAGCTGCTTCACCCAGGGCATATCGATCGATATATTCACCCGTTTGTTGGGCGGTTTGATGGAAGCGGGATAAGATCCATCGATCGGCAACTTCGAGGTTTGTTCGATCGGGTGTACCCCATTGTTGAGGAGTCTTCTCCTCTAGATTGATCATCACAAATCGCGCTGCATTCCAGATTTTATTGGTGAAATTCCGGCTAGCTTCGACAGATTCCGATTCGTCAGTTTTACGATTATATTGAATCCGAATATCTTGTCCGGCACCAACCACTTCGCGAATCAATGTGTACCGCAATGCGTCAGTACCATATTTATCAATTAGCAATAATGGATCGATGCCATTATTTGCTGACTTGGACATTTTCTTGCCATTTTCATCCAGCACCACACCGTGGATATAGACATCTTTAAATGGCATTTTGCCCGTTAAATATCCCGACATCATCGTCATCCGCGCTACCCAGAAGAAGATAATATCAAAGCCAGTAACTAGCGTCGATGTCGGATAGTACATCTCCAAATCTGCCGTATTTTCTGGCCAGCCTAAAGTTGAAAATGGCCAGATGCCAGACGAGAACCATGTATCTAATACATCAGGATCTTGAACTAATTGGACATCTGCACCGAACTGTTCGATCGCTTGTGCCCATGCTTCCGCTTCACTTTTAGCTACAAAGAACGGTGTATTGTCGGTAATCTCGCCGCCAGATTCGCTGACAGCATACCAAGCTGGAATTTGATGTCCCCACCACAATTGGCGTGAGATACACCAATCTTGCAATTTGACCAACCAATCCCGATATACTTTTGTCCAGCGTTGGGGGACGAATTCAGGGGAATTCTGGTTATCTAAATGCTCTAGGCAATTGTCCGCCATTGGGCGAATTTTGACAAACCATTGCGTCGATAATAATGGTTCTACCGGAACTTTTCCTCGATCGCTATAAGGGACAGTATGCTTATAGGCTTCAATCTTGACTAAATTACCGAGTTCTTCTAATTTAGCAACAATATTCCGCCGTGCTGCAAACCGTTCTTGCCCTTCAAATTCGCCAGCATTCTCATTGAGAGTACCGTCTTTATTCATAATATTAATCAGCGGTAAACTATGCCGTTTACCCATCGCAAAATCATCAAGATCGTGTGCAGGAGTGATTTTTACGCAACCTGTTCCAAATTCAGCCTCAACAAAATCATCGCCAATAATCGGAATCTCACGCCCAACAATTGGTATCGTTACAGTTTTACCAATCAAATGCTGATATCTTTCATCCTTTGGATTGACTGCAACCGCCGTATCACCCAACATCGTCTCAGGACGAGTAGTTGCAATTTCAATATGACCCGATCCATCACTTAATGGATATCTGAAATACCACAAATTCCCATTAGTTTCCTTCTTCTCCACTTCCAGATCCGACACTGCCGATTGGGAAGCCGGACACCAATTGACTAAGTACTGCCCCCGATAGATCATCCCATCTTTATGGAGCCTGACAAATGCCTCTAATACCGCTGCCGATAAGCCTTCATCCAGCGTAAACCTTTCCCGTGTCCAATCTGCCGACACACCCAATCGTTTGAGCTGATTTACAATAGCTCCGCCCGATTCAGCCTTCCATTCCCAAGCGCGTTCGAGGAATTTCTCACGTCCGACATCGTATCGCGTCTTACCCTCAGCTTTGAGCTGTTTCTCTAGAATCGTCTGTACCGCAATACTGGCATGATCAGTACCAGGCAGATATAGGGTATTGTCCCCGCGCATCCGATGGTAGCGAATCAGTGTATCGATCAGCGATTGCTCAAAGGCGTGTCCCAGGTGCAAGCTTCCCGTTACGTTTGGCGGTGGAATGACGATGCAGAAGGGTTTGCCACCTTTAGCCGGATCGACTTTATAGGTTTGGTTGGTGTCCCAAATCTGCTGCCATTTGGCTTCGGTGGTCTTGGCGTCGTACTGGGGGGGAAGATTAGCTGTCATGGGATGCTTGATGTTGGCACTCTATTATAATTGTGCCATAGGGAAGGAGTAGGAAAGATGAGTATCAGAGATCTAGAGTCCGGAAAAATGAACCGCAGAGACGCAGAGAGCGCAGAGGTAAGAGAATTGAGTTATGGCGTGATTGGTGCGGCGATGGAGGTACACAGGATTTTAGGTGCAGGGTTTTTGGAATCGGTGTATGCGGATGCTCTGGCGTTTGAATTAGAACATCGTCAGATTAGATTTGAACGAGAGGTTGAAGTGTCTGTTAATTATAAAGGGAGAAAAGTAGGCACAGGTAGAATGGATTTAGTTATTGATGACACAATTATTATCGAACTGAAAGCAGTAGAAAATTTACGTCCCGTTCATGATGCTCAAGTAATTTCCTACCTCAAAATGACTGGATATCCACTCGGACTCTTAATTAACTTCAACGTTCCATTATTAAAAGAAGGTATCCGTCGCCTTATCCTCTCACAATAAACCTCTCTGCGTCCTCTGCGCCTCTGCGGTTAAAAAATACATACTTATGAATCCTACGAAAAGACAAAAGGTAGAAGCTGCTGGTGGTAAAATTGTTACTGTAACTGAGTTATTGAATCTCTCACCAGAAGAGGAAGCAATAATCGACAATAGGTTGAAGAAAATCAGGCAATCAAAACAAACTTAATTGCACTGGCGAATCATCTATAAATCTCGGTGGTAATGGATCGATTCTCCAGGGGAGAGGCTCCGCCAACGACACCCCCATTCCCACCAATATCTCATGGAAATAACGCGCATTAATTGGCGACTTCACCTCGATCGGACAATGAAAAAACATCGATACTTGAATATCTTGCTGCAACCATGTCTGAATCTGCTGCGCCCATCCCTCCAGCCAAATCTGATTAGCTGATCGAACTGGATGGGAAACATATCTAATTAACGTAAAAGGTGCCGTCAAAGTCAGATCGATCGATACTCGCGGTTTCTTGCAAGCAATCACAGCCTCACCACTTTTATCTGCCTCATAAATCGGTCGAGAATCGAGAATCACTCGACCAATACCTAATTTAGTCAGTAACTCATTTAACCGCTCTTGATGGGGCGATTTAAACCAATCTAGATGCCTAATTTCGAGGGCGATTGCTGGCGCAGACAGCAAGCTGTTCAAAACACTTTGTTGTGATAAAGCTATTAGAAATGCGGTTAAGTCGGCGAATCTTTCAGGGGCATAATTAGGCGGTAACTGAATAAACATCACCCCTAATTTGTCACCCAATTCTTGCATTTGAGTTACAAATGCTTGGGCAGGCAGAATGTAAGGTTCTAGCAAACCATTGTGAGTAATCGATCGCGGAAACTTAAGATAAAATTTGAATCCTGTTGGCGTTTGGTCGATCCAGCGATGGATAGTTACTCGATCTGGAATTGCATAAAAAGTAGTATTTCCCTCGACTGCGGGAAAATGACGACTATACACGCCCAAAAAATCCTTGGCTGGTGTTTTTGGTGGATAAACTTCACCCACCCAACCAGGATAAGACCAAATTGCACAACCAATCGAGATAGACACTAGCCCAATTTACTTACTATAATCCGGCTGCGAATTTATACCACCTGCGCGATTAATCGGCCAAAATCTAACGGTTGCTTTGCCAACAATTTTATCTTTGGGTACGAAGCCCCAGTAGTGACTATCGTAGCTATTATTGCGGTTGTCACCTAATACTAAATAGTGACCTTCAGGGACGATCCCATCGGGTGTTAATTCAGAACTACTCCAGTTATATTGAGGAGCTTCACCCAGATATTTTTCGGTGATCACTTTGCCATTGATGTAGACTTTTCCGCCTTTGACATCAATTTTATCCCCTGGTAAGCCAATTACTCGTTTGATGAAAGCCTCATTGAATTTTTGTTTGCCATCATCGTCTTTTTCCTTTTCTAGTTGAGCCGTAGGATTGAAAACGACGATATCACCACGAACGGGATTGGTAATACGGTAGCTGATTTTGTCGATAATTAATCGATCGTTAATTTGAAGCGTTGGCAGCATGGAACCAGATGGAATGTAGCGTGCCTCCGCGACAAAACTCCGAATCCCCAACGCCAGTACAGCACTCAATCCGATTGTCTTGAGCGTTTCTACCCACGGATTCTCATGCTTAATAGGTGTTGAATCGGTATTTTTGCTATCTGCGGCAAATTGATCTGGTTGCTCGTTGGTAGTTTCTGCTTCGGATTCAGGCTGAGGCTGTTCGTAATTCATAAAAATGACTGACGAGAGATAAGTAAGTGGATGGGTTTAAGTTCAAACTTAGTTAAGTTGATGTTGATAAAATCGACCTTGCTTAAAAATACACGGTCAATCTGTCAATGAACTCAGTAATTGTGCTGTAAAATCTTAACTAGGTAACAAAAAAGCGTTTAAGTAAGCCTAGATTGTCTGAACTGCCGATTTTGCTGCTGTTGACGTTAGCCTTTAACGTGCCGATGGCGGGCTAACGCTAACACGAACTAAAGCGGCTCCGCCAGCGAATCTTTAATATAGCTGTTTTGTTGATTAAATTATTATGCCCTTTTATTTGAGCGATTAGGCTTTGCCTACGCTTCGCGAACGAATATGAATGTCACTTCTTTGCTAATCCGTCATGCTCGGATCCTGTTGGCTGATGGAACATGGCTAACTGGCGATGTCTTGGTGCGGGATGAACGGATTGTCGAAATTGCCGCGAGTATCACTACTACTGAGGTAAGTAGAGAGATAGACGCAACTGGATTAGTTTTGTTGCCAGGAGTGATCGATCCACAGGTTCACTTTCGAGAGCCTGGATTGGAGCATAAGGAGGACTTGACTACTGCTAGTCGAGCTTGTGCTAAAGGCGGGGTGACATCATTTCTGGAGATGCCCAATACGGTACCGCTGACGATTACGCAGGCGGCTTTAGATGATAAGCTCGATCGAGCCTCCCAGAAGAGTATTGTTAATTATGGCTTCTTTATCGGGGCAACTCCCGCGAATTTACCAGATATTCTGACTGCCAGCCCTGCCTGTGGCATCAAAATATTCATGGGTTCGGCACATGGCGATCTGCTCGTCAGCACGGCTGAAGCTTTAGAGCCGATCTTTGCGAAAGGAGAACGTTTAATCGCCGTCCATGCTGAAGATCAGGCACGGATTAATCAACGCAAGCTGGAATTTGCGGGTAGCAAAGATCCGGCGGTTCATTCCCAAATTCAAGACAATCAAGCGGCTCTAAATGCCACCCAGCTTGCCCTAGGACTATCAAAAAAATATCAACGTCGCTTGCACATCCTCCATCTCTCCACCGCCGAAGAAGTCGAGTTGCTCCGTCAGGACAAACCAGCCTGGGTCACAGCCGAAGTCACCCCTCAGCATCTAATGCTCAATACCGACGCTTATGCAGCTATTGGCACCCTCGCTCAGATGAATCCACCGCTGCGGAGTCACTATGATAATGAAGTATTGTGGGCGGGATTATTAGATGGGACGATCGATTTCATCGCCACAGATCACGCCCCCCATACCTTAGAAGAAAAAGCTAAAGGTTATCCCAATACTCCATCGGGAATGCCTGGAGTCGAGACATCTCTACCCATCATGCTGACTCAAGCAGTCGCGGGTAAATGTACAATCGAGCAAGTCTCCAACTGGATGTCTACGGCTGTCGCCAAGGCTTATGATATCCCTAATAAAGGAGCAATCTCGATCGGCTATGATGCAGATTTAGTGCTAATAGATGTCGAAAATTATCATCTAGTCGAACGCAAGGATATTGTCAGTAAATGTGGCTGGAGTCCATTTGAAGGCTGGAATTTGACTGGTTTTCCGGTGTACACGATCGTCAATGGCAATATTGTCTACGAGAAAGGTGAGATTCGATCGGAGTTCAAAGGCAAGGCTCTGAGATTTGATGAAAATGCCTAGATCTTAGCTGGTGAGAGATTTTCATCCTTCGTGATAATTTAGCTTACTAAATTATCACGATCTCGATGGGTACACTACAGGTATCAGACAGGTATGCGTAATCTTCCGTCTACTTACCCTAAAATTTTCAAAAGATCGGGAAACTGGCTCTGGATTTGGCGATCGAATGGTTCCTTGGTACAATTGGCTGGCCAGCCTCGATCTAGTTGCGGCCATAATCCATGCAGCACAAATCCCAACTGGCGACCCGTCCCACACTGCTGCCGATCTCTCGCTCCATTCGTGGCACAATAGTTCGGCGACCAAGACAATGCGAGAACATAGAAATCAAACTGACCCGCAACATCTTGATTCGGAGTCTTGAGAATTGGTTTAGCAATCGGCTGGGATCTGGGCTGCGGCGTTCGCGCTTGAGCAATGCTAGGATTTAGACACACTGACAGCAGTAGCACTAGTAGAATAACTCTATTCAAATTGATCGCACCCCTCTCTAAAATAGTCTTTATTTTACGCTAAGTCCCCACCAAAATTAATCGGCTGGAACTTTACTGGCTAACTGGCAACCACTTGGCATTTTGGTGAAAACTACTATAATTAAAATAGTCGATCCTAACTATCCTTATTTCTTCTAGCAATATGTTTGTCACTGCCCGCCCAACTGCTCATCAAGCTCAAATTCCTGTCGATGTGGTGGCGGCAATTCAAGACTTGAAAAAATCCATGAACGCGGTAATCCTAGCGCATTATTACCAGGATTCCGAGATTCAAGATGTGGCAGATTTTATCGGTGACTCACTGGAACTATCTCGTAGAGCGGCGAGTACAGATGCCGATGTCATTGTATTTGCTGGCGTTCACTTTATGGCGGAAACTGCCAAGATTTTGAATCCTCAAAAACTAGTTTTATTACCAGATTTAGCTGCCGGATGTTCCCTAGCGGATAGTTGTCCGCCGAAAGAATTTGCAGCATTTAAGGCGCAACATCCCGACCATATTGTGATTTCTTATATCAACTGTACCGCAGATATTAAGGCCCTCAGTGATATTATTTGCACCAGTTCTAATGCAGTCAAAATTGTTACACAAATCCCCTTAGATCGGGGAATTATCTTTGCACCCGATCGCAATCTTGGTCGCTATGTGATGCAGCAAGCCGATCGAGAAATGGTGCTGTGGCAAGGCAGTTGTATGGTGCATGAAATCTTCTCCGAGAAAAAACTAATTCAGCTCAAAATCAGCCATTCCCAGGCGGAAGTCATCGCCCATCCAGAGTGTGAAGAAGCTGTCTTGCAACATGCCGATTTTATTGGTTCGACTAGTGCCCTATTAAAATACACGGCTGAGAGTTCTAGCACCAAATTTATCATTGCTACTGAGCCAGGAATCATCCATCAGATGCAGAAAGCTCAACCGCATAAACAGTTTATTCCGGCACCACCGACAACCAATTGCGCCTGTAATGAATGCCCGCACATGCGGTTGAATACATTAGAAAAATTGTATCTGGCAATGCGCGATCGCACGCCAGAAATTACCATGTCTGAACATGTCCGATTAGCAGCTCTTGCGCCAATGCAACGGATGTTGGAAATGAGCTGAATTCGATGGTTATTCACCAACAATCTGGTTGAATAATTCGTGACTGCGTTCGATCACTTCACCATTAAAAGTTTTGACAATATGTTCCGTTGCTGCGTGGAGAATCGGATCGAGATCTGGTTCTTCTAGCTCGATTTCTGGCGCATACTCAGCCCGCTCTACGTCGATTGAATCTGGCGGTTCGGCAAAATCAGTCGGTGGATCTGATTCAAATAAATCGACTGGGGCTAATGGTTCTGACAGCACTACTACAGGTACCTCTGGCAGCGCAGCTATTGGCTCTGGTGACTTAACTAGTTTAGGTTCGGGTGGCGGGATGATTGGCTCTGGGGACTTAACTATTTCAGGTTCGGGTGGCGCGACTACTGGTGCTGGGATTGCTACTGGGACGGCAACGGGCGCGGCTACAGGCGGCTCTGGTTGTTTTGCTGAAATTGTAGCAGTACTCGGCTGGGATTGACTTTTACCCATTACATCGAGCTTCACCGAGATCGATCGACCAAACATATTACTAAGTACTTTACTCAGTTCTGGCACCTTCCCACTGGCGATCGATTGCATCGTACTAGATTTCATCGCCACAATTGCCTGAGTCTCGGACACCACCATCAGCTTCCCAAATGGTTTGAATAAGTCCCTGCTGGCGGGTAAAAGCTGCTGTAAGACCTGTTCCCAGGTCTGAATGAGGTCAACAGTACCGATCGCTATTGGAGCCACTATCGGAGCTGCTGGAGCTGCTGGTGCAATTGAAGCCGCTGCAATCTGCTGGACATGTACTGCTGGCGGTGGCGATACTTGCGAAGTCGCTGAAACTGGAGATAGTGGGACGGTTGCTGGAGGAGGAACTGGTGACTGCTGGGTGCTGACTGTCAGTAACCCCAAGATGGCAATTTCCAGCCACAGTTGGGGCTGAGTCGTATGCTTGAGCTGGATTTCACTATCTTTGAGATATTTCTGACCATTGAGAATCCAGTTCAGCTCCCAGGTTTTGGCAATATTCACCAGTTCTGCCCAAGTCTCACTCGTCAGCGCGACTAGATCTGGACGCTTGGGGGCAGTTTTGGCAATCAGCAGATCGCGATAGCAACCTGCGAGATTTTGCAGTACCGTCAGGGGTTCTTTGCCCCGTTCGAGAATAGTGCGAGTCAGATCGAGTAAACTTTCAGGGTCAGCTTGGCTAATAGAACGTAATAGATCTAACAAATCTTGTTCTGGCACTGAGCCGATCGCATCGTACACTCGATCGGGTGTAATCTCCCCATCCAGCAAGCTCAATCTGTCGAGCAAACTCTCCGCATCGCGCAACCCACCTTGAGCGATTTGGGCAATTAATTTTACAGATGGCGGATCGATCGAAATCTGCTCATTCCCCGCAATATAAGTCAGATGCTTCACCATCGCATCCACCGGAATCCGGCGATAATCAAATCGCTGACAGCGAGAAATAATCGTCGGCAATACCCGCTGCGGATCGGTAGTTGCTAGGATAAATACTACACGATCTGGCGGCTCTTCCAGCGTCTTCAACAGCGAATTGAATGCTGATGTAGTAAGCATATGACACTCATCGATCGTGTAAACCTTATATCGACACTGCACAGGGGCATATTGAGCGCGTTCGATGATCTCGCGGATATTGTCAACCCCTGTATTACTAGCAGCATCGATTTCGATAATATCTAGGGCAGCACCGAGAGCGATCGAGGTACATACCTCACATTTACCACAAGGTTGCGCCGTAGGTACCTGACTCGCCATACAATTAAGAGACTTCGCTAGAATTCTCGCGCTAGAAGTCTTGCCCGTGCCGCGTGGCCCTGTAAACAGGTATGCTGGGGCAATCTTCTGAAGCCGGAGTGCATTAGTTAAGGTAGTAGAGATTGCCTCTTGCCCGACCAGATCCGCGAAAGTTTGTGGTCTATATTTATGATGTAGAGGTATATATGCCATCTGCGGGATAAATAGAAATAAGGTCGAGCGAAAGTTGAGCTACCTCAATTGAGGTGATTTGCCTACTACTACCCTCTACGATACTCTAGATCGAATGTACCTAAAATTGTGCATCCAAGGAATCTGTAAATGTTAAAAAAAATCTGGCAATCATTCATGAGGTGGTTTCGTAAATTGTCCAAACCAGGGGCAAGTAGATCGGTAGCGCGAGTCAGTACTGCCGAGTTGCTACCGCTTGATGATACCGATCGAGAGTACCTATTTATGCAGTTGCTCGAAGGCGTAGCGCACGGCTGGCAACAACCACGGGCGATCGGCTTTTTTAACAAAATTAGGCAACGTGTCCGCAAATCTGAGTGGCTTGAATGGCTGGACAGGTTTGGCAATAATTTGATTCAGTCACCAGTTCCTAATTATGAACTAGCTGGACGGATGGTGCAATTGGGTGAACTCGATTGCGGTGAGATTGGCGATCTAGCTGGATCTTACGGTGCGAAATTGCTCAATCGACAAGCCGAAGAATTTGGTGACTTACTGCCAATTATGGAGTTTGATACTCTGGGTGCCGGATCTGCCAGTCCCTTCGAGCAGTTTCCCGAAATACCAGAGGAACTGCTAATTGACAACGATCCGATGGATTCAACGCCATCACAGTCCTTTGCATCGTATTCAGACGATGAAAATGCACCTTCCGAAACTCGTGAAATTAGTCTCGAAGAATTTTCGGCAATGCTGCACAAAGATCCCAGCCTAGTTGCCGAGCTAGCCGAACAATTTGGAGTCGAAACCACCGATCCACAAGAAATCATCAGCATCGTGATCGCTCAAATGCAGCAACAAGTCCAGCCTCCCAGCGGGGATCTCGGTTCGGCTCCGCTCACCGACCAAAATCAACCTGAACCACCGATTGTTAGCGATCGAACTTCTGAGTCCGAAACCCCCGCTCCCCGCTCCCCGCTCCCCGCTCCGAACTCCCCCCTGCCCCCTCCCCCACCCGCCCCCAAGCTAGAATACAAACCAGAAGATCCTTGGAGTGCAGATCGAGCTGCCAGTAACGCTGAAGAAATACTGCCAGAGGCAGTAAATATGCCCGATCGAGGAGTGTAATTACCAGTGGTTAGAATTAAAGACTTATACACCGATGGAGCTTGCTCCGGCAATCCTGGCCCTGGTGGGTGGGGTACAGTTGCCTACTATGATGACGGTAGCTGCCATGAACTTGGCGGCAGAGACAAAGCCACGACAAATAATCGGATGGAGATGCAAGCCGCCATTTCCGCGCTGGAATTTTTTGCAGAGACTAACCAGACTCAACCATGCGTTCTCCATACCGATAGTGAATACCTAATTAAAGGCATCACTCAGTGGATGAAAGGCTGGAAGAAAAAAGGTTGGAAAACCGCTGCTGGTAAAGATGTGCTCAACAAGGACTTGTGGGAAAAACTGGATGTGCTCGATCGCCAAGTTCAAGCTCAAACCAAGGTTCCTGTCTCCTGGCAGCATGTGCGCGGACATTCGGGCAATGTCGGGAACGAGCGGTGTGACACGATCGCCAGAGGCTTTTCTAGTGGTCAACCACCACAACTCCGCCAACGCTCTACAATAGAGTCAGCTCCAGCTAAACAGAACTCTGCAAATCGTTTAGCACCCATTCCCTCTCCACCTGAGTTACAAATCGCCCCCATGTTAGAAGAACATAGCGTTCATGCCGAAAGTACCGAACATATCCCCCGCGAAGTCCGCGTCGCCCATCTCCATCATCTAATCGATACATTGCGAATTGCGGATGAGATTGCCAAAGGTAGCTACCTGATTGCCAGCTCCGAACTTGCAGATCTAATGGATATCAATGCCAGTGCCGTCACCAGTCGCGGTGACAGTTGGGCATGGCGCAACTGGATCGTGTCTAGAGTCCGCAGGGAAGGCAACCAGATCTTATGGCAGTTGGAAAGGGTGGATGGGGAGTAATAAATAGTATCGTAGATGGATTTATTTGTGCGATAGATTTTTAACGAACCCACTCAACCCCGCTATAATTCACAGCTACAGGCATAACTGCTAGTGGGTAAGAAACCCAACTTTTTCGGAAAAGTCGGGTTTCTGGCTGCTTCTCGAAACGATCCTAAATTACTAATACCTTTACCGCAGTCCCAGCAACGATCGAACACACATCCACAGGTATCATTACCAACGCATTAGTACCCGCCAGATTAATCAAATTTGCCGAACTATGACTACCACCCGCCAAACTAAACTGATACCGCCCCTCAACTAGCTCCAACTTACCCCACAGGTATGTCTCCCGCTTGCCATCAGCCGTTAAATCTTCCGTTGTCACTGCTTCAACCCAAGTCGGTTGCCAAGCAGATTTCGGCAAACCTGCCAACTTCGCCATTGCAGGCTGCACAAATCGCCAACAGCTTACCAACGCCGAAACCGGATTCCCTGGCAATCCAAAATAAACGATCGATCGAGTATCCCGTTTAAACTTCGCCACCGTCAACGGCTTACCTGGCTTGATCGCCACTGCCCGCACCCGAATATCGCCACCCAACTCAGCCAGGATCTCCTCTACATAGTCATAATCGCCCACAGAGACACCCCCAGTCGAAAGCACTAAATCAGCCGAATCGATCGCTTCAGACATCGCAGCGGTCAATTTAGCTCGATCGTCAGGGATAATTCCCAGGCAGATCGGCAGACCCCCAGCTTGCTGAACGAAAGCGGCTAGGGCATACTGATTTGAATCTACTATTTGTCCTGGTTTGAGAGTTTGCTCTGGTGTCACCAATTCATCCCCCGTCGAGAGAATTGCCACACGGGGACGACGATAAACCTGAACTTCATGGCATCCCGTCGCCGCCAAAATCGCGATTTCAGCCGGATTTAGCACTGTACCAGCAGCCAACAGCGGATCGCCCACTTTGGCGTATTCTCCCCGCTGACGGATAAAAGATCTAGCCGTCGGAGTAATCTGAATTTTGACAAAGGTTTTCTGCACCCGCTGAGTATGCTCCTGCATCACGATCGTATCCGCACCCGCAGGTACGATTGCCCCTGTAAATATCCGCGCCGCTTCCCCCGATTGAATTTCTCGCTGTGGTTGATATCCTGCCGGAATCTCTTCTACCACTTCCAGCGTGATCGGATGCTTGGGCGTACTCGATCGCACATCACTAAACTTTACCGCATAGCCATCCATCGCCGAATTATCCCAGTGAGGAAAGTCTACTTGACTAGATATCGATCTCGCCAAAATTCGCCCTGTTGCCAGAGTAAGATCGTTGGCGCAGCCTTCCAGAATGGAAATCGACTCCATTTCACTCAGTGGTTGGACTAAGCTGAGAATAGTCTTTTCGGCTTGGGATACAGGAATCATGTTTGGAAGATTGTCAGAAATTTTAGGGAGATCGTAGCCAGCAACAGATTCTTACCTTAGCGTGATTCGATCGACAAATGTTCGATGCTCAAACAATAGCAGCCCCTGAATCAATCAAACATAATCAAACCTGATGACCCCCATCAGGTCAACAAACCTGAGAAAACTTTACAAACGTTAACAATCGAGTTAACTTAGATACATACATAAAAAACATCCCGTTCCAATCGGAACAACAAGCAATCATAAACCAATGACAACAACCTTACAACGCACCCAGAACGCGAACGTCTGGGACCGCTTCTGTAGCTGGATCACCTCCACCGAAAACCGCATCTACGTCGGTTGGTTCGGAGTCCTGATGGTACCAACCCTACTGTCAGCAACCATCTGCTTCATCATCGCCTTCATCGCAGCACCACCAGTAGACATCGACGGCATCCGCGAACCAGTAGCAGGTTCATTGATGTTCGGAAACAACATCATCTCCGGCGCAGTAATCCCATCCTCCAACGCAATC
>JANNDL010000108.1:0-4970 GCA_031387665.1 Chamaesiphon sp. OTE_75_metabat_95 | reverse complement strand
CGATTTAATTCTCAATCATTGCTCCATCAGCGTTTGACGATTTTGGCTCCAGCTCTTTACTCATATCGTCAAAATAGCCATTAGAGTTTGTCTCTTGAGACAACCTCTAATGGCTAAAGTCGAGTCGGAGAAATCGGGGATCTGATATGTGTTCGTCGATAGCAATTCCAAAATCAAACTTATTCAATCACCCTGTAGGGGTAGGTTCATGCTAGCAATTGTCGATGTCACCGTTCGATCTCAAACAAAACCTACCCAACCCCACCAGAAATGATCGATTATTGGTGAAGAATCGGTAAAGTATGGTACAATAGGAGATGCTGGTGCGATAATATTCTTTTTAAAACTACACACAAGACAACAAATAGGGCAATTCATAAATCAGCGGTTTAATTTGGCAGTTTCCGCCAAATTAAAAGCCGACAAGACATTGCCCTACCCTCTTATATTTTCGATTAATCTACTAATTACTCTGTTTTGGTATCACGAAGAGTATTGATATCGATTTCGATCGAAGGCCCCATTGTTGCAGATACGTACATACTGCGCCAGAAGCGACCTTTTGCTCCAGATGGGCGATTCCGCTCGATACTCTCTTGCAACGCCTTCAGGTTGACGAGGAGGTCTTCTGGAGTGAAGTTTGCTTTACCAAACAGGATGTGGACGATCCCCGCTTTATCAGCACGGTATTCCAATTTACCAGCCTTGAACTCAGTAATTGCGGCACCTAAATCAACTGCTACAGTACCAGCTTTAGGCGAAGGCATCAAACCCCGTGGGCCAAGTACCCGTCCTAGTTTAGCAATCTGCGGCATCATATCAGGAGTTGCGATCAATAGATCGAAGTCCATTTTACCAGCAGCGATTTCAGCAATTAGTTCTTCGGAACCGTAGATATCGGCACCAGCAGCAGCGGCTTCAGCCACTTTCTCACCACGGGCAATTACTGCGACGCGGATCGTTTGTCCAGTACCTTTTGGTAACGCTACAGTTGTCCGCAATTGTTGATCTGTGTACTTAGGATCGATACCAAGGCGGACGTGAACTTCAGCGGACTCTGCAAATTTTGCAGTAGCTGTTTGAGTTAGTAGCGTCAGTCCTTCGAGCGGATCGTAAGCACGCTTCTCGATTTTCTTGGCTAATTCTTGATAACGACGGGAATACTTTTTGGTCATGAGTTTTGGTGGGGTAACTGGCGAGGTTCAACCTCTCCCCCAAATATTGATAATTGTGGATAAAAAACTAGTCAACGATCGCAACACCCATGTTACGGGCGGTACCAGCAACGATTTTCATCGCAGCGTCAATGTCATTAGCATTGAGATCGGGTAATTTAATTTGAGCGATTTCTTGCAATTGCGCGGTAGTGATTTGACCGACTTTTTTCTTGTTTGGCTCGTTGGAACCAGCTTCGATTTTCGCGTATTTCTTGATTAGAATTGACGCGGGCGGTGTTTTGAGAATAAAAGTGAAACTGCGATCTTCAAAGATCGAAATCTCAACTGGAATTACCGTACCAGTTTGCTCTGCGGTTTTGGCATTATACTCTTTGCAGAATGCCATGATGTTTACACCATGTTGACCCAGAGCTGGGCCGACTGGAGGTGCGGGGTTAGCTTTACCAGCGTTCAGTGCTAGCTTTACAATTGCGACTACTTTCTTTGCCATTTGATGTGTTTTATTAGCCCTGTCTTTGGACTTGATTAAATTCGAGTTCTACGGGGGTGTCTCTACCGAAAATAGAGAGTAAGGCTTTTAGTTTACTCCGTTCAGGACTCACTTCAACGACCTCACCTGCAAAATCCTTAAATGGACCAGAAATCACCATGATTTTATCGCCTTCGACTAGATCTGTCTTCACTACTGGCTCCTGTTCGAGAGCTTGTTTGAAGATTCGATCCGCTTCACCGCGAGAAAGGGGCAATGGTTTGACGTGTCCACGTCCGCGTCCGTAACCGCGTTTTTGCTCTGAGCCAACGAAGTTGATCACGTTGGGGGTGTTTTTGACCACCTGCCATGCATCATCATCCATTGACATACTCACCAACACATAGCCAGGGAAAACTTTTTCCTCAGCGGGTGTCTTGGAGCCATCTTTCTTAAGCCTGATGGTAGGAGTTTGGGGAATCTCGATCTGGTAGATCCGTTCGCCCATACCGAAGGAGTGAATCCGCTGTGACAGATCGATTTTGACGCGATTTTCACAGCCAGATGCAACCTGGACGGCATACCAGCGAGCAGGTTCTTTGACCTTGCTGCCACGATCTTGCTCATCAAGATCGTCATCTATATCTTCATCTCTGATAAAACTCATACAAATACCTTGCCAGCAGCCCAGCTAAACAGGTTGTTGACCAAATAAATGGTGAGTGCAGATATTGTCACCATCGCAATTACTGCGAGGGATTCACTGATCAGTTGTTGACGACTTGGCCAAATTACTTTGGCGAGTTCATCTTTGCTGTCTTGAATAAGTTGAACCGGATTGAGCGTGGGTGTCGGTTCCACAGCCGCTGCGTCAGTTTTGGCTGGTTCGGATTTTTTGACCATAATCTCTGGCTCCTCTTGATGACAAAAGGATGTGAGGTTGACAGATTACTAGTTTACCTGAAATTTTTGTCCCGCGCGCAAGTAAATTACACCTGTTCTGTATTCATCGTCAGTTTGCTTCAAAGAACTATATTCAGGCATGAATCGACCAAATCAGGAGAAATTATAAATTAAATCTGTAAATTTGCTGAACCTGTCGATCGACAATTCTTGTTACACCATCCAGGTTGTAGCACTGGTCTTTACGTGGATCCACTTACATACGCAAAAGGCACTTAGCCGGATTTCCGTAAATCAACGCTGTTTGAGGTTGGGGTGCGTGGACAAGAATGTAGCAGTGGAGGAAACAAATTCAGGAATTCGCACCGAAGTTTATTTCTCTCCCAAATCTTTCAGCTTTCGATTTCCGAACCCCTCTGATCTGATTATGCCCACGCAAACGGCAAATTGAATCAGTCCCACAGCATCTATCTCTAAATAAGGTTGTTTACATGATGGCTACTCAGGTTTCCGCTCACTCCGAATCGATCTCCTTACTGACTGCCTACTATCAACAGCCTACTGTCAGAGTCCGCAACCAACTGGTATTATTAAATGCTGGTTTGGTCAGACAAATCGCTCATCGGATTGGCCGTCAATGTGCAGAACCCTATCAAGATTTAGAGCAAATTGGTTACTTAGGACTGATTCGCGCGATCGAACGCTTCAATCCCCACCAAGGCTGTGCATTTAGCTCTTTTGCTGTTCCATACATCCGAGGTGAAGTCCTCCACTTCCTGCGCGATAAGAGCAGCGTGCTGAAGATTCCTCGCCGCTGGCAAGAACTCCAAAAAGAAGGTGAAAAAGTCCGCCAGCAATTGGCAGGTAAATTGGGCAGAAAAGTGACTGATGAAGAAATCGCTGATGTACTGAATGTATCTGTGAATGAATGGCGCGAAACTCAAGCCGCAGAGCACAATCGTCAAGCTCTCAGTCTCGATGCTACTGTCGGTCAAATGTTAGACTGCCCTGTAACTCTCGGTGATAGCTTACCTGATACTCGTGAGCAACAACGTCAATATGTCGAGGAAGAACGCCAGCAATTAGAAGGTGCGATTTCTGAACTCGAAACCAAAACTAAACAAGCGATCGAATTTGTCTATATCAAAGGACTCCCCCGCAAGGAAGCTGCCAAAAGAATTGGTGTCAGTCCGATGACTGTAACCCGCCATCTCCAACGTGGTGTCAAGCAATTATCCACACTTCTACATCCAGAAGAAGCTTTGTTGTCTTAGTTTATTGGTTCGCCACTCACCCATCAAAATTGGCACAACTTTCAAAGAACCCTAAATTTAAAAGTGAGGATTGCTCCTCACTTTTTTGTCAACACAGAAATGAATCGGGCAAAACACCTACTTCTTATTGGTGCGGGTACTCAGACATTGACGCAGTTTGTCGGCTACCCCTGAACCGTCCTGCAACTCAATATTTACCACCGACTTACCATCCATTGCCAACTCGTAACGGTTTGTGCTCTTCCCACCCGTTAAGCTAGCTTCCATGTTTGGTATGGCTAGCTCAATCGCCCCAAGTGATGAGTTGGTCAATGGCCATGTATAGTTTCCGGCTTTCACTGTTTGCGGCTTATAATTATCTTGGCTCAGTGTGACACTAACGATTTTGAGGCTGGCTGGACGGGGTATATTGCTGCTAAGGAAGACCAATGATCCGTTTTTGGATTTCCCACCCAACCCAGACATCATCACAATCTCACCCTTTCGTGAATAAATAGCCGCACAAGGCCCACCATTTTTACCCTCAGAAAATTCCCATTCACCATTCATATATGCTTGGTATTTCGGACTTTTTACCATGCGTTCTTGCTCTGCTAAATTGCCTTGCAGAGCACTTGTTACCGAAGAAATTGCATCCATTTTTGCCTTGAACAGATCAGGTTGTGGAGCAGCAGATGAGCCTGATCTGGAACCTCCTCCATTCTGGTTTTTTTCACATATGGGTGTGCCGTTACTCCATCCTACCTGTACCTCACCAGGCCCCGGGCCACCCCCACAAACATAGTTAGCCTGAGCCGAAGGTACCCAATTTGCCAACCCCAGAACACTGACCATCAATCCTGTCAGACTTGGAACCGATAATAATTTCAACATCCAATTTTTCTCCTGAATAAATATCAAATAAATGCTTGCTGCTAACTGACTCTTGTTAGAGCAAAAAAAGGGGTATGTTTCGAGCGATTACACTACAAAATTTAGCGTTAATTAGACATGTAGGTTGGGCACTGCCTAGCATGTTCATTCTATGCCTTTTTAGGGGGTCAAGGTTCATGCAGGTTTTGTGTCAGAATTTGGGATTGAATTCAGATTTCTTCTGCGGGAGAGCATCGAAGACCCAAAAATGGATTTAGTCCAGGCAATCACATC
>JANNDL010000096.1:0-11578 GCA_031387665.1 Chamaesiphon sp. OTE_75_metabat_95 | reverse complement strand
AATTGCTGCTATTAGTTCGGGCACTGTTTTTTCCATCTGCCTTACGTTAACAGATTTTCTCTATTTTTGTTACCCCCCGTGAACTTCTACCTTTTATGCCGAAAAGCCATTCTCAGAGCAAATTGATTATACTCAACCAATTCGATTGATTGTTATTTCGCCTATTTTTCACAGACATAACTTTATCGACCTTCAATATAATCAATTAAATATAGATTTCATCAAATTCATTATCACTAAGTCTAATAATTATTATTCGTTACAACTATTAGATCTCGAATCAAACATCATCAATCAGATTGCTATAGACTCTCCCGATCGCGCTCTGAAAAAACAAATTAATGACTCAGAAACAGAAGCACAAGGGTTAATTGATTTTTATGTTAGAAATAAATACGCTCGGTCTTTGGATATCAGAGAATTAACAGTTCAAGAAAAAATAGATAATTTACACCGCAATGGGAAACCGAGTAAAGTATTTAAAATCAGAATGAATCCAGTAGTCAGGACGAACAACTACAAGTATATCTTAGTGAAAGTCCCATCTAAAATTACAATTGCACAATTTATGTATTGGGTAATTAATAATGTACCGAGAGCGAGTGCAATTCTCACAGCTAGTGGCAAATCTTATCCATTTGGTAATCCATATTAGCAATTCTTAATTCAAAATATCTTATCTATTCTCCACTAACAAACGATTATTGCTAGAGAGGTTGGGCGGGTTTGTTCATAAATTAATGGTGCGTTGCAGGTATAGCTAGCATAAACCCGCCCCTACGAGGTATACAAATTAGTTTGAATTTGGAATTGCTGAATTAAAAATGTACTTTTATCGCTAGTGATGATTTTAATCGTTAACGGGACGAATAAATTAATGGTTAATTCAATAAACTCTACCTCGCCACTGTTTGGGCTGCTGAAAAGCTGAAATAAAAATGCGTAGAACTGCAAACGGGTCGGCTAATGGTGACAACCAAAATGATAGTGCCGATAGGGTGAATCGATCGCGATAATAGGATGGATAAACTGCTAGTAATAGCGCGAATCTAATCACTACCAGAAACAAATTCAGACCGATCGCTAGTTGTAAAGTTAGGAACGAATATCCGGCATTAAAGTAACTCCCAAGGATTAAAGTCAGTGGTATGGGTAGTCCTTGAACTAATAATAATAATGCTAAATCACTCCACAACTGCGATCGAGTTGTTGCATCTTTCAGATCGAGAGAACGCCCCCACTCTCGCCAAGTTTCGGCGATTCCGACATACATCCGCACCCGAATGACCTTTGCCCCATCGAGAAATCCCACCTTAAAACCTTGTTTGGCGGCATTGCGGGCGAGAGTGACATCATCACAAAAGGAACTCGCCGCGCTGGTGTAGCCGCCTAATTGCTCTAACACCTGACGACGACAGAGAAAACACTGTCCATTTGCCATTACTCGATCGGGTGGTTGATTTCGCACGCCCGATGAGTCAAATCGATACAGGAGCGTCATTAGCAGGGCAGGTTGGAGCCACCATTCACCTGGATCGTTGAGGATAAATTGGGGTGATAGTGATACCAGATCGTAACCTTCCTCGATCGCCGCTGCAATAAGACTCGCAACCAATCCAGGCTGAGGTTCGGTATCAGCATCGACACCCAAAACCCACTCACTCTCTGTCGAACTAGCTAAAAATCCATAGTGGAGTGCCCAAGGACGACCCACCCAGCCAGACGGGAGCGGATCGTCGGTTAGGAGCTGAAAACGGGAATCTAGTTCAGCAGCAGCTTTGACTCGATCGCGTGTGCCATCTCGAGAATTGCTATCGACAATCAGAATCTCCCGCACTTCAGCTCCCTGCTGACTCAATCCAGCCAGACAAGGGGCAATGCGATCGACCTCATTTAGACTCGGTACAACCACACTCACCAGCCCCGATTGTGCTGGTATTGCCGTCTGTGGGGTCAGTGGCGGGCGACGAATCGCCCCTTTGACCAGCCGAGACAATAAAATCAAACTAGCCGTTCCCTGGCACATCAGCAGCACCAGTGAAACGAAACTCAATACTTGCTCATTCACCAACTGCTTTAGCCAATCCTTCAGTTGAGATTTCGACAGATTGAGTAGTTGCCATTTGATAGAGAATCAGAATTGGTGCAACGCCCAATACCAGTCCCAATAAAATTGGGATATAAATCCCCGCAGCCAAACTGGTAATGGTTGCAAATCCAAAATTGCCCAGATAAACCGCTAACGGCAAACCCAGTTCAGTTTGGGGCAATCTTACTGGCTTCATTTTCCAGATCAGTGTAGCAACTGTCATAAATACTACGCCAGTTCCAAACCACCCTGCAAAATTTTCATAAGGCATCCCAAAAAACGCCCCTGGTTGTTCCCACACCCAAAATGGCACAGTCGTCTGGCTCATGGCTGGATCGAGGACAAAATCCCAGGAAGTGAGCAGCAGAGAGCCAAACCCGATCGCGCCAACATATTTCAATGTCTGGGAAATAGCCAGAGTTTCCAGCCCCGCACGGGCAATGATATAGGCACTAAAGCCTAAATAGAACCAAGAGAGCGGAATGGTAAATGGGACAGTCCCAGCAATTTTGTAGCCCAATCCAGATAAGTAGTGATAATGCCCAAACGGGAAGCCAGTGCTGGTTCCTAACAATTCACTACACAAAGATAATCCGATCGCCGGAATCATAAATCCCAACGAGTGCCACAGTCCCAGAGTCCTATAGGCATACACAGTCACTGCTGCTGTGCCCAATAGCATGTAGACTACTCCGCCACCCGCCATCGACCACGCAAAAGCCGTCTTACCAAAATCTGGTAAGGCATTGATAAAGTCTGTATTTGGTAATACTACCAATAGTCCGGCCAGTCCAAACACCATTGAAATAATGTGTCCGATCGCCAGATTGCGCTCAATACTTATAAGTTTTTCCATTGATTACGATCTAATTTGAATGTTATCGCCGATCCAGATTGAACGTAGTGTAGATGTCTCATGCCACGGTTCAGATTGACTCGTTCGCATAGCAAACGAGCCAAGCTTGTATTTTACAAATATTTACTAAGTAGCATTGTGTAATGTGCAACTTATCTAAAATTTATAATTAATTTTATCTTTGGACTCAATCACTTTTCCCGTTGTGAACCAAGTGTCCAGCAGTTCCTCGATCTCCGCATTGCTGGGATGGTATTTAGTCAAAATTGATTTGACGTAGGTGTAGAGCGTCGATCTTTTCTTGGGTCTACTTTTGACAGCGACAGCAGCCAATTTGGAGAAGGCGATTTCTGATAAAAATTCTTGGGAGAGGGCTAGATCTGGCTCACCAGACAATAGCTCTAGCCGCTCGATCCGCCGACAGGTGATTCCCAGTTTGGCTAAGTGCTGAATGAGCGGATCAAAGCCGCGATCGCGTGAGAGGATAATGTAATTAGACGTAGGCGATCGCAGGCTAATTTGACCCAGATAGAAAACAATATGAAAATCCAGGGCATTTGGTCCCGTGCCTTCTACTCCAATCCACTCTACCGACGCACCCAATTGATGCGCCTCACGGACTAGCTCGAATGGAATCTTAACTTGAGCGCAGCCGACAAAAATAAAGATCTTGAGATTTGGCTGCTGGAGGCTAGAGAGCTTTACCTGGGTGACATTTTCATAGTCAATAAATAGAATTGTCGCTGGAGCGGGGATTTCGACGAGAGGGGAGTTCATTCACCTATTTTGCCCAAATTTTCTAGTAATAATTCTACCTGTTCGCGCTGTGCTGCCAAAAAAGTTTCGCACTGATTTAATCGATCGACTGCCACAGCAAACTGGCTGAACACCTCCGTTAACTCCAAATCGCCACCTTCGATCGCCGCGAGGATTTCCTCGACTCCATCAACCGTTTCTTCATAGTTCCACGCTTTCTTTTTGACCATTGTTGATTTCAATTACTGTTACCTTTGCCTGTCCTGTTCCGAGCTGAATCGATAATTCCGCTCCCATTGTTAAACTCTGGCTATCGCGAACAATCTCTCCACTATTCTGACGCACTAACGCATAACCGCGCTGCAAAACTAACTGCGGATCGAGGGCTTGACAGCGTTCTCGCAAGTGTAACTGCGATCGCTCGGCAGATTCCAATTTTGCAGTAATCGCCAGTCTGAGCCGCTGCTGAAGCTGTCTCAGGCGAACTTGTTCTAGGTCTAATTGTCGATCGGGTTTAATGCGATCGCACCTAATTCTCAGTTGGTTTAATTGGTGCTGCTGACTAATTAATGCTCGTTGAATGGTGGCTTTAGCTCGATCAATCCGCTCCAGATGTTCATCTACCAAACTTTCCAAATCGGGAATCACAATTGCGGCGGCAGTTGTTGGCGTAGCTGCACAGACATCCGCAGCCAAATCCGCCAGGGATTCATCCCGCTCATGCCCAATTCCAGTAACAATTGGAATCGGACAGTCCGCGATCGATCTGACCACAATCTCGCTATTGAAACAGCTCAGATCTTCAATCGCACCGCCACCTCTAGCCAGAATTAAAATTTCAGCGCGTCCATCGATAATTACTCGATCGATCGCCCGTTCGATCGACTGCGGTGCTGATTCACCTTGAACTGTTGCGGGAGATAGTAGTATTCGTAATCCTGGATAGCGCGATCGCCACACCTTCTGAATATCCCCCCAAGCCGCTGCTGTAGCTGATGTTACCACCGCAATCGTCCGAGGATGGGCGGGTAATAATTGCTTGCGATCTCGATCGAATAGTCCTTCTGCGGCTAATCTTTGCTTGAGTCGTTGCAGCTTGAGAGCCTGCAACCCTTCGCCCAACGGCAGAATCTGCTGCACCTGAAACTGATATTTCCCGTGCGGCGCATAGACAGAGATCTTCCCAAATGCGAGTACCTGCATCCCCCGCTGAGGTTGAACTTCTAGCTCTGGAACTTGACTCTTCCACACCACTGCGGGGACACAAGCTCTACCCACTCGATCCTTGAGCGTGAAGTAGATCCCCGATGGGTGAAAACTCGCACTGGATACTTCCCCATTTACCCACACCTGCTGGAGTTGGGGCGTTTCAAGTAGGGATTGTTCGATGTAGCTAGTGAGCTGATCGATCGAGATTGGTTCCAAACCGGGTTCGACTGGATCTACATTTACTTGCTCATTTGAGTACCGATCTCTGATGTTGGCGACAAGATTAGTCAGCAAGTCTCTCGCCTGTCGATCGGTTTGCCCTGATTCCTGCTCGATTTTTTTCATATGGTTATATCTTAATCAATCAACAAATTTATTCAATGCTTGCACCAGCAGATGAACGGTTGTTGACGGATTGTCTCTTTCTGGGTTGGATCGATCGTAAGTTGCTAGTAACTTTTGAGCATTTTTAATTGCGATCGGTTGTCTTTCTAGCAACTGCTGATAAATTGTCGAATCATTCTTCTGATACTTCGCGCCTAATAATTCACTGAGCTTATTTTCATAATCACTGCGCGGTAAGCCAGTATTAAGAAACTGGAAGTGCAGAATATACCATAGCTCAAAGCATTCATTAGAATATGCAATGTGGAAACCGTAAGATTTTGCATTTTGTAATGCATTGTTAAAGTTTTGAGCAGTCCAGGCACCTTCGTCTCGATCAAATACACACCAAACTTGGTCATATTTATCTTCCTGTGCCAGCTTATTGGCAGTATTTACCAATCTGGTTGGATCTCCAGCCGCACCTTGAACTGATATTACGGCTTTCGGTACGCGGAAACTTCTGAAATAATAAGGCTCCGTTTTCATCCCTTCACAGACAATTAGAAATCGTTCTTTAACAGTTCTAATATCTAGTTTTCTAGGTGAGTAGCTGCGATCGCTAATCTTGCATTTAGGCATGGGCTTCGACGAATGATTCGGCTACTTGAATATAGGGAATTGCTCCGTATTTACCTTTGATATAGTCACTCCCAAAGGAAGCATCATTCCGCACTTTATATTCTGCAAGTGAGTATAGAGCTGTAGCTCCATATCGGTCTTTTTCAGTAAACCAGACCTGATCGCGGCGAAATATTTTGTTGCTTAGTAGATTGGTATCATGAGTCATGACAATCAGTTGAGCGTTATGAGGATTGGTTCCGTTAGAGTTAAACAATTCGACTATCGATCGACTCATCAGCGGATGCAACCTTGCATCAAATTCATCGATAATTAGAGCTTTATTGTGTTTAAGCGCATCTATCAATAGGCTAGCCAATGCAAATATTTTTTGAGTACCATCTGATTCTTCGCTACTTAGATCGAATTCTTCTAGTAACACTGGATTTTTATTGCGATCAAATTTTTGATGTGTTGTGGAGATGCTCTTTAATTTAGTATTGTTTTGGACAAGTATTTTCTTTAACTCATGTTGCATTCCTTCTGGAACGTCATCAAATCTTAATATGTCTTTAGGATCGAGTTGATCTAACTCAACTCCTGCAATTCCTAGATCTAGTCTCTTGACTAATTCAATTATTTCATGATGATTTTCTTTCTCCAACAAGCAGTTTATTGTACATCCTAACAATTCCTGGTCATCCATTCCAGATATGAAGTTTAGTTGATAAGTAATCCAATCTAAAATTCTTTCAGATTTATCAACGTTGAACTGTGCTGAAACAGATAAGAAAAGAGCATTATCTCTCGTTCTTGCAGGAATGCCATTTGCTTTGAGTATTTTAGCAACATCAAATGTATCTTCCTGCCGATCGAATAATCTAGTCTCTCTCATCTTGGGTACATAGTACAACCACTCAGATCGCACCTTTTCGCGATCGGCTGTAAAACCATAGCGATGCTGTTGCCCATCTAATAGAAACACAATTTCAAAAAAAGATGGTTGATCGTCTGTTTCAGTACTGAGCCTAAACTTTTCAACTCCAATTGCTTCAGTACTTTGGGTTTCTTTAGAAGAATTGACCATAAACCATTTCATGAACTGAAGAGCTTTTGCCAGATTGCTCTTGCCGCTGGCATTTGCGCCATAGATAGCCGCACTTTTAACCAGGCTAAGTTCTTTATCTACACTGAAAACATTATTGATGTCTAGATTCTTGTCTTGAGACACCAAATTTGCTGCCACCATACTGAAGGTGACTTTTTCTTTGAAAGATCTGTAGTTACCGACGCTGAACTCGATAAGCATGTCAGTTTTGCCATTTAGAGTGGTTGAATTGTGAATTTTTCACAAATACCTGCTTTTAGCATAGCAGAAACCGATCGATAACTAGGAATACTACGGGGAGCGTCTTTATAATCATTGCCTTACAGAATTAATACTACTTTCTGACTGCTAGAATTAACCCGATAAATAATGCCCAACATATTGATGTCACCCCAAAACACATCAACACGCGAGTGGTTGCTTGTTTGGAGGTATCTTGCGAGATCGAATAACAGTAGCACGCACCAACAGAACCAATCATGGCTGGTAGTGCTCCTCCAAGTGAAATAACGGGGATAATGCCACAGGCAACGACAAATGGCCATACCCACGGCGGAACCGAGTCAGATGAATCAACTTGCTTGCCAGTCGCGATCGAACGTCCATCAACGGATAAATCGAAGCTGAATGTGATCCCGTTGGTACGAATGTGAACAATACAGCAATGATTACCAATCTTGAACGGATGATTGCTGCCAAAATCCAAAAAGGATTGGGCTGATTTAGGTGGAAGTTTAATCAGAGTGCCATCTACAGTGATGTCACGCTTGCCTGAGATATAAGCGTGTTCTAGTTCTATTTGATGTTTGCCATCTTCAAGAGTGATTGTCCAGATCTTCTTTGCCATAACTTTGTCAATTTTATCGTCATGGCTATAGTGCCCAAATATATGTGCTGATGCTGCTTTTAATAATTGTCCCGATCGTTAGTACTCCCTTCCCACTCAAGAAATAGACGTTCGCAATTCACCATCCACTATTCACTATTCACTATTCACTCACCACACTAGATGTCTAATTTTTCACTGGGAAGGGAGTATGTAGCAATATATTGAAAATCAAGTAGATCAAAAGTTTGAATAGATAACTGGGAATACTACGGGGAGAGCAGTTTGATTAGCTAATCAGACTGGCACGATCTTCTGTTTTGGCATCATGAACATCCCTGTAGAAATTCTCAGTCACGTCCGCTCGTTGTACGATCGCGGTTTACATCTTCAAGCTTATCAACAGGCGATCGCTTATGCTCCATTATCCGAATGGACAGAGACTGAGGCTCGACTGCTGGCGGGTAGAATCGCCATGCAGGTGGGGGCACAGCGGTTGGGGTGGACTTATCATCTGCGGGCGTGGAGAGCAGATCGCACTTCGGTAACGGCAGCGTGTTACTATGCGCGGACTTTGCTCCAGCGGCGAGGTTTGCTGGTTGCCTGGGAATTTGTGCGGAAAATTGAGGATTGGGTGGATGCAACTGCTGAGGAACGGGCGGAGTGGTGGTGTGTTCGCGCTCAATTATTGTCTCACTTTCGAGATTTTGATGCGGCGATCGATCTAATTCACCAAGCGATCGATCTGAGTCCCGACAACTACTGGCTACATGTGACTCAAGCCTGGATTTTGGAGGAGCAGGATCGCTATGGTGACGCTTTGGCGGCGGCGACGACAGCATTGAGCTTGAAGCCTGATGATAGTGCTGCGACATTGACAATCGCTCGGATGCTGACGTTGCTGGAGCGAGATGATGAAGCACTGACTTTGTTACAAGGGACGGTAGCTCGAACGGAGAGCAGCTACATGCTACAGGCATTAGCACAGTTACAAACCGAGTTGGAGGATTATCAGGGGGCGCAGCTTAGTTATCAGCGGTATGGTTCGATCTCGCCATTACTTGAACCGATCGGCAAACAGTGGTTACTGGCTAGACAGACGGATCTGGCTTATTACTTGGGTGATTTTGAGACGGCTAGTCAGCTAGCTGCTCAGGTAGAGAGTCCATTTTTTCAAAAGATTGCCACTAGGCTTCAAGCAAAACCATTGGTTGGTAAACGGGTGCTATTGCCCGTCAAATTTATTCGCCAGCACAGGGCTACTTGTGCCCCTGCGACGTTGGCGATGTTGACGCAATTTTGGGCGCAGCCTGTGGATCATCTAACCATTGCCGCAGAGATTTGCTATGACGGAACTGCACCATATCATGAGCGACTGTGGGCGGGACAAAATGGTTGGACTGCCCGTGAATTCACGATTACCTGGGAGAGTGCTGTCGCGCTGATCGATCGAGGTATTCCGTTTACCCTGACTACGACTGAGCCGAGCAGCGGGCATTTGCAGGCGATCGTTGGCTATGACAGCTATCTTCAGCAATTTCTGATTCGGGATCCCTACGATCGGCAAATCGGCGAGATGTGGGCGCAAGAATTACTCGCTCATTACGCCGCATTTGGCCCCAGAGGGATGGTCTTGGTACCAAATCATCAATCTGGACTCTTAGCTGATTTAGACCTGCCTGATGCCGATTTATACGATCGATCCTACGCGCTCCACGGTGTACTAGAACACAACAAACGGGAAACTGCCAGTGAGATCTACCAGCAGATGGTCGATCTCGCGCCAGATCACCGCCTGACGCTAGAAGCCGAACGCTTGATGGCTAGCTATGATGGGGATGAAACTAGGGTACTTGCGGCGATCGAGAAATCCCTAATTCAGTTTCCTGACTGTGGTAATTTAATTCTGGGGAAACTCTCGTGTTTGCAAGAATTATCCCGTCGGGAAGAGCGATTGGAAATCCTCGCCGCGATCTGTGTCAAGGGTGCTCACCCTGTCTTCTGGCAGTATTACGCGCAGGAAATTGGTGAAGATGGGAGATTGGCTCCATTAGCTATTTCACTCCTGCGGCGGACAATTCGCCAGATGCCCAGCAGTGCCCAAAATTACTATGCCCTGGCGCAGATTCTCTGGTTGCAGCGGGACTATCCGCTGGCGTTTGAACTTTATCGATTCGCCACTTGTCTGGAAGATAAAAAGTCTCATTATGCCAAAACCTATTTCTTGACGGCGCGTCACCGCAAGCAAACAAATTCGGCTCTCAAACTGATCGAGCAACGCTGGCAGCGGCAAAGCTCTGAAACCAAATCTACCGCGCCGCTGCTGACTTTATTTTGGGCATATAGTCAGCTCGATCGCATGACGGAAGCCTTTGCCCTGCTCGATACTGCGATTGCCGATTGTCAAGAACAGGCTGCCCATCAAAATGAATTACTAATCGCGGCGGCAAATGCCTATGCTGAGTATGGGCGGTACGATCAGGCTACCGCAATTCTCACGCAAACTCGCGATACCGTTCAACCTGCGATCTGGCGGCGATCTGCGGCAGAATTAGCGGCTAGACAAGGGGATATTAATGCAAGTTTAGGTCACTGGCAGGCGATCCTGCCGATCGAACCACTAGCACTAGATGTCAATCGATCGATCGCCAGTTTACTCGCCGAAACCCAAGGAGTTACCGCAGCCCTCGACTTTCTCAAGACGGCTTGTGCGAGATTTCCCCATAGTTACAGCTTGCATCAATTGTGGAGTGGTTGGTTATTAGAAGCAGAAGATTTTCCCCAAACCGAGCTGGTGCTGCGACATCTGGTCGAAATCGACCCCAGTGATGCCTGGACTCGTCGTCAATTAGGGCGAGTACTGGGCAACCAGCGCAAGCTCAGTGAGGCTGTCGCCGAGCTGAGTATCGCCCGCGAACTCGAACCCCACAGCACCAATGAACGATCGTTGCGGGGCTATTTACACGAGTTGTCTGGCGAGAATGCGGCGGCTAAAACCGCTTATCAGGAGGCAATTCGACTCTCGATCGATAATGAGAGTGCGATTGTTGCTCTATTAAACATCTGTCATAGCCAAGAAGAACGCAAAGCCGCATTAGCTCTAGTATTTGCCGAATTGAAGCAGCAAGTCACGATGGGCGATGCGATTACCATTTACCAATCCCAAGCGGCTGATATTCTGCCGCCAGAAATCCTCCTTGCCCAACTTCAGGAAGCTTGGCTCGAACGACCCGATTTGTGGCAAGCTCGATCAGCTTTAATTCTGCAATTACTCCAGTTAGAGCAAGTGGATCAGGCTTTAGAACTAGCCCAGGGCTTCACCGAACAGTTTCCACTCATGCCCAAAGCCTGGTTGGATCTCTCGACAATTTACCGCCAGCAGGAAGATACCGAACATGAAATAATTGCGCTCAAACGAGCACTGGCAATCAATCCGACCTGGAATATTCCGATCGGGAGACTCAGCCGTGTGTACGATCGCACCGAGCAATTCCTGCTGGGCAAAGAATTGCTGGAAACCGCCATTCTCCGCGACCCCCGCGATCTGAGTAACCATTGCCATCTAGCTGAATTACTCTGCCGGATGGAGCACAAACTTGCTGCTCTCATCCGACTCAAAATCGTCGTGCAGCAGACTAGCGGCGGACATAACTAGGGGTTGCTGATAAAAGCCAAAACTCAGACACAGAAGGAGATATAAGCTGTAAAAAGTTACTTAGGTTCAATGAAATCGGCTAAAATCAACTAAAATTAGTGAAGACATCGACATATCCGTACAAACAATGTATA
>JANNDL010000095.1:0-15114 GCA_031387665.1 Chamaesiphon sp. OTE_75_metabat_95 | reverse complement strand
CTTAGCCCCGTGAACTTCTACGATATGTCGATGTCTTCACTAATTTTAGTTGATTTTAGCCGATTTCATTGAACCTAAGTAACTTTTTACAGCTTATATCTCCTTCTGTGTCTGAGTTTTGGCTTTTATCAGCAACCCCTAAATAGATAGCCGGACAATTTTTATCCGGTAAGTTCGGTAGCTTACCAGATAGATAGTCGAGCATTTCTACTTTAAATAATTCGGCAACCCCACCACCAAAAACGATCTCATCGAGTGGAAGCTGAATTGCCAACCACTGACCGAATGAATTCCAAAATTTTCTGGTGGCTAAATCGATCGCCTTGAGAAGTTTGTCTAGCTCCTGTTCTCGCGCGGTTGGATTATTTCGCAGTAACATTTTTATCAGCGGGGTTTTATCATCTTCCTTACTGAGGTAAGTCGCAACCGCAGCAGTTATCGTTTTGTCTTTGTATGCAGATGTGGCGATCTGAATATCGTTGACAATTGTTGCGAAGCCAAGATCGGTCGAACGCAACCGCCGATAGATCTTATTTTGAATGACAAAGCAGCTCGAATTCCGATGACCCATCATAATTACCCCTAACTGGCGATCGGCTAAATCGCAATGCTCTTCGTAAAAAAGTGCCAATCCACCACCTTCAGGATGGCAATTAAAGTACTTGAGGTTAATTTGCAACCTGCCCATTGGTGTGTCGAAGTTTTTAAACGCCTCCCTGAGATTTGCTTCGAGAATGTCTCGATCTACCAGCTCGCCAGCGGGGAGTAAACAGGAAAGGAAAAGTCTAAATTTTTTACCGACATCGATCTGAGCTAGTCGAGCTGCTACGGTAATCGCCGCTAAAGTCCGCCCAATCGCATTGTTAGATTTTGGTTCGGTTAGGTTTAAAGTGGAACGAAATACCTCTTGGGCTAATTCCCCAGTGGCATAGTAACGATCGTTAGTCCCCACAAAGGCATATCGAGTCGGATCTAAATTGAAGTTTTTACGATACTCCTGCACATCATCGACCGAAACCTCGATGATCTCTGGCTGCATCATGAAGTATTGAGGAGTGTCGGTGAGTTCTTTACTGTAAATCACTTTCAACGCGCTACTTCCGTAATCTATGACTGCGTACAGATATTCCACGAAATTAATCCTCCTCACTTCTCTAATTTAGCGATCTTCCTGAGCGGGTTAATCGGCAAGTCATCATCAGCTTTGTCAACTTCGTCAACTGCATCTTTTTTTAGCTGATGCCGATCTTCTGAAGCAGGACTTATGCGATCGAAACTTACCTCCGATCGGATATTTTCGCTCGCTTCTATGGACATCCCCGCGTCCAGTGCCATAATTTTTACTCTCGATTGTAAGGTGTCGATCGATTTTTGGTAAGCTTTCCGAATTTCTAGCGGTGAAGCACCTGCGTACTTGAGTGCATAGGGCAAATAAAATGCCTCAACAGCTTGCATTACATCTATTTTCATTTGCCTACAACTTTTTAAATATTCAAAGAGAATCTTTTCTAATTGTTTGCCCTCGTTAACTCTCCATTTCCAATCTGGCATTTTGTTAGCTTGAATTTACTACTTTTTTTGTGGGTATTCAGTGGGTATTCAGTGGGTCTGTAATGGGTATTTAATGGGTATGCAATGGGTCTGTTGTATTATCTCAAGCCTAAAATACTAAATTTCATGGGGGTCACTGAATGGGTCATTGAATGGGGCTAGTTTAAACGTAATCTCGATTTAATTTTACGCACAGTACGCATTTACTATAATAACTGTAAATTGGGTGATAATAATAAGCGTGAGGGAAATTAATACTCAAAATAGTTTCAAGACAAAGTTAATAGTAGTGCAAATAAAATCAATAATGTTACAGTAGGACTGATGCTAACAGCAAAAAATTGTAAAGCCAGTGCAGCGGTGCAGTATTTCACTGACTATTACGATCCAGAGCAAACTCGATGGTTTGGAAAAGGTGCCGCCGAACTGGGATTAGTCGGTGAAATCGATTGCGCTGGGCGCAGGCTTCGCCAACGAGGAGAATTTGAAAATGTCTGCTACGGTCGATCGCCAGATGGTACTAAATATCTGGGTATTAAAGGCGACCCCGAAAAACGTCGCGCGGGTACGGATTTTACATTCTCCGCCCCGAAATCTGTCAGCTTGAGTGCCCTAGTCAGCGGGGATACTCGGCTAGAAGTTGCCCATCGCATTGCCGTTGAGAAGACACTGGCACTAATCGAAGCACGTTACGCCCAGACTCGCATTACAAATAAAAAAAATGTAGTCGAAGTTAAAACTAGCAACCTTGTCGTAGCTCAGTTCGACCATATCGAAAGCCGCGAACTCGATCCGCACCTGCATACTCACGCCTTGATGATGAATCTAACCCAAGCAGAGAGAGGCAAATGGTATGCCAATGACAACGACCTCATTTTTAGCAACAAGAAACATTTAGGAACGATCTATCAAGCGTACCTTGCCGCTGAAGTAGAACAACTGGGCTATGGAATTGAATATCGCCCCCACGGACAGTTTGAGATTGCTGGGTACGATCGAGAGAATCTAGAGGAGTTTAGTAAGCGGCGGATGCAGATCCTCTCTGAGTGCCCAGGCAATAGCACCTGGCTGACTCGTGAAGAAAGTTGGCAGCGTACCCGCAAGCATAAAGAGCGTATTCCCCAATCAGAGCTAAAAGCACGATGGCATCAGGAAGCGGCGGATTTAGGCATCGAGATCGTGCGATCGGGATTGCCAAATGTCAAGCAATCTACTACCGCAGCCACTAAAGATCGTTATATCGAAGATGCCATCGCTCATTGTTCCGAGCGTAGTGTCGATTTTCGCGTTGAAGATATCGAGAAATTCGTCATCGCCCAACGATTACAGATCGATATTACTGACATTAAATCTCTGTGCGACGCTCGCTCGGATTTAATTAAACTCGATGGCAAATACACCACTTACAACGCCCTGGTGCGTGAGGAGCGGACGATCTCGCTGATGCGGGGCACCAAAGATGATGTAACACCGATTGCTAGCCCTAGACTGGTAGCTGACTATCTGCAAAATACCACACTCAACGCTGGACAGCGACAAGCGATCGGACTAGCCGCCATGACCGCAGATCGAGTAATTGCATGGCAGGGAGTCGCTGGTGCGGGAAAAACATCTGCCCTTGCCGAACTAAAACAGATCGCCGACCTGCACGGGGTCGAAGTGAAAGGATTCGCCCCCAGTGCCGAAGCTGCCAAAGTGTTGAGTGATGAATTAGGGATCGAGGCCCAGACAGTAGCAAGAAAACTCTGTAGTCGTGAGGAGCCACTGAGTAAAGATGAATTGTGGATTGTGGATGAGGCGGGTTTGTTGAGTGCCGATGATGCCCTGGCACTGTTATCTAGAGCCAACAAAGAGAATGCGCGAGTGTTACTCGTTGGGGATACCCGACAGCTATCGTCAGTGGCGGCAGGGAATCCTTTTAAATCGTTACAAGCAGCGGGAATGGCAACCGCCCGACTCACGGTATCGCTACGCCAAAAAGACCCAAATCTCCAAGCTGCGGTAGATGCTCTTGCCGATGGCGAGGTCGATCGCGGTTTTGCACTGTTAGAGCAAAATAATAGTATCGTCACAGTTGCTAAAGATGAGATCGCTAGCAAAATTGCCGCTGAGTATCTAGCTCTTAGTCCAGCACAGAGAGCTAAAACATTAATCGTATCGGGAACTAACGATAAGCGACGGGAGATTACAGCGGCGATCCGTGAAGGATTGCGATCGATCGGGACAATCGGCTCAGACCTGCCAGCTCGACAATTAGTAGATTATAAATTTACCAAAGTCGAAAACAGCTACGCTCATAATTACAATGTTGGCGATATTGTCGTGCCGATTCGGAACTACAACCAACTGGTAAGAGGGCAAAGTTATATAGTCACCGATAAAGAAGCCAATAACATTGTCTTGAGATCGCCAGATGGCGAACGACTAGTTACAGACTTAAATTTCAACAAAGCCCACTATCGGGAGGAATCGATCGGTGTAGCAGTGGGGGATCGGCTGCGCTGGAGCAAAAACGATGCACAGTTGCAGCGACGCAATGGACAGGAATTTGAGATCGAGTCTACGATCGATCGTGTGGCAAACATTAAATACCGTGACGGTCGAATAGAAGCTATCGATCTGCGCCAAGCACATCACTTCGATCTGGCAATTGCCACTACCATATATAGCAGCCAGGGAAAAACTAGCGATCGGGTGTTTGTCGCGGCTGATGGGTTGCAGAATTCGGAAAGTTTTTATGTCGCAGCCAGTCGAGCTAAGAGCGAACTTAAAATTTTCACCGATTCACGAGATAATCTGAAGTCAATGGCGATGGATTCTATGAGTAATCGCAATCCCCGCGAATTACTCTCGGATTTAGATCGGCGACAGGCCATCTTAAAAGCCCAAAAACAACATGGAGTTGATGAGCGAAGCGTTTTGCAGGTAAAGGTTGAGCCGTTGCTAGATAATGTAAACGAAAGAAAGGATGAATTGGAGAAGCAAGAAAGTGTTAAGGTTCCTACTCATGGTGGAAGTGTAAAAGTTCCTACTCATGGTGGAGATGTCGGGACGCTGACATCTAGGGAAGATGAGCTTGACACCAATCCTGTTCGTTGATAACCGATCTAAACAATTTGCCAACCCAGAGCTGACGACCAAAAGCGATTGAACTCAACTCCCGCACCAATGGCAATTGTCGGTGGCATTAAAAAATCATGGAGAATCGATCGAATCTGGCTCAAAACCAAACCCTCTCGAAAGACGGCTTCTATTTCCGCGATTGAATTATCTCCCCGACATAATAGATCGACATCTTTAGTAGTGCGGTGGGGCGTATCGCTCCACAGAATGAACAGCATCGCCCCTTTGAGGATAAATCTCTCTCCCGCCGCAGATCGTTCTAATCGGTACAACAACCGTTCGTTGGCGAAGCCTCTCTGTAAAGAGACTTCCATAGCGGGTTAGAACCAGGTTGAAGTCCTCTTTCTGGGCGATTGCGAGGTTTAACAATCGCTGGCGGACTGAAGCTGCTAGATGTCGAGGTTGACTCATGACAGGCATTCCAGGTACGGACGCATCACTTTACTCATCCGACAAATCTTGGCATACGACCACAATTCATCCATCGAGCAGCGGCGAGACTCCCAGCTTTCCCGCAGAGCTTCAAGGGCAACATCTAGACCGATCTTGTGGCGATACTTAAAACAATCGACGATCGTTTTGGCTGGAGTGAATATTTGCACTCTTGTTCCCTCGATCGCATGAGTCTCAATTCCCGCGCTCAATGCTAAACCCGACATATACACAGTTCGCAGTGATAGTACATCTGAATTAGGACGACGGGCATGAACGTCGATCGCCACCCAGACTTCAAAGGGTGCTTGAGTTCCAATCCCATGAAACTGGAGGGCAGAGAGCAAACAAATTACCCCACGATCTACCCGCTGACTGGCAACAGCGAGACTATGATATTCGGTGAGTTCGGCATCAATATAGGTGTACATCCCCCGACCAGATTTGAGCAGTACGCCCCGATCTACCAAGCGGCGCAGATCTTCTGGATGAATGCCACCCGCTATCTGTAGCAGCCTGCAATCATAATCGTTAGAACCTGCAATCATCGCAGTTTCGCGCCAGGATTAAATGCAACTATAATTTCACTCCAGCCAGGATTAAGTGCAACTGAGCCAGAATTAATTGCAACCAGCCTGCAATCATCGCGTTGAGCCAGGATTAATTGCAACTATCCGAAAGTCAATTCAGGCAGGCATTTGGCAGTTTAGTCACAAATCGTTCCAACCGCCAATCAAATTAGCGCAATTCCAGCCAGGATTAAATGCAACTATAAATTAGGGCTGAGGCAGTAAAGAAAACGTTCGTTTGCCCGCGAACCACAACGTCGAAAAGTTGGGGGCGATGCCAGAGTATCGATTGAGGGGGTAGCTTATCAAGTCGAGCCAGACTTAGCTGGAGAATCAGTAATCTTGTGGTGGGGCTTATTTGACAACGAATTATACGTCCAGAAAGATGACCGTCGCTATGGACCATTTTATCCAGTTGACGGCCCGATTCCCCTGCATCGATACCGTAAATTTAAACAAACTAAAACTGAAGAGCGCGCAGATAAAATTGCCAATTTAGCTAAGAAATTGGGGTTGCCACGAGCTGCTTTAACCAACAATGCTGACTTACAGTTTTTAGTCGATAAATACAAAGAATTCGAGCCAACTGTAACACCCTTTCAAGACCCCGACCCCTATCAAGAATTTACTTATCCGACAGTATTATTTGCTAAAAGAGCGATCTCCGATTATCTGGCTAAACCTTTGGCAAAATTATCGAAAGAACAATTAACCTTTATCGATACACTCCTAGCTGAAACCTTGAATAAAAGAGTAATTATCGAACGAGTTCAACAGTATTTTTACTCACATCCAGGAGAACAGCAAAATGCTCACTGAAGTTATGGAACATTTTCGGTTAATTAGAGAGTTTCGTAAAGCCGGATACTATGATACCGAGTATCAACAGCAAATGTTTAAGGATATTAAAGCTGCAATCCATTCAGGGAAGCTGATTGCTATTACTGGGATTATCGGGTGTGGGAAAACAACCACATTAAGACGTTTGTTTGAGATTTTGGAGCAAGAAGGGAAAATCTTGGTATCTAAGTCGCTGTCTGTAGATAAAGATCGAGCGACGCTACCAACATTGATTGCTGCTTTATTCTACGATCTCTCAACAGATAAAGAGGTAAAAATTCCCGCCCTTGGTGAAAAGCGAGAACGCGAGCTGCGCGACTTGATTAGAAAAGGTAAAAAGCCAGTGGCACTATTTGTTGATGAGGCACACGATCTGCATTGCAGTACTCTAACGGGACTCAAACGGCTAATTGAAGTAGTTGAAGATGGTGGCGGTACACTTTCGGTGGTTTTGGCTGGTCATCCCAAGCTTAAAAACGATCTCCGCCGTCCAACAATGGAAGAAATTGGGTATCGAGCAACCGTATTCTCGCTAGAGGGAATTGTTGGTAATCAGCGGGGATATATTGAATGGTTGGTGGCTAAATGCACTACTGAAGATACTCAAATTGGTGAAATTTTAGCACCGGAGGCGATTGAACTACTCGCCACCCGATTGAGAACTCCGCTTCAAATCGAGCAGCATTTGACTCTAGCTTTTGAGGCTGCGTAACTGTTTGGGGAAAAACCAGTGACGGTGGCGATTGTGGAATCAGTTTTATCGAAGCAGATCGATGATTTGGAGCCGACTCTAACTCGTCATGGCTATGATGTCAAAGGCTTGGCAGAACAGTTTCATGCTAAACCTGCGGAAATCAAGATGCTATTTCGCGGGCAACTCGACCCTGCGCGTTCGCGTGAATTACAGGAGCAAATGTTAGCTGCGGGATTACCGCTGTGAGTGGCTGGACAGGGCAAAATTATAGTTGCATTTAATCCTGGCTCAAAGCGATGATTGCAGGTTGGTTGCAATTAATTCTGGCTCAGTTGCAATTAATCCTGGCTGGAGTGAAATTATAGTTGCAGTTAATCCTGGCGCGAAACTGCGATGATTGCAGGTTCTAACGATTATGATTGCAGGCTGCTACAGCTATCGCATCGCGAGTCCGAATCGTACTTTGAGATTTGGCAAGATTGAGAATTCGTTGCTCGATTGGAGATGCTGTATCAACGCTCCGATTTGACTCCATGAATAATGTAGGTAAATATTCACTATTACCGACATTATTACACAACTGGCGATCGAATTTTACCAATCCATTGACGATTCAAGGATTTGAGTGCTGTCGATCGCCAGTCTCAAACCGCCACAAACTCAAGATCGTCAAACTCGATCCAACTCGTCAGGTTCCCATTAGGCTTGAGGCAAGTATACGAGTCGCCCGACTTACTAAACTCACGAATTGTCAGGTTTCCGGCGTATTGCCGCTTGAGATTGGCACTGGAGCCGCTATACCTAACTAAATCCCCAATTTTGAATCGGAGCGATCGATCGGATGAGGTCGATGGGGGATTTTTATCGTCAGCATCGTCAGCCTTATCGTCAGCCTTATCGTCAGCCCTACAATCGTTATGCTGACTAGTTTTTTCCGAAGGCTGACACTCGGCTGACGATACTGACGATAAAATCACACATTTCTCTAACACGATCTGCCGAGTTCCCACTTTTCCAATTCGAGCCTCTCGAACATCAATGCCTAATGCCTTGAGATCGGGTGCTAGTCGATTGAGTTGCCGCTTGAGAACATTGGCAGCTTTTGGGAAGTATCTCGATCGATAGGTAGCTTCATCCGTATGGTGTTCCAATTCATTCAGTAGTTCTGAAGCTGTCCCCTGCCAAGGTTCCCATGCCTTACGATGTTCCATCAGTCGGATAATCGCTTCCCCAACAGGCGAAGACTCAATTACTACTTGTCTGGACAGTTCGCGACTGTCATTGAAGACTGACATAAACTCACCTTTCTTGAGTCCTAACGCTTGCTCGCTGGCGATCGCAAAGAGCGCATAGTCAGCCATCCGAGGAAGTTTATCAGGCTTGGTGTCGGGTAACGCTGCCAATGTTTGGCTCAGTGCCGTCAACAGTGCCCCCAGGATACGCGGACGCGCTGCTTCGATCTTGGCATTTAATTCCGCCTGGGGTAGTCGCTGCTGTTCGGTAATTTCACCGAGTTGTACCATCAGGACTCGATCTGCTAGGTCATCGCGAGTCACAAGGGAATCGATCGCCGTGACAATCTGGGGACGAGCAAACTCGAAGGTAGTCTCTTCATCAGTGCTGAATAGAGTGCGGGTACTGTAGCCGAATCCAGTCGCAATCCGACACAGATCGTCCGATTGGTCTGCACTGATATGTCCCACATTATCGTAGACCATCAATAGCCGACGAGAAGCCGAGACTGCGAGCTTATGGGTATCCCCTTGTAGCTTGATAAGTGGGGCTTTGCCAGGATCGATTAAACCTTTGAGCATTTCTGCGGCAACGGTCTTGCCGCTCCCTCTGTGTGCCGATAGCACTAGTACCGGATAGGTTTTATTCGGACAGAAGCAGAATAGTAGGAAGGTGATAATTAAAGTCCATGCCGAGCCATCTACATTGAGCAATTCCCGTAATTCTATCAAGCTTCCCCCTGTGACCGGATAAGGGAGCGGACGCAGCGAATCTGGTCGCCAAAATCGCACGGGCGGATCGTCGATCGTCCGCCAGCCAGTCGGCTCGATCTCGATCGCCTTCCAGTCTGGAGTACCCAAGTCGAGATAAATTTTCTCTTGGTGCTGGGCGATGCGGAGATGGACTTCGCGAGTTGCCGAATCCTGCCCATACAAAGCAATTGCTTCTAGGGTTGAAAGTGTATCTTGCATCGTCTGAGAGCCAATCCCCTTACCCTCGATATTGAAATACTCACCAGCAAGCCACATCCTAAAAGCTCTGGAGCGAACTGCATAAGTGTGACGGTTGCCTGAAATCGCGATATCGGCGTAAGCTACTCGATCGGGCGTTTGAAAGTAAGTAGCCGTTCTACCGATCTCCAGCAACTGCTCTGCCACTGACTTATGTGGCTTTTTCCCATCTTCAGTACCTTCTATTACCGCCGCTTCGATCGGTTTGGCACTGTCGATAACGCGACGGAATGCCTCGGCTCCGTCGTTAAAGATTAAATCGTCAATCCCTTTACCTCGATCGCTACTCCAATCGGCTAAATAAACTTGACAATCTGCGGCTATTAATAAACCAGCAAATCTTTTAGTTGCAGCCCGAACCATATTTATCGTTTTACGCTTGCTGTCCTTGTCAAATGCAATATTTATCCTTCTATTAGGGGTAGAAATTAACTTTAAATCGTTAATTAACGTGTAATCCTTTTCGCCTTTATTCAGTTCGGGACAGCCATTCCAAATCCCAGTTAACGAGATACAAATCTCACCAGTGCTAATCCCACTTAATGCCTTCTTTGCCCCTTCCGTAGTGATTACAGGAATAGTTGAATTATCTCGAATCCACTGTAAAAACTCTAGGTTGAGTCGTTGGCATTCATCTCGCCATTCATCCGAGCCGATATCTACTAATTGCCATTGCCTTGTAACTAGATCGGGGGGTAAAGCCACGCCTACACGCACTGAGATCGCTTGCCATGTCTCCCGATCGATTATGGGTAGGAATGCCTTACAAGGCTTTTTCGCTGGATGCTCGTACTTAATTGGCTTACCTTCTTTATCTAGTCGCGGCTGGAGCGGTTTGAAACTAGTACAACTAGCAATACAACTACGTTCGATATCGACACCAGTATAGGCTGTACCGCCATGTTCGACGATCGAGGCGTATGTATCCCGATATCCCTTCTTTAACGTCCCGTTGTTATTGTGGATCTTCACTTCTCCCAAGAGTTCGCTAATTGCCTTATCACCATTGAGAAACTCAGCATTGAGTAAACACAATCGGGGATCGATCGCACTAGCGTAGAATTCTTCAATGACACTTTCGGGGAAGTATTCGGTCAGAATTGAGTAGTCGTAATTCATATAATATTTTATTTGGTAATTTCAATATTTATGCTTGTCGAATTCTCAAATCAGCGTTCAGATAGTTAACACGTATCTAATATTTATTAATTTTTTACACATAATAACCATCCGATTGTCTCCCAGAGTATTGGGTGGCAACGCAAGATTACACAAATTCTATTAGGGTTTCAAAAGTTTAAAAACACTAATTTCGGATTTGTGGACGCGAATTTGTCAGAGTAATAGTGAGTACCCCACTAGTAGTTTTTAGATCTACTAGTGGGGTATTTTTTCAGCCCACTGATGGCAACGTCGCTATATACTCTTCAACTAAAATTTGATGTTCTGGTCGATCGCCAGACGTTAAGTAATCAATTAATAAGATTAGGTTCCAAAGGATCTTCCCCCTTTCTACTGGCTGAATCCAGTAGATCCCCTTGGGTAACTTGGCTCTTAATTGAGCTGATTGCCAAGTAGAGATATCGAAACGCTCTTCTCTGATTGCCGCCTCAGACAGAAATTTGAAGCAGCGGGATTTGGCTTTGGATGATGTTTTTATAGCACTAACGATCGTGGGATAATAGGGGTGTTTTCTTTTTTAGTCTTAATCGGAAGACTTAATTTAATTTTGTCTTTCGATTAATTCTTTTCTATTGCATAACTTGTCGAACGAACTGTTTAATTCAGTTAATTCACTGATGCAGTGACGGAACCGCCACGGTTTTTTAAGGTCTAAACTTTGACTAGAGACAATTAGCGGCAATCGTCACTATCGGCTTTGGCTGTTTTACTTGCGGGATGGGTTAGTAACAAATAAGCTTGGCAAGGCTAATAAATGTAGTTTAGTACAAATTTACTATTTTGGCAACAGCTATTTATTTTCTTTCCCGTTCTGGCAAAAAATTGATTAAATTGTATCGAAAAAGACTTGACAATTTCAGTTTCTATCAATTGTCAGAATTGCGATTGTTTATACTCACAAATAGAACCTCTCGATCGATTGCATGAGCATAGGTAGATAACATCGTTCGCTTATCGTGTCCCGACTGCTCGGCAAGTGCGATTGGATTAGCACCATTTGCTAGAGCGTGGGATATGGCACTGTGACGCAATTTATAAGGCGAGCGATATTCTATATGACAACTGGCTAAAATTGTTTTCCATGCCCTTCTATTAAAGTTATGGTCGTCGAGCGGTAGACCTTTAGGACTGGGAAACACCAAATCGTCAGGCTGAGGGTTTATCCGCTCGGATCGTTCTAGTAACATCGATCGCATTATTGGCGATAACTGAATCGTTCTACTCTTACCCGTTTTAGTTCCCTTGGCGTTCTGATGCCCCCTAGAGACAGACTCCCCAATCCAAGCAGTGGAATAGTCCGCTCCTAAAGATGACCACTTCAAGCCAGCAGCTTCACCAAAACGACAAGCAGTATTCGCCAGAAAAATTACAAATTCAGTGTAATGAGCGTAGTAAGGATTGTTGGCAAACGCGGCGATAATTGCCCGAAGTTCCACAATGGTGAAGGGCTTAACCTGTTTGGATGGTTTACGGTTACCTCTAGAACGCGATTTAATCAGACAATCATCCCAAGGGTTCGGATCGACTACATGATATTTGTCTTTAGCCCAATCCCAGCAGCCCTTGAGGTAGTACAAATAGGATTTTATAGTTTGAACTGAGGCTGACTCAGCCCATTGCTCTACAACCTTTTCGGCTACCGATTCGGTGACTTTGTTGGCTTGCTTGTCGCCTAAAAATTGCTCTAGCTTCGAGGCGATCGCTTTGAGCCTCAATCCCGATCCGTGCGCGATCTCGTTGTTCTTTTTGTAGTGAATAATATATTTTCCGAACAGTTCTACAGCCGATATTTCAGTGGGATTAGCCCCTAGCATTCTCGGCTTGTATCTCAGCAAGGTTTCGTCATAGTGACCAGATTCAAGATCGATCTTGATGTCTGCCATCTTCTTAGCTGCCAATGCCCTACCGATGGGATTATCGGCTACCCCTAATGAGAGTCTTTGCCGCTTACCTTGGTAATACCAGACTAACCGTAACGTTTTGCCAGTTGGCTCGATCCAAATTTTCGCGCTCATTGTTATGGGTTATTTTATGGGTCGGTACAGCCCACAAACCAGTCATAACAGACCATGTTTTGTTGCACATAGATAGCAAAAAATGACTTTCAGAACTAAGTTTGTTCTCTGAAAGCCTTGCCTTGCTTATGCTCTAACCAAATCGGAACGAGAGGATTTGAACCTCCGACCCCTACTACCCCAAAGTAGTGCGCTACCAAGCTGCGCTACGTCCCGATGCAGCTTACCAGCATAGCAAGTCTCGGTAGATTTCGCAAGTATGAACGAATAAGTCGCAATTGTGACGATCGAGCGGCAGAATCGATTAAGATCTATCAACGAGATGATTGCTTTCGATTCATCATGCCGAATAGCGGCAGTGGTTTATGTCCTTTGACTTGAATAAACGTCATCAAGAGATTTTATGGGCAACAATCCGGCAGTATATTTCTACAGCCGAGCCTGTTGGCTCCAAAACCCTCGTTGATGGGTACAATCTCAATATTAGTCCAGCCACTATCCGCAGTGGATTTGCCGCACTGGAAAAGGCGGGATTCTTGTATCAGCCGCACACTTCGGCTGGGAGAATTCCGTCTGATTCGGGTTATCGTCTGTATGTAGATCGATCGATCCAGCCTTCGCCAGATATCGGGCGGCGAGTGGAAGCTTTACTTAGGGATAAACTAGATTGGGATAGCTGGAGCTTAGAGGCAGTATTGCGGGGCGCGGTGGAGGCGTTGGCAACCTTGAGTGGTTATGTGACGATGATTACCTTACCCCAAACCAAGCGGCTAACGATCAAGCATATTCAGCTCGTGAGAGTAGAATTGACCAAGATTATGGTGATTGTGGTTTGGGATTCTTATGAAACGCAGTCGATCTTGATGCAATTACCGCAAGGATCTCAGCAGATTCCCGATGGTGATACGCTCGATCGAGACTTGCAAATTTTATCAAACTTTTTGAGCAGTAAGCTTAGGGATCGTTCGGTACTGGAAGTATTCAAATTAGACTGGAGCGAACTCGATCGACAATTTCAGCATTATGTAGATTTAGTTAGTAACTTATTGATGGATCTATCTAAAAAGTCTAAGCCAATTCATTCGTCGCAGATTATGATTTGGGGGATTTCTGAGATTCTCGACCAACCTGAATTTTCTCAATTAGATACAGTCAAAACATTATTGCATTTATTAGAGTCAGAACAAGACAAAATTTGGGATCTGATATTTAATCCAGAACATAACTCATTACTGGATCTTCAACCAAAAATCTCGATTAAAATTGGTGCTGAAAATCCGCTCAAGCCGATGCAGACTTGCACATTGATATCGACTAATTATCATCAGGATTCAATCCCAGTAGGTAGTGTGGGATTGTTGGGGCCAAAACGAATGCTATATGAAGATGCGATCGCATTGGTTCAGTCATCGGCTAGCTATATCTCAGCGGCGATTAGTCAGTCAGGTAGTTGACACTTCTCTTCTCTTCGAGACGCTTCGCGAACGAGACGCTACGCGAACGGCTACGCAATGCCAGAGGCAAGGCTTCTGCGTTGGCGTTAGCCTACCATAGGTAAAGGCAGAGGCTACGCCAACGCCAACAGTGCAAGTAATTGATAGCTGAACAATTATTATTCAAACCCTAAAGCCCAAAGCCTAATTATGAAGATTGCTGTTGTAGATTACGATATGGGAAACTTGCACTCGGTTTGCAAGGCGTTGGAATATGCTGGTGCTGAGACATTAATCACTCATGTACCGTCAGAATTGGCGAGTGCGGATGCGATTGTATTGCCAGGAGTTGGTTCATTCGATCCGGCAATGAAGAAGATTCGCGATCGAGATTTGGAGCAACCACTCAAAAATATTATCGCCAGTGGTAAACCATTTTTGGGGATCTGTTTGGGATTGCAAATTCTATTCGATCGATCTGATGAGGGTGCAGAAGCAGGTTTGGGAATTATTGCCGGAACCGTGAAGAAATTCCAGCCAGAACCAAATTTAACCATCCCCCAAATGGGCTGGAATCAACTAGATCTCTCTCAGCCAAACTGTCGGTTGTGGGCTGAATTAGGTGCCTCTGAATGGGTATATTTCGACCACTCCTACTATGTTGAGCCGAACCAATCTTCAGTATCAGCAGCAATGGTAACTCATGGTAGTCAAACTGTCACTGCCGCGATCGCTCAAGACAATATTATGGCTGTCCAATTTCACCCCGAAAAATCCTCGACAACAGGGCTACAGGTCCTCACCAACTTTGTTCGAGCGATTAATAATCATTAATTAAGTAGGTAAGTGCAATTATTTATAGATCATGGGTGAAACCTAGCTGGTGGGCAGTGCCTAGCATGTTCATTCTATGCCTTTTTAGGGGGTCAAGGTTCATGCAGGTTTTGTGTCAGAATTTGGGATTGAATTCAGATTTCTTCTGCGGGAGAGCATCGAAGACCCAAAAATGGATTTAGTCCAGGCAATCACATC
>JANNDL010000092.1:0-12467 GCA_031387665.1 Chamaesiphon sp. OTE_75_metabat_95 | reverse complement strand
GCCGATCCACAATTGCAAATCGAGATCCGATCGATAACTTCACCAATGGATTTTTTAGCATTGGCGAAAATAGAGGGACTCGATCTCACTGGAGAAGATTTTCAGATTTTGGTACAGCAAGCTTATCAGCAGTGGATCGAGCAGTTAGAGCAGTATTATTTGAAAATTCATCATCTGCTAATTGGTAAGTAGAGTGAACTAGTTCGATATTATCTACCATCAGTAGAGAGTAATCCTTTTCAGTTATAATCTTCCAACTAATTTTCTTTTCGTGAAAGTAAGGAGTTCGAGATCGACTAGCCACAAAATACCTCTAAGAGACAAAACATACTCTTAGAGGATAGTATACAACTTTATTGTAAAGTATACGACTTTATTATGATTTTACAAAAATCTCGATCGACATTAAATCAATTATTCAACAGTTACCGATTTTGCAAGGTTACGAGGCTGATCGACATCTAGTCCGCGCATTGCCGCAATATGATATGACATCAATTGCATCGGAATAACTGTTAATACAGGTGATAATAATTCATCCACATCTGGAACAGGTAAAACCTTGTCAAATATCTCCGCTGCATCCTTATCACTAGCCGCAACTACCCCATATAAATGCGAATCTCGTGCCTTGGCTTCTTGAGCATTAGAAATCGCTTTTTCGTATACTTTTCCTGGCATGGTAATTGCAATTACTGGAACTTTAGCATCGAGGAGGGCGATCGGACCGTGCTTCATCTCACCAGAGGGATAACCTTCGGCATGGATGTAACTGATCTCTTTTAATTTTAGGGCACCTTCGAGGGCGATCGGGAAGTTGATGCCGCGACCGAGGAAGATGGCATCATGGGTATCCAGGAAACTATGGGAGAGTTCTTCGATATATTTTTCTTGGGTTTCGAGGATGACTTCGATTTGGGAGGGGAGGACTTTTAAGCCAGCGATGATTTCGGCGAGTCGATCGGGTGTAATAGTCCCGCGACGATGGGCGAGGTCGAGGGAAAAGAAGTAAAACGCCATCAGTTGACCCATGAAGGTTTTGGTGGCGGCTACGCCGATTTCCATGCCTGCGTGGGTGTCGATCACGCAATCGACGATGCGGGCGATCGCACTGTCTGTCCGATTGGTGATGGCGAGGAGGCGGGAGTGATATTTGGGGTCTTTGTCTTGGCGGCGGGACTGTTCGATTTCGATCGCGCCCAGGGTATCGGCGGTTTCACCGGATTGGGTGATGCCGATGGTGAGGGTGTTTGCTGTTAGTGGTGGGGGGGAGTAGCGGAATTCGGACGCATACTGGATCGCGGTTGGAATCTGGGCGAGTTCTTCGATTAGGTATTTACCAACCATACCTGCGTGGAGACTGGTGCCACAGGCGACGATTTGGATGTGTTCGAGGTCTTTGTAGATGGCTGCGGGTAGATCGAGCTTGAAGGGGGATTTGGGGCTATCTGGAGTCCAATCTAGATCCAGGTAAGCTTCGAGACAAGTTCGGACAACGGCTGGCTGCTCGTAGATTTCTTTTGCCATGAAGTGGCGGAAACCTTGTTTTTCGATCGCAATTGGATTCCAAGTGATCGTGCGCGGGGTGCGGGTGACTTTCTCGCCTGCGAAGGTGTAGAGTTCGGCACCGTCTCTGGTTAGGCGGGCCATTTCGCCGTTTTCTAATGGTAGGATTGTGCGGGTATATTGAACGATCGCAGGCGTATCAGAAGCACAGAAATATTCACCTTCACCGATGCCGATAATTAGAGGAGCCTGTTGTCTGGCGAGAATAATCTCGTCGGGATAGTCTGCGGAAATTACCGCGATCGCAAAGGCTCCAGATAGTTTGTGGACTGCCTGCTGGACTGCTACCATTAAGGTATCGGCACCATCGGCAAAGCATTGAGCCACCAGATGGGGAATAACTTCGGTATCGGTTTCTGATCGAAACTCATGTCCTTTGATTTTTAATTCTTCGCGGAGTTCGCGGTAATTTTCAATAATTCCATTCTGCACCACCGCCAACCGTCGCTGAGTATCTGTGTGGGGGTGAGCGTTATATTCTTCGGGTTTGCCATGTGTCGCCCAGCGGGTATGTCCGATGCCGATTGGTGCGTGGTTCGTGGCTAAGTCTACTTTGTCGCGCAGGTTGTGTAGCTTACCTTTGGCGCGAATACAGTCCAGATTTCCTTCGACAATAGTTGCCACCCCTGCGGAGTCATAACCCCTGTATTCTAGTTTTTCTAGTCCTGAAACCAGAATGGACTGGGCTGGTTGAGTACCAATATAACCAACAATTCCACACATACAGTCAAATGCTCCCGCAAGGCTATCTTTTTTAGCGTTTGATGGCACTCTCAAATTTATTGAGATTTATCACCCGCTCTATTATAGTTACCCAACTTGCGATCGAATGTAACAACTAATCCAAACTTTATCAGGATTTAGAGGATTTTAGGATGGACAGGATTGGGTTATTGGTGTGTATCTGGTTTCTTTTTACCCTAAACCCTAGAAACTAAAAGTACCACAACGAACTCTTAGTCTCTAGTTATGGGCAAGGAGCTAGTATGCTAGTCCCATGCTGCGGGTGGTTTCTGCGCCGAGATAGACGCGGATACTCAGGAAGTCGGTAGGGCAAGCGGTTTCGCACCGTTTGCAACCAACACAATCTTCGGTGCGTGGCGAAGAAGCGATTTGGGCAGCTTTGCAGCCATCCCAAGGTACCATCTCTAATACGTCTGTGGGACAAGCCCGAACGCATTGAGTACAGCCAATACAAGTATCGTAAATTTTGACGCTATGAGACACAAGACTATCCTCCCAACGATAAAGCTTTAGGAAAACTAAAACTAAGAATCAGATTTAGTGTACCGCAGGCTCTGATGCTAGTTATCAAAAAGGCTACAAAAGTTAAAAACCCTTAATTTTTGCTAGTTTGGTTTGGTTGCTTCGACTGGTTCGGCTGAGATAGTTTAAGATATGTTCTGATGCTCATCAGGAAGATTTAATGACGGAAGCAGAGTCTTTGCCAACTGAAGTGATTTTGACCCAATCCCGTGAAACCCTAGCAAAAGTCAGGTTGGATTGGACTCCACAGCCAGGAAACTATCTGGATCTGGATGGTCAGACATATACAGTGCTGGAGCGTCGTCACCGTTATCAGCTCAAATATGGTCGTTATAAATTGGATACAATTGCGCTATACGTCCAGTCAGCAATTCGCCCTGAGGAACAGAGTATGGTTGATGGTGAATGGGTGATTGGAGACGCTACTTGTATCTACAATGCTCGATCGATCTTACTCCGCTGTGCAGTCAATCCGCTCGGCCCCTGTGAGGGATGTAAACATAAAACATGATCAGGATTTAGAGGATTTAAGGATGGACAGGATTGGGTTGTTTGTGGGTAGCATAAGCATAATATCTTGAGCAACCCACAATTAGCCTAATCCTGAAAATCTTGAAAATCCTCTAAATCCTGATGAGGATTTAAGGATGGGCAGGATTGGGTTGCTTGCGGGTAGCATAAGCATAATATCTTGAGCTAACAGAAGATAGCCTAATCCTGAAAATCTTGAAAATCCTCTAAATCCTGATTAAATACGCGCCCTGGAGGACTTGAACCCCCGACATTTGGTTTTGGAGACCAACGTTCTACCAACTGAACTAAGGACGCAAATGAAAGATTAAGAGTGATATTCCTGACCTTCTGACTTAGTATACTATGAAACTAAAATTAATGGTCAGGACACTCAAATTAAACCGATTATCCTTCCAAAGGACGATCGAACCGTTGCTTGACGCGAGTTGCTTTACCGACACGATCGCGGAGATAAAACAGTTTCGACCGACGGACTTTACCACGACGGATGACTTTGACGTTATCAACTTTGGGGGAGTGCAACAGGAATACCCGTTCCACACCGATACCTTGGAAGACACGACGGACAGTAACCGTTTTGTTGATGCCACTGTTACGCATGGCAATAATAATGCCTTCGTAAGGTTGGACTCGTTCTTTATTACCTTCTTGAATTTTTACGCCCACACGGACGGTATCGCCAATGTGAAGGGTAGGCAGATCGGATTTTAGATATTCCGCTTCGATCGAGCGAATAATTTCCTGAGCTTTCATGCGTTTTGAAAAAATTCACAGAACTCTTATATTAGCAGGTAGATGTAAATTTGTCTAATTGCTGAATTTAGATCGATCGATCTCTACTGGTATTTACCTTAACTAATCCAAACTGTTAACATATACCTAAATCTTAGCCCTCGCGATCTTATGCCTCTAGACAGTCTAATTTCCACCCAAGGTATCATGGTGATGCTGCTGGCAGCCTACGCTGGGGCGATGTGGCTGTTTTTGACTAGTGCCCCGAAGGTTTATACGGTGATGGTGTCGGATCTTCAGGTTGCTCAGGATTTATATGAGGGATTGTTGAATTTGCCGATCGCGCAGATCCCGCTGCACTACTACTATGACTATGAGCAGACGATCGGCAGTGCTGGAATTGACCCAATGTATCTAGCTGCACCGATGGGTAGAGCGGCGGTCAGAGGGATGAGAGGTTCGGAAGGTCTGTGGTATCAATTGAAGAAGAATACCCAGCTCCACGTCATTACAGGTGCCAGTCTGGGTGAAAGAGATCGTCAGCGTCAAGTTTGTTTCGATCGAGAGTGTCTAGAACAAATTCTGATGCGGATTCAAACTCGTGGCGTTAAGCACAAGATTCGCAGCGAGAAACCCCTAAATTTTCTAGTCAAAGATTATGATGGTCGGACGATCGAGATGTCCGAAGCGGCTAATTAGCGATGGATTGTAGCTACTGCGGATGTGTTTTGCGAAACAGTTGGATGGCGTGACTGAAAATCTGGACGATCGCTTGGGATTGGAATGATGCTCGATCTAGATTGTCTGTATTAACAATTCCAATTTCGCCAACGAGCCAGTTGTTGTTATGTTCGGATTGACTTGTCGCTCCGAATGGAACGGCGACGATTGGACAGATCGCCATCTCAGCGGTAGGAGTCAACAGGTCGCCGTATACGCTGGGGATAATATCGATCGGTGGCTCGATCCAGCTTTCGATCGCCAATAGTCGATCGTAAAACTCTGGATAAAGTCGAATCTCGATTTCTTTGCCGATTTTACTGGTGGGGTAGAGCTGACGTTCGGTATTGATGTGTTCGCAGACAATCTGGGATGTAGACATATCGCAATCGTGGATCGCAATCCAGCAGTAATCAGCATCAACGCTTTTGCACAATTGTTGAACCGCACCAGTCAGGAACTCAGTTTCGTTGGGAGCTGTCCATACGGTCGTTAGGAGTGAGTCTAGGAGCTGGAGACAGACGATCGCCTGCTTGGATTCGGCTGTTTTGGTGTGGAGCTGGGAGACTAGTTTGATTTGCAAGGCTGCAAGATCTTCATTGCGCTCCCACAGCTCGATTTCGGTGGTCAGTCGATCGGTGTTGTCTTGAAAAACAATAATACCGCCGATCACTTCACCATCTGGCGTGCAAATCGGTGTAGCGGTATTAGAAATGGGCGTTTCCGTTCGATCTTTACCGACTAGCCAACAGCGCGGGGGAGACTTGACAGGTTCATTGAGGCGCATCGCTCGCAGGCTGGGGTTTTCGATCGGTGTACCGTCTATTTCCCAGATGGGGCAAAAAACTTGATGAATCTTGGTGCCCAGGGCATCGGCGGCACTCCAGCCAGTCAGATCTTGGGCAATTGCATTGATGAATGTGATTGTGCCGTATCGATCGTTGACAATAATCCCGTTACCAATATTTTCTAAGATATTTCCCAGGGAGGCTTGGGTTGTCCGAGTGGCTAGTTCAGACTGATGACGCTGAAGGGCAACTTTGATTGTGCTCTGCAAAGATGGCGACTCGAAAGGTTTGACGAGGTAGCCGAACGGCTCGGTTTTGGTCGCCCGCTCTAGGGTAAATTCATCGGCGTGGGCGGTGAGGTAGACAACGGGGATGCTGAGGCGACGATAGATCTCATCCCCTGCCGAAATACCGTCCATCTCGCCTTCTAAGCGAATGTCCATTAGCACCAAATCTGGTCTGTCAGTTGTAGCCGATTGAATGGCTTCCGCTCCAGATATCGCCAGATCGACAACGGCGTGACCCAATCTTTCTAGGGTTTCTTTGATGTCCCAAGCGACGATGGTTTCATCCTCAACAATCAGTATTCTAGCCATTACATAAATGTTAAGATTTACTACATTATAGATCGATTGCGCCCTATTTATCAGCAATTCCAAATTCAAAACTAATTGAGGTCATTCCAGCCCCCTAGCCCTCATCCCCCAACCCCTTCTCCCAGAATTGGGAGAAGGGGAGCCGGAGAGGAAAGAGCCGTCTCTTGCTCCCTCTCCCAAGCTTGGGAGAGGGTTGGGGTGAGGGCAAGCCAATGTGGCTCTCGCACTTAATTTTTGAATTTGGAATTGCGCCCTATTTATACCAATTTGGGAAAGTTAATTTCAAAACTAGTCATTGCTCCAGTTTTTACCACTAGATCGCCCTTGATTTGTCTGACCAGAGACATCACTAAATTCAGCCCCATCGATCGAACTTGGCGCACATCAAAATCTGCTGGTAACTCCTGCCCATTATTTGCCACAGATAGAGTCAGAAGCTGTTCGCCGCTGCCAATCAGGTCAATCCGCAGTTCACCCTGTCGTTGGCAGAGCCTCTCCCTTGGAGAATCGCCTGTAAATCCGTGCTTGAGGGCATTAGTGGCTAGTTCGTTAATCACTAATCCGCAAAGTACGGCTCGATCGACATCAATGTCGATTCCGGCTTCCACATTGATGCAAAAGACGACTGCGGCGGGATCGATCGTATAGCTATCGAACAGGTTTTGGACTAAGGTTTGGACATATTCTGCAAAATCTAGACCTGCCAAATTGAGCGACTGATAGAGAATCTTGTGAATCGTCGCCATCGCCCGAATTCGATTCTGGTTCTCTTGCAGCATCGCAATCACCCGCTCGTCATCGATGCGATTGCTTTGCAGACTGAGCAGACTAGAGACAATTTGAAGATTGTTTGTGACGCGGTGATGGATTTCCCGCAGCAGGACTTCCTTTTCGGTGAGGGAGTCGCGGATCTGGATTTCGGATTGGCGACGCTCGGTAATATCTTCGATCGCTAGCAGGATACTATGTTCGCGCAGTTCGTCCTTAACTTTACGAGCGTTAAATAACAAAACTCGATCTGACCCAGAATTGAGTGGTGTCACTTCAAAGTCTTGAAACTCAGTATCACAAGCGAGGAGATTTTCCAGGAGTGAGCGCAGATCGGGCAAGTCCCAGAGTTGATTGGCGATCTCAAAGATCGACTGCTGTTCGGTTTGAGCTGGAGTTAGTTGAAATGTATCGTAAAAGCATTGATTGGCTCTGATTACGCACAGCTCTGGATTGAGGACGAGCAGAGGTTGGCGGACGGTTTCGACGATCGCATTGGCATAGTCTCGTGCGGCGGCGATGCTGGTAGCACTGCGCTTGAGCGTGTCGATGTCGATCAAGCCGATCACCACGCCGTCGATCCGATTGTCGATCGTTCGATAGGGGCGAATTCGCAGGCTGTACCAAGCTCCCGATCGATCTTGGACTTCTGCTTCTGTGGTAGTCAGCGTCTCGATCGTTTCGACGATCGAGGCTCCCAGATTAGGAATGATAATATTGGGCTGAATGTCGCTAAATGGTCGCCCTAAATCGGTGGGAATCAGATTAAATATCTGCTGGGCAAGGGTGGTAAAGCGGCGAATTCGTAACTCGCCATCTAGCATCAAAATTGGGATATTAATGCTGCTCAGTAAGTTCTGGAGATCGTTATTTAGTTGTCCTAGTTCGGTGTTGCGGTTATTTAGTTCTTCATTAATCGTGTGCAGTTCTTCATTAGTTGCCTGCAATTCTTCTTGGGAAGTTTCCAGTTCTTCATTGGTACTTTGCAACTCTTCGTTGCTGGACAAAATCTCTTCATTAGCAACTTGAAAAGCTTGATTAGTTGATTCTTGCTCTTCAATAATCGCCTGTAAATATTCGCGAGTCGTCGCTAATTCCTGTTGCAGTCGCCCTTGTTCTTGCTCGATTAGGGTCTGCTTACCTTTTTTAGCGCGAGGTGCTGGCTGGCTGGGTGGTTCGCTAGTAGCGATCGCCGATTCTTGAAATAGCACCAGCAGATAGAGCTTATCGGCACCCACTTGAAAGGGAATCACTTCGAGATCGATCGTCTTAATTCCAGCAGCAGTAAGGAATCGCAGACCTTCTTGCCGGACGATTTCCTGCTGTTGCTTGGCGTGGTGGACGGCTGCACGCACATCGACTAGCAGCTCCGAGTCGATCATCTTGAACAAATTGAAGCTCGGCTTGCCCGCAGCAGGCTTGAGATAGTTACCCGTCTGTCCCCGAAATTGGACGATATTCATATCCGCATCGATCGTTACGCCGACGGGAGCATAGCGATCGAGCACGAGCCGATCTGCGGCTTGGTTTAGGTCTAAATCGTTGCGATTATCATCATCAATCGGCATCATTGGCTTTACTTTTTCGAGAGCACGATCGCTACTATTAAATCTCAAATGTGGACTGCGGGGGGCAGATTTGCGATCGTAAATTTTGGATTTTTTATCGATCGGGTCAAACAGATTGGAAAATTCGCCGATACTTTCAGAAGTGCCCAACATCAAAAAACTTTGCGGTTTGAGAGCGTAATGAAAAATCGGAATCAGCCGTTTTTGGAGTTCCGACCCCAGATAAATCATCACATTGCGACAGCTAATCAGATCTAGCTGTGAAAATGGCGGATCGGCAATCAAGTTTTGCCGAGCAAAGATACATAGCTCCCGCACGGATTTACAAATCTGATAGCCGCCATCTACCTCCACAAAAAAGCGGCGCAGTCGCTCTGGGGAAACCCCTGTCATCATCCCTGGCTTGTAGATGCCGAGCCGAGCACGATCGATCGCCCCCTCACTGATATCGGTAGCAAAAATCTGGATCGGCAACTGGACATCCCGCTCTGCTAAATACTCTAGCAAGCAAATCCCAATTGAGTAAGCTTCCTCCCCCGTCGAGCAACCTGCCACCCAGATCCGCACCGCCACCTGTGAAGATTTCCTCGCCAAAATCCCAGGCAAAACCGTAGCCGTGAGCGTGTCAAAAGTCACCGGATCGCGAAAGAAACTGGTGACATTAATCAATAAATCTCGCTCTAGGGCAGCTATTTCGCTGGGGTGAGTGTGGAGATATTGCAAGTAGCCATCCCACCGTTTGATGCCGTGCAGTGCCATCCGCCGCAAAATTCGCCGCCGCAACGTCGCAGGCTTGTAGCCCGTAAAGTCGATGCCCTTGTGGCGATTGAGCAGGGTGAAAATGGTCGCGAGGACACTTGCCTCATTTTCAGCACTAACCGCGCTCTCAGGCGTTACTGGTGGCAATCGAGCGACATAAAAGTGCTGGGCGATCTTGGCGATCTCCCTGGCAATTTCCCCAGGCGGCAAGACGAAATCAACTTGTCCGGTTGAGATCGCGCGATCGGGCATTTGCTCAAACTTAGAGGAGGCAATATCTTGAGCAAAAGTAATTCCCCCCGCTGCTTTGACTGTGGCAAGTCCGATCGACCCGTCGCTATCGGTACCCGATAATACTACGGCGATCGATCGATGCTGCCGCTCAGTTGCTAGGGATTGGAAAAAGCGATCGACTGGCAAATATCTGCCGTGAATCTTCTCCCGCACACACAACTGCAAGCGATTGCTCACCAGCACCAGATCGAAATTTGGTGGAATCACATACACTCGATCGGGTTCCACCAGCATCCCATCCTCAATTTCAGCCACAGGCATCGCCGTCACCTTCGCCAGCAAAGGAGTGAGTAAACTGACATGGGTGGGATCCAAATGCTGAATCAGCACAAATGCCATCCCCGTATCAGTGGGCAAATGCTTGAGCAACTGTGTAAAAGCTTCAAGTCCGCCAGCAGAAGCACCCACACCGACGATCGTACAGATCTCCTCCTCTGCTGGTTGCGAATCACTCGTAGATTCATTTAGTGCCATTGAGATGCCTTTGGTGTGCTAAAAGTTTAGGATAATTGATGAGAAATGTGACGTTGTTGAATTTAGGTGTGAAGCGTAGATCTTGCCCTCACCCCCTACCGTGTATACACAAGTCTGGAAAAAAGCGAAAACCCTAGAAATCCCCCTGTCTTGTCGTTTTTTTATTCGGGGGGAACCCCCGAATAAAAACGCCGCTAAATCCCCCTTGGAAAGGGGGACTAAGACCGGATCTGAGCAAGGTTTTTAAGGGGGTTTGGGGGATTTAGATCTACGCATCAACTCTAATAGACTTGTGTGTACACGGTAGCTCCCAAGCTTGGGAGCGGCTCGCGTTCGTCGGGAAACCCGACGGATTAGCGAGACAAGACAGAGGGGTTGGGGGTGAGGGCAAAATCTACGCCAAATATTTCAAGTAAAATCCGCACCTAATTCACCAATAGTTCGAGTGGTTCGATCCAATCCTCGATCGATTGCCAATAGATCGATACCGTCGATTAACTGAGCACTGAAAGCCTCAGAGATTGTCAAATTCTGATAACAGTGAAATCGCCGATCGCTATTTGATTGAAAACTAGTTAATGCCGCCGTTAGTGCTGGCATTACTCGATAAGCAGCTTCGGCTTTATCAATTGCTAGCGATGGAATAGGTCGATCGGTTCGCAAAAAAGCTAGATCGATCAGATCCCGTGAATGGACGCTATCATCGGCATATCGATCCGCATTAGCTAACAGCTTGCTAGTAAAACAATCGCTAATACTCAAACATTCAACTGGCGACCAACTCGGCTGACGTGGCGAATCCAGCTCAAACCGCGCTTCGGCAATAATTTCAGTTTTAATTGTTACGCCATCGATCGCGATCGCCATTCTAACGCCGTATTGGTCTGCGGTAAACCGTTCGATTTGCAAATTAGAATTATCCTTCAAGAGTATGCGGGGACTTCTATCGCTAATCGCATTCCGTAGCTTCCGATAATCAGCTCCTATAGCACAGATAAAATCAATATCATTACTAGTTCGATATTCTCCCAGATCTAATGATATTAGGGTGCCACCACCAAAATACGCCCTACATTCACTTAAGAATTCGCAATTTAAACCATCTAAAACGCGATGAATTAATTGATGATGCCCGATCCGAAAGTTCATGAATTCACTTGCTAACCAAGATTTGCGATTCTCTTTCAGAGAGGCTACGCCAACGACAGCAAGTTGCTGGATAAATGCCAACTCACTGGCAGGGAGATTGGCGATGTGACGATATCGCCAACCCCGTTCGTAGGTGGCAAGCATTTCCAGTTGTGTCAAGCTGTAAACGTCAGCAATTTGCCAACCGAGAAATTCTAGGAAGGGTAGTCGATCTGGCTGCGCTATCTCCATAGTTGTTTATAGAACACATTTGAGATCTTCTAGAGGAGGAGGGCGGGTTTGTTCAATGTCGAACAGTACAATCAATATTAGCTAGCATAAACCAGCCCCTACAGATCCATCAATCAGTAGATCTGTAGGTTGGGTTGAAGAATGAAACCCAACGCACCCAGCCAGATTTACACTTCCTCTGCTACTTCCAGATCCCCTTCGAGTTCTAGATCTTCCTCACCATTCGATGCAGGCACGATCGCGACTGCCATGATTGCATCATCATCATCGAGCTTCTGTACCCGTACTCCAGTAGCCATCCGCGATTGAGATGAGATAGCATCGATCGCCTGACGGATAATAATCCCGCGATTGGTGACGATCATCATCTCCTCATCGGGATTAACCACCCGCAGGGCGGCTAATTTATCACCTTTTTTGCGGAACTTGATCGCGAGTACGCCCATTCCTGCCCGATTTTGGAGGCGGAATTGAGTTACAGGCACCCGTTTGCCGAGTCCGCCAGTGGTAACTACCAGAATCCACGGCCCTTCTCCTGCTGGAACTGCGATATCTTCAGCTACAGTATCATCGATATCATCTACGCCTGGATCCTCACTCGCCGCCACCATTTGGGCGATGACTTGGCTGGGTAAGATGTCCATGCTGATTAGCTCGTCGCCTTTTTTGAGCGACATCGATTTAACGCCCCGTGTGGCGCGTCCTAATGGTCGTAGCTGGTCGCGATCTGTACGGAAATGGATCGTCATCCCGTTGCGGGTACCGATAATCGCGCTGTCGCTTTCTTTGGCGCGACGTACCCAGCGGAGCTTATCGCTTTCCTCTAGGGAAATCGCAATCAACCCGTTAGCGCGGACGCTGGCAAATGCCGAGAGCGCGGTCTTTTTGATGAATCCCTTCTGAGTGAGCATAATCAGGTACTCATCATCGCTAAACTCGCTCACAGGTACCACTGAGGTGATCTTCTCCTCGCGGGGAATCGGTAAAATTCCCATCAGTGCGGTACCCCGTGCCGTGCGGGA
>JANNDL010000073.1:0-27704 GCA_031387665.1 Chamaesiphon sp. OTE_75_metabat_95 | reverse complement strand
CGGCTTCGCTCAACCATCGGTGGTTGAGCGAAGCCGAAACCACTTTATTGCTAGTAATTATCTAAAGCCTAAACCACTAACTCATGGTTTAATTTCACTAATTTTAGTTTCAATATCAATTAACGTATCCAAAACAATCCGTTTGGCATAGAGCTGCCAGCCCCATTTTTGGATAAAGATTGCGGCGGCAGTACCACCAACTGCGGCAATATAATCTAGTGGTTGATTGAGCGAGATCCCAAATAGTAAGCCTAATCCAGCAATCCCCCAAAATGGCAGTGCAACTGTCTGGCGTTGGGTTTCGACTAGCTTAACGATTCCACCTGTGGGGAGTTCTGCTTCTAGAGCTGTCTTGACTTCTTTTTGCTGCTCCTTGGTGACAGACAAGCCAATTTTTCGGCGGAGCTTCTCAATTTTTCGAGCGTCACTACTATATTCAGTGAGTTGATCTTCGCCCATCAATACCAACCGTTCGTATTGTCCCACAGATTTATTAGCCCACATGTATATTCACCGCTAATTATAGCGGATTTCCCTGGCTCTCTTTTGAAGCTGTCACAGTAGTAAAATCAGGTGCAAAAATCTGGCTGTTTGCTGATGAGTCATGGACGATATTTTGCGGGGGTGCGAGGGCAATTGATGAGGATTGGGGCAATTGGGTTTGGATCCAGTTGTTAAATAATTCGTCTAATAGTACTTGGGACAAACGTTCGTCCAATTGTGGTGAGATAATTTGATTAAGACGAATAAAGCCATAATATTGCCCTAGCTGAAATAGAGGCGATAATCCACCAGGATTCAACTGGGATAGGACTTGGATGATTTCTGGCGCGACATCTTTGGTTAGCGTTGGGCCAATTAAGCCACCTTGTGATGCTGTATCATCTTGAGAATACTCGATCGCCAGCTCGGCAAAAGATTGTTCTCCAGATTGGATCCGAAAGAATAATTCTTGGGCTAGTAAACCATCTTCTACCAGTAGGATCGAATAGGTAACTCGCTGTAGTTGGGGCTGAACCGATTGAAAATACTCACCAACACGACTACCCCAGCCAGCTTGCTTAAATTTTTGCAGCTTGATGGTGCGGGTAGTAATCGCGGCAATTTGCGTCGGATTCATCCCCTGAAAAGTGATGATGCCAGCTACTTGGGCAGATAGTCGCTCAAATTCAGCAGCAGTAGCTGTCAGATCTAGCTGAAATTGGGCGGCGATGCGATCGATCAATTCTTCGGTGGCTATTTCCTGCAACAATTGAGGTAACAGGGGAGAATCCTGCAAGTGCGCTAATACCTGGGAGCAAGCAATTTGGATGTCCCCAATCTGAAGTACTTTGTTCATGACCAAATAGACGGATAGCGGAAACAATCCTAACGAGGGGTAAGGTGATTATAGTCCGATCTGCGGATTAGAGCCAAAAAATAAAAACCCCTGAGTATGGCTGGTTAATCTGGTAGACACCAACGATACTTCAGGGCTGATTAGTTTGGGGCTGACTCCATTAAGCTGGAGTTGGATCAAACTAATCAAAAGTTGAACACACAAACACTCTGTACCCATATATTAACCGACAGCAAATCTAGTCGATCGCAAAAAAGGTATGGGAAAAGTCAGGTACAAGGTACGATCTTTGATAAAGCAGCCGAGAATCAGTCGATTTTCCAGAGGAGAGGTTGCACCTAACGGTAGGCTTACGCCAACACCAACGATATGGATGTAAATCGAGCCATCGCAGTCATTGAGAGCATTTTGGCTCCTAAACTATTGAACCACGTTCAGATCGAGATTGTGCGTGGCGCGATCGCTGGCAGTAGCTACCAGCAAATTGTTGACACTACAAAAGTTGATACTCTAGCATCACAACAATCACGGGAGACTGAACTGGAAACTATCGACTCAGGTAAGTACAAAGTTGGCTATGTCAAAACAACTGCGGCTCAGTTGTGGCAGTTGCTGAGTCAGCGATTGGAGCAAAAAGTTACTAAAGATAGTTTAGCGGCGATGCTGCTGTGGTATGCCAATCAGAGCGAGCACGAAAAGCTGCCCCGTCGCGAGATCCAGCAGTCAAGAGTTAATCTTAGTTTAGACGGTGATTTTTATGGACGCACTGAAGAAATCACCACATTGACTGATTGGTGTGTTGTTGAGCGTTGTCGGTTGATCCTGTTAATTGGGATGGGTGGAATGGGTAAAACTACCTTGGCTGGAGAAATAGCAGATCAACTAAGTGGTAAATTCGATCGGATCATCTGGAGATCCCTGGCTAATGCACCTCAAATTAGAGTTCTTTGTCTCGATTTGCTGCAATCTCTATCGCTGCCAGCCGGAGTAGATTTGCCAGACACATTGGGTGGACAAATCGAATTGCTCATCGCTAGTCTCAGACAAGATCGCTGCCTCCTGATCTTTGATAATGTCGAGTCGATCTTGGCTGGACAAGTTCAATGTGGTCAGTACCTAGCAGACTATGATGGTTACGATCGATTATTTAGAGCAATTGGCGAATTGCCCCACCAAAGTTGTGCGATCCTCACCAGTAGAGAAAAACCCCACACAATTGCTCGACTAGAGATCGTCAATCCCCAATTAGTAAAATCACTGAATATCGATGGGATGGCACCCACGGCGGCGCATCAGCTAGTTCAATCATATGGTTGTCCCCAACTACCAAATTGGATGTGGCAAGAGGTACACGCTCATTATGATGGCAATCCCCTGGCTTTAAAAATTGCCACAATTGCCGCTGTCGAGATGACTGGGGGACTGAGTGAAAAAATCCTCGAACTTTACCCGCTGATGAAGGCGGGAAAACTCAAGTTTCAGAGTATTGACGATAGCCTCAGTCGGCAATTCGATCGATTATCAGAAATCGAACAACAGCTAGTATACTGGCTAGCGATCGAGCGCGAGCCAATCACAGGTAAAGAATTACGTGCTAATCTAATCACCCATCCTCATGCACCTGGGGGGATTATCAACGCCCTCCAATCCCTCTCCCGCCGCTGTATCACCATCGGATCCGATTCTGCCAGAGACAGGCTGCGTCAGCGGAAATGGTCAATTCAACCCGTCATGACAGCTTACGTGACGAGAAGACTGATCGATCGATTTGTCGCTGAACTTGCACCAGATTCATCAGCAACTATCCACAGCACCGACATCCAAGATCGCTTGTTCCATCTCAATCATTACGCCATCATTCAGCCAAAAACCAAAGATGAGATCCGTCAGATCCAACAACAGTTAATCCTCCAGCCCACTATCGAGCGGCTGATGGCTGAATGGAGCAGTACTGCTGATTTAAGTGAGTATCTCCAGCAAATTTCCACCGAATGGCAAGATTTAGATCCCCTGCCGACTGGATATCTAGTAGCAAATATCCTCAATTTACTGATGGAGTTGAATCTCAGACAGGGCAGTTGGGAGTTGAGAGCATAACTGGTTAACTATGTTAAAATAAGAATGTTGTTAAGCTATGCACCGTCTTTGATTAACGTATCTGACATCGATACCCTAGCCCAAGAGCTAGCCTCAATTCAACAGACTGGCTCCAAGAAAATTGCCCTGTTGGGTTCGCGTCACGTTCCAATTACCCATCAACATCTGATTGAGATGATGAGCTACGCACTAGTACTATCTGGCAACCGCCTGATTACTTCTGGTGCTACTGGTACCAACTCTGCGGCGATTCGTGGTGCCATCAGAGCCAATCGGGATATGCTGACGGTGATTTTGCCCCAGAGCCTTGCTCGCCAGCCGCGCGAGTCTCAAGATCAGTTGCAAAACGTCATGCACCTAGTCGAAAATCCAGCTAGTGATGCACTTTCACTCGGCGAAGCCAGCGCACTGTGCAATCAAGAGATTATTTCTCGCTGTCAGCAATTGATCTGCTTTGCCTTTCACGATAGTAGAACATTGCTCCAAACTTGCCACGAAGCAGAAGAACAACGTAAAGTTGTGACGCTATTTTACTTCGACTAATTCACCTAGATCCGGATCGGCTTTGAGCATAGATTTCTAGACGCACAATCCCTGTTTTATGAATTTTGCCAATCTTTCTACTTCGACAATTTTACTCGGATCGATCGCTGCTGCGGCAGCTCTAGTTTATTTTCCCTATTTATTAGTTGCCGTAACTCGGTTCCAAGTCGGGTTTGATATTTCTGCTCCCCGTGCAGCATTCGACAAACTACCCGACTACGGCAAGAGAGCAACCTGGGCACACCAAAATTCATGGGAAGCCTTCATCCTCTACACTGCTGCCGCACTGATGGCGTATATCACCAAACAAGATTCGCCTGCTATTGTCAATAGTGCGATCGGATTTACAGGTGCGAGACTACTCTACTCAGTCTTTTATATCATCAATTTCCCGATCGGTCGATCGCTAATGTTTGGTGTCGGCTCCGTCGCCATCTTCACCCTCATGTCCGCCAGCATCACCAGTACAATGATTAAATAATTAACATGGCATCCACCTTCTCCTTTGATATTGTCAGCGATTTCGATCGTCAAGAGCTAGTCAATGCCCTAGATCAAACTAATCGTGAGATTATCAGTCGGTACGATCTCAAAGACACCAAAACCACCGTCGAACTAGCTGAAGACAAGATCACGATCAATACGTCCAGCGAAATGACGCTCACTGCTGTCCATGACATGCTTCAGAGCAAGGCAATCAAGCGCAATTTGTCACTGAAAATTTTTGACTACGGCACCATCGAATCAGCCAGCGGCAATCGCGTTCGCCAAGAAGTCACCCTCACCAAGGGTATTAGTCAAGAAATCGCCAAGCAAATCTCCAAACTAATCCGCGACGAATTTAAAAAAGTTCAACCATCAATTCAAGGCGATGTCGTGCGGGTAACGGCTAAAGACAAAGATGAGTTGCAAGGGGTAATGCAACGACTGAAGCAGGAAGATCTGCCTGTGGCTTTGCAGTTTACCAATTATCGGTAGATCTGCCTGTGGCTTTGCAGTTTACCAATTATCGGTAGATCACCCTTCAGCAATTCCAAATTCGGAAATTCTAGCGGGGTGCGACATTGGCTTGCCCTCACCCTAAATCCCTCTCCCTGAGGGCTACCGTGTATACACATCTCTAGTTAGAAGCGAAAACCCTAGAAATCCCCCTAAATCCCCCTTGAAAAGGGGGACTAAGATCCGGATCTTAGCCCCCTTTCCAAGGGGGTTGGGGGATTTAGATCTACGCATCAACTCAAACGGACTTGTGTATACACGGTAGCCCTGAGGGAGAGGGACTTCAGATCCGGCTCCCCTTCTCCCAATTTTGGGAGAAGGGGCTGGGGGATGAGGGCAGAATCTCCGCATATTACCAACTAAATTAGCTCGATCTCCTCCTCAAAAAACATCACACTTTCCCATTTGCCACTGCTGTCATATCGGCGCACCAGCCGCTGACGGTGATTAGTTTGATGTATCCAACCAATTTCTAGATTGAAGGCATGTCCTGGATTGATGTGGGTAGGTGTGATAGCATAACCACGATCGGGTAGTAGCAGCAGTTGATAAGATTGATCGTCTGAGCTGTTGATAAAGTGCCACATTCTCGTGGCTGGAACGTCAGGATCGACGGTTAGATAGACGGTTAGATCCTGCTCAACTAATTGATAGCCAGTATCGCTGACGCTGAACGTAGATTGAGCCTTAGCTTCGATCGGAGGTCGATCGTCAGGATATAATGTTGTGGCAATACCAGTCCAAGTGCCCAGCAAGTCGGTAATGTCTAAATGTGGCAGTTCAGGCGTAGTCGAGCCTTCCAGATGCTCCCTCACAAACGTAACTCGATCTAGTTTTTGCTCGATATCAAACGTCTGAATCATCCGAAACCGCCGATCTCCAGCCCTAAGTGAAAATTCAGCGATCGTTTTGACACCGACATATGCCATCAGTGCGCCAGAGCTAAACGCACCCGTTTCAAAATAAACTGCGCCAATTCCTGGTGGGGTGCTAAAGTCCCAAACTACTTCCTTGGCATATTTTTCCGTACTATTTGGTAACGGATAAAAGCGGTTCAATACCAGATGAATAGCTTGGTTATCGCGGATACCTGTGAGCTTGATAATGCTCGGAATGTCTTCGATTAGTTCTCCCTGAGGCGTAACTGTAGTGAAAGATCCCACCCACTCACCCAGATTTTCAAGTACGCATTCCCACTGTGATTTCATAATTTAGGTGCTAAAGTCTCGCTGTACATTCGAGGATCAGACGTTGATTTTCGATCGCGTGGGGCTGGATTTCTAGCGCAGAGCGAAAAGCTCTAATCGCCGCAGAATAGTTGCCCAGAGCGACGTGACACAAGCCCAAACCGTGGAGGGCACCAAAATGAGCTGGATTGAGTTTTATCACCATCTCACAATCAGCGATCGCTCGATCGTAATTTTTGGTCATAAACAGTAGAACAGCCCGTCGATTCCAGGCTTCGGCAAAATCTGGCAAAGCATCAACCAAATCGTCTAAGATCGAATTGGCAGCAGTGACATTACCTTCTGACAGAAACTTTTCACTCTCCTCAATCTGTTCGAGCGGAATTCTGCCCTTTTGCCAAAACCAGATTCGCCACAGTTGACTGGTAGCACGTTCTCGAATGTTCAGATCGGTGCTTTTTAAATCCAAGAGTAATTTATCAATTAAATTCTGATTCATAATTTATATGGCTACTTACCCAGGTATTTCCAGCGAAGCTTTTAGACATCCCCTCGATTTTCAAGCCGAACAAGCTCTGCGGAGTGTTCCAGGCTTCAACCTAGTCGCGAGCAAATTTGTGGAATTTATCTACGAGCGTCCCCAACTAGTATACCTAATGGGCAATAGTATTCAAGCAGGCCCCAGGCAGTATGCGACTATTTATGGGATGTTCAGAGAGTGTGTGCGAGATCTGGACATCTATCCCGAACCGTTGTTATTTGTCAGTCAAAATCCCCAGGTGAATAGCTATGCGATGGGGCAAGAACATCCGTATATTGTGATTAATACGGGTTTATTAGATTTACTTAGTGATGAGGAGATCAAAACTGTTTTGGCTCATGAATTGGGGCATATCAAATGTGGTCATACCATTTTGACCCAGATGGCGATGTGGGTGGTGAATGCTGCATCTATGATTGGTGAAATGACGTTTGGACTGGGCAATATCGTCAGCAATGGGTTGATCGTTGCTCTCTATGAATGGCGGCGCAAGGCAGAACTATCATCGGATCGAGCAGCATTATTAGTAATGGATAATCCCCGCACGGTGATGACAACGATGATGAAAATTTCCGGTGGCAGCAATCGATTCATTGATGAATGTAGCCTCGAAGAATTTATCAAACAGTCGGAAAATTATCGTAATTTAGATGAAGATGGCTTGAACCAAGTGTACAAAGCTTTGATGTATGCAGGTGTGAATGGAATGCTCAGTCATCCATTTCCCGTCGAACGGATTCACTATCTTCAAGAGTGGACAAATTCCAGCGAGTATCGAGATATTCGCAACGGTGACTATGCCCGTGTCACTGTCGAAACAACCAACACGGCTCCCACAGCCAGTGAGTCGGAGCGGTTGCGCCGCGAAATCGATCAACTTCAACAGGAGATTGATCGACGTAAATCACAGAATCGGTAGGGTGTTAGAATTGGTAGGGTGTGTTACTGCGGAGCATAACGCACCTCTTAAATTATCGATGGTGCGTTATGCTGGCGCAGTAACACACCCTACGAATTGACAAGTATTAATTAACCTAATTTTGCTCGGACGACGAGAGCGGTGATGTTGTCATGACCATTGTATTCGTTGGCGAAATCAATTAATCGATCGACTCCATCTTGGAGATTGGAATCAGTAGCCAACATTGGCGCAACATTCGTCAGCCAGTAATTTTCGAGCAATTGATTGTCAGTTAAACCGTCAGAAGCGAGGAGAATCAGGGTATCTTCTTGAAGTTCAAAGAATCTAATCTCTGGGGCGATATAATTGCGATCGCGTGGCCCGATGGCTTGAGTCAATTGATAAGAATCAGGACGACCATAGGCAATCTCAGGATCTACTCCGCGTAAGATTTGTTGCTGTCCGACTTCATGATCGAGGGTAAGCTGAATCAAACCCTGAGTCGGGGTAATCCCATAACAGCGGGAATCCCCAACGTGAGCGATCGCAATATCTCGATCTTGAATTAATACTAGCACCAGGGTCGTGCCCATCCGACCACTACCATGTGCGGAATTTTGCTGATTGACTTCAAACACCGCCTCGTTAGCTGCGACGATTCCTTCCCTAATCGTTTGTTCGTCGGGGAGAGTGTCTTCCCAGCGGGTAGAAAAATATTCTCGCAATAAATCTACCGTCATCGAGCTAGCGATTTCGCCGCCAGCATGTCCCCCCATGCCATCACAGAGAATATACAAGCCCTGAGCTGAGACGCTTTTGCCTTTGGGACTGTGTTGAGACTCTACCCGACTGACGATCCCAAAACAATCTTCATTGTGCTCGCGTTTGCGCCCCACATGAGTACAAGCCGCATCTTCCAAGTCGATCAATCTTTGGGGTAGAGCTGTAGTTGGTGCCTCTGGGGGGCTGATTAAATCTTCTGAAGCCATAGATGGCAGCGGCGAACTCAGTTGCTTTGGTTCTAGTTCATAGGCAATTTGCTGGAGTTGTAGCTTGACAACTTCAACATCGACTAGTTCACCAGTGTGAATTGATTCCAGCAGACTGTCCAGGGAGAGCGACGGCGGGTGGTTGGATCGATCGAATAAGGTTTTCCACATCTGAGCGAGATCGGCAAGCTGGAGCTGCTTATCGACCGATTCTGGGTAGAGACGCTGGAAACAAACTCGCGCATCTTCATCGAGAATCAAATTCCCAACTTCTAATAAACTTCGCCGCATTTGCCACGGTTCAAGCGAAACCCACAACCTAAGGGTGTAGTCGAGCCAGTAAATAACTTGGGAGGAGGGAATCTCTGGATCGTTCCAACGATCTAGGAGCAGAGTCCAGTCCTTGCGATCTTCAACGATCGTCACCGTTTTGCCATCATTATCCCAGGTATCATGAATAGTCGGCACTGTCCCAGGGAGACTCACTTGGAGCGCGATGTACGCTTGAGCGACTTTGGGAATACCATGACTATTCCAAAAGTGCCGTTGGGGATGTACTTCTGGCGTAGAAGGCTCAGAGGGAGCAAATCCGTCATTAGTACTACCGTTTGATGTTGCGAGTTGTTGCTCCATTAAAATCTCCAGGGGGGAATTAGCTAAAGGTTGACAATCGATGACCCGTACTTGACTGGAATCATCTTGCGTCAGCAGTTGAATGACGACAGGATCGATTAATTTATAACGGTGGTGAGGATCGAGATATGTGGTGGGGAGGACTATTGGGGGAGTTTCGCTAACTTGTAGTCCTATAATCGGTCGATCTGCTTGAGAATCGATCATACTCAAGTTGACTACTGTTGAGATCGCTGATTCTTCGCCTACTTCATTATCTGTTGCGCCTGGGGTTCGCTCAATAATTGCCCACCAATAAGTATCGCTGTCAGCAACACTCGGTGTTGGAATGATCGATTCACATGGCAGGCAGCTCAGAGCATCTGGGGCGATGTCGTCACCACAACTACTGCATAGAGCGAGATCGAGCGACTTACCACAATCTTGGCAAAAGTTGTGGTGTTGCGGGTTTGCTAATTTACAGTAGGAACAGGTAAGCATAGGAGAGATATGATGAGCAACCTCACAAAGGGTAGCGAAAGGAGAAAATAACTAAGAACTATGCCCTTTAACTTGCGGTCGTTGGTGTAGCCTCCTTCGGGGAGAATCACTGCAAGACTAAATAATTTATCAAGATTGAATCTAGTTTGCCATGTACTAGTCGCCGATCGATCCAATACTATAAAAATAAACATCCTAATCTATACTTCCCACTCGATCGATCTAAATTAACAATTTAGACTTTATTCAGGCGTTAGGTTTTGGCTAAGTTCCTCAAGCCTAACTATCCGGCATCAATTGTAGCGTGCCCAATCCCAAGTCGTCATTAGAGAGGGACTTTGTTTCTAGAAAAGCGATCGTTTCCTTGATGCCTGGATTTTCACGCGCTTTGCCTGTCAAGCCATTTGCGATGATTAGCCCGCAATAACCTTTAGTTTTTTGGCTCTGCTGATGCCACTTTTTTTGCTCGTCGATCTGGATTGCACTTTCTGGGTAAAATTCGCCAAAGAGTTGCATTTCACCGTCAGCTAATTGCAGGATTCCCAGATCAAAACTAGCTCCATCCGCATCTGCGATTGGATTGAAGCAGATGCCCAGCAAGCCTCCTGCTGATTGAATTCGATCGACAATTTCCGCAGCTTTGGCGCGAGTAGTTTGGATTGTGATAATTGGCAACCCGATCCCAACTGCTTTGACTTTGCTAGTTTGATGATATATCACCGATCTTCGCGTCAAGCCCACCAAGTCCCACGGCATGATGCTCAACTTGATAAATGAGTCATCGGGAATTAAATCTTCCTGAATCTGCAATTCCAATGGATCGAACTCGTTTTCACTGCCAGCTTCCTGTGCCAGGTGCATTTCGAGCAATTCGGCTGATAGCTCAGGCAGGGTTTCTACCGTTACTTGTTCGAGCAGTTCCGTATCTGGAAACATCACCTCGATCTGTTTTGTTAACCTCGGTAAGTCGTCTGCTTGGAGTTGCCGCTCAAATGCAGTCAGAAACCCCTTAAATGCAGCTAATGCTACACAAGCAGCGATTGCCTCTTCTTCGTACAGGAAGGGACGCATACCCTCCATTGGGTGAATGTTTCCAAAGCTAGGCTCAATTAATTTTGCAGGGAGGCTGGCGAGCTGGGATTGGAGATCGGGGGTAATTCGCCGAGACAGCGGCTCTGACACTGGATCAAAGGTCAGAAATATACAATCTTGGGCTAGAAAAGCTGATTCCATCTCCATTGCGGCATCGTCATTGAGAGCCATCGATCGAAATCGCTGGAGTGACTCAACCGATCGATAGAGTAATATGCCATACTCTAGTCCTAACATCCCCATCACCGAGACGTATAGTTTATCAATATCCCAGTGATTTAACTCGATCGAGATCACATCATAATCAGCGAACATCTCCCAGGGAGCTAAAGCCCAAATTTCTCTAGCTTCCGCCTTAAGTAAATCTAGATATTTACGTGGCAATTTGGGCGTACCCACCCCAGACATCTCTCCAAACCGACTGAATAATTCATCAATAATTGGTAATTCCGGCACATACTCGACGATGATTTCCAGATCTTGGAGTACTCCCCGCAGATAAAACTGTAATTGTCGATCCCGCACAATGATCTTCTGAGGACGAGCAGGCTGTGACGGAGCTTGGGGGGCTTCCATCGCCTTGATTAGTGCTCTGACGATCGCTTCCGATCCCATTTTCTCACTAACTACCTCCATCGATCGAACAAAACATTCCACCCCATCCACCCAAACAATCAGTTCTCGCGATTGGTTGTCTGCAAAGTCTGACTCATCCACCCGCGCCATCTTGCGCCGATCTCCCTCCCAGACTGTTGGCAGTTGGGGAAGTTGGAGGAGTCGTCGTTGGGTAGAGGGACTAATCGCCGTCATAAGTCAGTTCGGAGTTCGGAGTTCGGATTTTGGGACTACGCCGCAAATTAGTAATACTTGGGCAATGAAATATATATCCATACTAAACGAATGCGAGAGCGTCTTCGATCGTGATGATACAGTGTGACCATTTAGAAAGTATGCCAACAAACGTTACATTTTCTCTCAACTCCCAACTCCTGGTTGCGAACAGTTAACATAGATATTAGGTTTGAATTTGTTTTAGATCTTAATTTCGGCGATCGTTCACCCTTGGAGTTTGTCCTCACCATGACTGAAGTAATTACCCCCGCCAAACCCAGTAAGCCCAGCATCCAAATGACTGATAGTGCCCAAGCGCATGTCCTAGCGTTGCGAGCAAAGCAAGGCAAAGATCTTTGCTTGCGCGTTGGTGTGCGTCAAGGTGGTTGTTCGGGGATGTCCTATGTGATGGATTTTGAAGATCCGAGTGAAATTCGCACAGATGATGAAATTTGCGACTATGACGGTTTCAAACTAGTCTGCGATCGCAAGAGCATGTTATATGTATACGGTCTGGTGCTCGACTACAGCGATGCGATGATTGGCGGTGGATTTCAATTCACCAACCCAAATGCCGCTCAAAGTTGTGGCTGTGGCAAGTCTTTTGCAGTTTAATTATGAGGTGAATGGTGGATGGCTTGCACTGTTCGCGGTAGCGGAGTGTTTGCGTAAGCAATAGCGTCTGCCTTAGCAGAGCGTAGCCGAAGTGTGAATGGTGAATGGAAATGAGTATCACTCTAACTCCCCAACACCAAAACACAAGATTTGTCCACCATCCACCATACACCATCCACCTTTCACCAATTTCATGACTGAAACCAAAGCGATCGATCCCAATCAATTATTTGATGATGCCATCAAAGCATATCAAGACGGTGAGAGTCCGGCGAAACTGATCCCAATCTTTATCAATGTCTGTAATAAATCGCCAAGATTAGACAGTGCTTGGACATGTCTATCTTGGTTGTATCTACTCGATAACAAGCCACAACTGGCAATTAAAGCTGCCCTAAAATCGATGAAAATCGACCCTTTTGATGCTCAGACACGGATCAATCTTGCCGCCGGAATGTTGGAAACAAAGCAATCTGGTGTGCGAGAACATATTGAGCTAGCCAAAAGTCTCGTCGAAGCTGCACCTGAAGTTCGCGATCAAGTAACGATTAACTTTAAAGATGGTTTTGCCCGCAAACCGGAATGGGCAAGTCTCAAACGAATCGAAAAATTGATTTTTGAAGACTAGAATTTCCCAAACCTACCCCTACAAGCTCATCATTTTACAAGCTGACTGTAGGGGGCGAGTGTCTTGTCGTTTTTTGAATCTAAGGAACCCCCGCATAAAAACGCCGCAGAATAAAAAACCGACAAGACAGAAGATCTTAAATGGGTTCTATAAAATAGCGACTCACCATTTAAAAAAATGTTAAACACCAAAACTCAATTAATTGGTTTGAAAGCCGACAGATTTCGACATCCTCTGGACTTAGAAGCTACAACTAGTCTGCGCCGACTTCCAGGCTTAGACTTATTGGTGCGGAATTTAATCGGCGGAGTTACTGAAGACTTCCTGCATCTGAATAATATTGCTTCTAGCGTGCTGATTGGTGAACAGCAACTCCCGCATATTCATCAATTACTCGTTGAAGCTTGTCAGATTCTCGATCTAGAGATTCCCCAACTCTATCTTAAGCAGAATCCAGCTCCAAATGCTTACACGATGGCAGTACGCGGCAAAAAGCCGTTTATTGTGATCCATACTTCCTTGGTTGATTTACTCACACCCGCCGAACTGCAAGCTGTAATCGCCCACGAATTGGGACACCTCAAATGTGAGCATGGCGTTTATCTCACCCTGGCAAATCTGCTTGTGATGGCGACAGGTGGATTGGTGCCTGGAATTGGCAATTCGATCGCTCAAAACCTTCAGGCTCAGATGCTCCAATGGTTACGGTGTGCTGAATTTAGTTGCGACAGAGCTGCTCTACTCGTCAGCCAGGATCCCAAAACAGTCGTTTCTGTCTTGATGAAACTTTCTGGTGGCTCCCCACTCCTAGCACCACTGCTAAATGTCGATGCGTTCTTAGCTCAGGCTCGTGCCTATGAGGAGATTGGCAGCACCGATGTTGGCAAAATGCTCACATCCGTGCAAACAGAGCAACTCAGCCATCCTGTCCCCGTCTTGCGGGCAAAGGAGATCGATCGCTGGGCGCAGACAGATAATTATCAATGCTTGCTAAATAACCCCACGATGCGTTATGATAAGCAAGCTATAAATAAGGGCGACTGGCGGAATTGGTAGACGCAGTTGACTCAAAATCATCCGCGCAAGCGTGTCGGTTCGAGTCCGACGTTGCCCACTTGTAGCACGCAAAGAGCAGCGATAATATCCCCTGGTAACTGATGAGAGTCGTTACTAGGGGATATTTATAGATCTGTAGGGGTAGGTTCATGCTAACAATTATCGATGTTACGGTTTGATCTTGAGCAAAACCTACCCTCTTCCACCAGGATCTAAAAAGATCTCAAATGAGTTCTATAGTTGATAATTGATAATTGATAATTGATTTATTAGGATGAGAGTTTAAACCCCATCTTAATCGCAATCCACCTCAAGATGAGTGATTTAAACCCCTGCTTTTTATTAACGAAAGCAGACCATTGTTGAGCAGTTTGGTAGATTGATTCGGCATAGCTAGGCGATAGATAGGGAAAGGCAACTAGATCGGCAATTTTTAGTTTTTGCTGAATCGCAATGGCAAGTATTTGAATTAATTCTGGCGCATTTTGACCAACGATTTCAGCACCGAGAATTTGACCTTTGTGAGTGACAATAATTTGACAACAGCCGCTATTATTGTTGTCAATAATTGCTTGGGGGCAATCTTTTAAGTACTGCTTGAGAATAACTAGATCTTGTCTACGGCTATCGATCGCAGTATTTATACTCACCCCAACTCGTGCTAAGGATGGATCGGTATATATTGCCCAGGGTAGATGATTGTAACTATCATAATTAATTTTAGTCTTGCGCCAGGATAGAATATTTTTGACAGCAATCTTGGCTTCAAATTGAGTCAAGCTTTCACCATGATAGCCACCTAATATATTACCGCAGACACTGCCACAGGCATAAATTCGGCGATGGGATGTTTGGAGCTTTTTGTTAATTGAGATGCCCTGATCTGTATAGTCAACCCCAACACCATCGAGATTCAATGATTCTAGCAATGGTCGATCGGGTAACGCAATAAAAATTTCATCTACAGCGATCGATTCAGCTTCAATCAAGACTAATTTACAGGTATCTGCTCGATCGACTTTCTGGACAATAGTTGCTAGATAGATTTGAACACCATCTGCTTCTAGCTGCGCCTGAATTAGCTTGGCAGTCTCTAGATTTTCATAGGGCAATATCTGCGGTGTTTCAACGATTAGTTTAACCTGACAGCCTAGTTTTGCCAAAGTCTGAGCTAGTTCTACACCGATTGCTTCCGAACCAATAATTGCCCATTTTAATGGAATTTCGCGATTCTCTCTTAGATAGGCTAAATCAACGAGAGTCAAATAACCTACTGCCTGAATTCCTGGAATCGATGAATCATTCGCCACAGATCCAGTTGCGATCAAGTAGGCACAAGCACGCACATATCGCTGATTAATATTGAATGCTAAACGAGGACGACGACAAAATTCACCACTCCCAATGATGATATCTACCCCCATCGCCGCTAATAATGCGGGACTAGACTGTTGTTCGATTCGTTCAGTAGCTAGCGCGGCATACTGCCAGGGATAGCTAGATGGCAACTGAAGCGGAGATCGACTTGAGCGGCTAGATTTGGCTATTTGTGCCAAAGCATAGGGATAGAAGCCACTCTGGAACTGAGCTGATGAGTGGGGGATGACTAGTGCCACCCGCGCCCGTCGATTCACAGCCTCGATTGCGGCTGTTCGGGCTGCTGCTGTCGCGCCGATGATTACTATGTCGTATTCTAGGGAAGACAAGGGGGTGTGGGAGTGTGGGGGTGTGGGAGAATGTTGATAATTAACTATCAACTATCAATTATCAACTATCAACTATTTTTATGCAGTTACATTTGAGTACTTGGACAGAAGTGGAAGGATATCTCCAAACATCTACTGGCATAATTATACCGATCGGTTCGACCGAGCAACATGGCCCGACGGGATTAATTGGGACTGATGCTATTTGTGCGGAAGGAATCGCCAAAGCAGTGGGAGTAGCTACTAATGCTCTAGTTGCACCAACGATTAATGTGGGGATGGCGTTACACCATACTGGTTTTCCTGGTACGATCAGTCTGCGTCCGAGTACGATGATTTTGGTCATCCGTGATTATATTACCTGTTTGGTGCGGTCTGGATTTACCAAATTCTTTTTGATCAATGGTCATGGCGGCAATATTGCAACGCTCAAAGCCGCTTATTCAGAAACATACGCGCACTTAGCAGATCTACATATTCCCAATGCCGATCGAGTAGAATGTCAAACAGCAAATTGGTTTATGTCAGGAAGTGTCTATCGTCTAGCTAAAGAATTATATGGCGATCGAGAGGGTTCACATGCAACACCTTCAGAAGTGGCTCTGACTCAATACCTATATCCTGAGTCGATTAAATCGAGCAAATTAGATCCAAATAATCTCTCTTCAGAACGCAAAATTCTCGGCGCGGCAGATTTTCGTCGTCGTTATCCCGATGGGAGAATGGGTTCGGATCCCAGTCTGGCAACACCCGAACATGGACAGCAATTTTTCGATCTCTCCGTCAAAGATTTGACTGCTAGCTATCTAGAATTTCTGGCTGATGAATAGTGATGTTGGTGCGTTATGCTATTACCGAAGGTAGGCTACGCCAACGCAGTAACACACCCTACAATTGATACTATCAATTATCAATTACTTAATCGGCACTCCTACCGATTTGAGAAACCCACGCAATCGCAGTAAGAAGATTGCTTCCTTAAACGTTGGATTAGTTGTAGCCGCAATCGCATCATCCCGATCTAGCTGTTGCTTGGTATTGACGACTAGTTCAGCAAAATCTTGAGCTGATAGAGCTGTGCCATTAATCGGAGATCTCGCTTCAGTAATAATTTCGGCTCTGAGCACTTCCTCGGGAATGTCGGCATTTGGGAGGAGATTATTTGCCATCACCGAGCTGGCGACTTGCCATCCAGCCATCGTACAGCAGCTAATTTTCACTAATCGAATTATAGTTTGTGATTGCATCGATCGCTGGCTTAGTTGAAACTGATCTCGGTCTGAAGGATGCTAACATACAAACGGAAGATATCTCACAATCTCCTACATGCGTCAATCAAATAGACTACCCGACTTCAATAATTCCCGTACCGCAGCTCGTGGGAGCGGAATTCCCAAACAGCGAGGTAAAAAATCTCTAGCTGCCAAGCCTGCACCATCAAAATCGACGATGGTTGGTGCCAATTATCTCCATCAGCAGCAAGTCAGGCAACTACAGACCCAGGCTCCAGCTCCAGTCTGGCTCAAATCACTCCGATCTGCCCAAAAAGTTTCCATGATCCTGTTTGGGAGTGTGTTTGGATTGAGTTCGATCGTGTATGGATATACAATGCACACTCAAACTACCTGGAGAACCCAGCAAGGTCAATTAAGACGGTGGCAAAATCAAGAACACGAGCAAGGGGTGATGAATGAAACCCTCAAACAAGAGCTGGCTCAAACGGCAGCAGCGAAAGAGAGTGGTTTAGTCGATCCTAAACCACAGATGTCAGTATTTGTCCACGGCGCGCCACCCCGTCAGCTCAAACCAGTGCCAGCTACTGCGGCTCTCAAATCGATTCCAGCAGCTAGAATCCCTTCAGGGTACTAAATTATGGCGACGAGTGAGCTATGTTCGATTATTCTGGCTGGTGGTCGGAGCACTCGAATGGGTCGGGATAAAGCGACGATCGAGATCGCTGGTGTACCATTGATTCGGCGGATTTATGATGTCGTTGCTACCTGTGTAGATCTGGGTCAGATTTATGTGGTGACACCTTGGATAGAACAGTATCGAGCGATCCTGCCGACTGAATGCAACTTTATCCTCGAACAGCAACCGCATCAAGGTCCACTAATCGCTTTTGCCCAAGCGTTGGCGGAAATCAACACCAACTGGGTACTCCTCCTCGCCTGCGATCTGCCGAACTTATCACCCCCAGTCATCCAGTCCTGGATCGATCGATTGCCCTCTATTGACCGCCAGAGCGTCGCTTATCTACCTCGACATCTATCCAAAGGTTGGGAGCCTTTGTGTGGCTTTTATCGACAAATTTGCCGTGACTCAGCGATCGAATACATCAATGGGGGCGGACAATCTTTCCAAGGCTGGCTGAAGATGAATATGGTGACAGAACTGGTAATTGCCGAGCCGCGTTGTCTCGTCAACTGTAATACGCCAGCAGATTTAGCGGCAATTACCTCAGATATTTGGCTCTAAATTGATATCGATCGCCTAAATACCCAAGTAATCGATCTAAAATAGGTTAAGTCGATTATATTTTGTATCTCATCAATTCTGAATCAATGCCATCCATGACCCTACTACCGACTGATACGCCACTGTACAATCATCCATTACCAGAAATCGAACAATGGCTACTATCGATGGGTTGTGAGCAAGATGACAATGAGCTGCATTGCTGGCACATTAATCGACCCGATTGGCACGCGGAATTGTCCCTAGATGTCGAAGAGCTGACCGTCAGATATCACGCGGCGACCGTGCCTAGTTCGATCTCCGATACTCCGCCTAGTATTTATCGGACATTCAAATACTCCCTCAGTCGTCAGGACATCGAGAACGCAGTTTTTGCCGGACCTTAGAAGTAGTTGATAGTTCAAGAATTCAATGAGCACTGTCTAGATAGTAGCCAACTTCTAACTAACGTTAGTTAGAAGGCGGTGGAAATGAGCATACCATTTCTTTCGCTCGTCTCTGGCAAATCGAGTAGGGGCAATTCATGAATTGCCCCTACTCGATTTACGCCGCCTTCTAACTAGTTGCCAACAGGTGAAACTTCGACTGGAACAGCTCCATTAGTCAGCCAGCCAGCACTAAGAACGATCGTCAGCGTGATAAATACTAGAAATAAACCCCAGGTAATCCGATTCAGGTTGCTTTCGGCACTTTTGGTGCTGGCAAATAACTGAGCTTGACCACCAATTCCACCGATTCCATCGCCTTTGGGACTGTGAAGCAAGACCATTGCCGTCAAACCAAATGCAGACACGCACCAAATAATCTCAACAATATTAACAATATTCATTTAGTATTTTTAAATCTTAATAGTCTTCAAACTTATTGTATCTGCTTACACGCCAACACGCATCGGCGATCGAGTGTGCTGAAACTCTACTAGAGTAGGAACTACCATCGATTTACCCGTCATCTCTACAGGCTGGGGAATCTGGAGGATTTCGAGAATTGTCGGGGCCAGATCTGCTAATTTACCGTCTTCACGCAAGATTACATCGGTACCATGTCCCTGAAGTTGGCGGCGTTCGCCTTCTACCAAGATCAGTGGGACTTGATTGGTGGTGTGTGCTGTCCACGGATTGCCCTGTTCATCGCACATATATTCAGCATTGCCATGATCTGCGGTGATGATTGTCGTGCCGCCAACTTTACCTACACCTGCGAGGAGGATGCCCAGACAGGCATCGACAGCTTCAATCGCTTGAATAGTTGGTTCTAGTTTGCCCGTATGTCCGACCATATCGGGGTTGGCATAGTTAACCACGATTAAAGCATATTGCTGTTTGGCGATCGCCTTGAGCACCACATTTGTCACTGTCATCGCCGACATTGCTGGAGCGCGATCGTATGTACTCACCTGAGGACTGGGAATCAACTCCCGATCCTCGCCTGCCAACGGTTGTTCTAGTCCACCATTGAAAAAATAAGTTACGTGGGCATATTTTTCAGTTTCGGCGACCCGAAACTGTTTCAGACCACGTTCGGCAATAACTTCACCGAGGAGGTTTTTGAGCTGTTGTGGCTCAAACGCAACTAGTACGGGGAGTGTCGAGTCATATTGAGTGAAAGTAGCTACAGTTAATGGGGTAATTTGTTCGCGAACAAAGCCAGTGAATTTTGGACTCACCAGGGCACTGGTGAGCTGTCTAGCTCTGTCAGGTCGGAAATTAAAGAAAATCACACCATCATTAGATTCGATCGCCCCTGGAGCAATTCTCGTCGGGCTGATGAATTCATCAGTTTTATCTGCGGTGTAGCTATTGTTCAAGACAGTAGCGGCTGTTTCGCCAGTGCCTGCACCAGATCCAGTCATCACGTCATAAGCTAGCTTGACTCGATCCCAGCGGTTATCTCGATCGAGTGCGTAGTAGCGGCCACTGACTGTTACGATCTTGCCAACACCGATTTTTTCGATCGCAGCTTCAATTTTTTGGACAGCTAACAAACCATCGCGCGGATCGGTGTCCCGCCCATCAGTGATGACATGAATACAGACTTCCGTGATATTTTGATCTTTAGCTAATTGCAACAATCCAATCAAATGATCGGTGTGGGAATGAACCCCACCATCAGAACACAGCCCCATGAGATGCAACTTACGCTGCTGTTGTTTGACAGCTTTACAAACTTCGATCAGTGCAGGATTCTTGAGAATACTTCCATCCTTGACAGCATCAGAGATTCTCACCAATTCTTGCGGGACAATTCTCCCTGCGCCAATGTTCAAATGTCCGACTTCCGAATTACCCATCTGTCCGTCTGGCAATCCTACTGCTCTGCCAGATGTGCTGATCAGTGTGTGGGGATAAGCAGTCCACAGGCTGTCAATATTCGGTGTTTTGGCTTGAGCGATGGCATTTCCCTGGATATCTGGTCGATATCCCCAACCGTCTAAAATTACCAGCACCACCGGAGCTACAGGTGCTTGCACCATATTAATCTTCGCCTTTTTGTTGTGAGGGATAAGTTCAAGCCCATCATAACAGTTATTTGAGCTTCTATAATTTCCCCAGTCTTCAGTCACTCAATCCACATCTTGGATCAAAACATATTTTCTAGTGGATGGTGGATAGTAAATATGAGTAAGTTTAGAGACCATTCTCCGCAGTTGACGTTTAATGGTGCAAAATGTAAGTCAATTTTAGCAACGCCAAAATCTAGACCTCCAATTGGGAATCCCACCGAAAAACAGAGCTTCCTTTGATATACTAAACAAACACTCAGACTCATCCCCAGCCCCTAGACATGCAGCCTACCGATCCTACCAAATTCACAGAACCAGCCTGGGATGCAATCATTAAGTCACAGGATGTAGCCCGAAGATCTTCCAATCAGCAGTTGGAAGTAGAACATGTAGCAATCGCGATGTTGGAGCAGCAAGATGTCGCGCCAAAAATTTTGGCGCGGTTGGGGGTAGATGTCGATATATTGCTGCGGCAATTGCAAGAATTTACTAGCCGTCAGCCCAGGCTGGACAAGGTTGTAGACTTGTATCTAGGGAGAGGATTGGATGTATTACTCGATCGAGCTGAAGCAGCCAGAGAGAACTGGCAAGACCCGATTATCGCCGTCGATCACTTAGTATTAGCCTTGAGTGAAGACGATCGAGTTGGGCGAAGATTATTAAAACCATTTAATCTCGACAGATCTCAGTTGGAAGCCGCCATTAGGCAAGTCCGAACGACAACGCCCAAAGCCACACCTACCCCAACGCCAGAAGTCAGTGGTGAAGCCCTACCCAAGTACGGGCGAGATCTCACCGAAGCCGCTAGAGCGGGCAAGATGGATCCAGTAATTGGACGGGATGAAGAGATCCGCCGCGTTGTTCAGGTACTATCCCGTCGCCAGAAAAACAATCCAATCCTAATTGGTGAACCAGGCGTAGGTAAAACCGCCATTGCAGAAGGACTAGCCCAAAGAATCGTCAATGGTGATGTGCCTGAATCACTCAAAGGGCGCACTTTAATTTCCCTCGATATGGGTAGTTTGATCGCTGGGGCGAAACTTCGAGGCGAGTTTGAAGAACGGCTGCGGATGGTGCTCAAAGAAGTCACCGATTCAGCCGGACAAATCGTCCTATTCATCGACGAACTCCATACTGTCGTCGGTGCGGGTGGAAATCAAGGAGCGATGGATGCCAGCAACCTGCTCAAACCCATGCTAGCGCGAGGAGAATTGCGCTGTATCGGTGCGACGACGATCGATGAGTACCGCAAGTATATTGAGAAAGATCCCGCCCTAGAACGGAGATTTCAGCCCGTTCAGGTGAATGAACCGACGGTGGAAGATACGATTTCGATCCTGCGGGGCTTGAAAGAACGTTATGAAGTTCATCACGGTGTCAAAATTAGCGATGCGGCATTAGTTTCCGCTGCAACCCTGTCCAGCCGCTATATTGCCGACAGGTTCCTGCCTGACAAAGCGATCGATCTCGTCGATGAAGCCGCCGCCAAACTCAAGATGGAGATCACCTCCAAACCCACCGAACTCGAATCGATCGACAGACGGGTAATGCAGTTGGAGATGGAAAATCTCTCCCTTCAAGACGAAACTCTCACCAGTGATACCCATCGCCCCACCCAGGAACGCCTGGAAAAAATCGATGCTGAGATTACTATTCTCAAAGTCAAACAGGAAGAATTGACTAACCAATGGCAAGGTGAAAAACAACTCCTCGACGGCATCAAAAGTCTCCGCGAACAAGAAGAGCAGCTCAAAGTCCAAAGCGAACAAGCCGAACGCGCAGGTGAAATCGCCACCGTCGGACGACTTCAGTATGGCGAAATCCCCAAACTCCAAAAAGAGCGCAGCGTCATGGAGTCCGAGCTTGCCGTAGTCCAAGTCCAAGGCTCCACCCTCCTCCGCGAACAAGTCTCCGAAAACGACATCGCCGAAATCGTCGCCAAATGGACGGGCATCCCCGTCAACCGCCTGCTTGCCTCAGAACGCCAGAAACTGCTCCAACTCGAATCTCACCTCCACAACAGGGTGATCGGTCAGCATGAAGCTGTGAGCGCAGTCTCAGCGGCAATTCGTCGCGCCCGTGCAGGGATGCAAGATCCTAACCGCCCGATCGGATCATTCCTATTTATGGGACCAACAGGTGTCGGTAAAACTGAGCTAGCCCGCGCTCTAGCTGAGTTTTTATTCGACAGCGATGAAGCAATGGTGCGGCTGGATATGTCTGAATATATGGAGAAACATGCGGTTTCTCGCCTAATCGGTGCCCCACCTGGATATGTGGGACATGAAGATGGTGGACAACTCACCGAAGCCGTTCGTCGCCATCCTTATTCTGTCGTGCTATTCGATGAGATCGAAAAAGCTCATCCTGATGTATTTAACATCCTGTTACAGGTATTAGATGACGGTAGAATCACTGATTCCAAAGGCAAAACCGTCAGCTTTTGCAATACAGTAATCGTGATGACGAGTAATATTGCCAGCGACCAGATTATTAATACATTACTCAATCCAGATCGAGACAATACTCAAACCAACGATCTCCGCGAACAGGTTACTAATACTTTGCGCTTACATTTCCGTCCTGAATTTATCAATCGAATCGATGAATTGACTATTTTTGAGCCACTCAAGAAAACCGAATTGCGGCAAATTGTCACAATTCAAATTCACCAGATCGAACGAATGTTGGCAGATCAAAAAATCAAGATTCAACTGACATCTGCCGCCCAGGATTATCTCGCCGACGTTGGCTACGATCCAATTTATGGTGCGCGACCACTCAAACGCGCCATTCAGAGGGAGTTACAAAATCCGATCGCCACCAAAATTCTCGAAACTACTTTTGGCGAAGGTGATACGATTTTTGTTGATTGCGTAGATCGAGTATTAACCTTTGGTACTAAACAAACTAAAGTAAAAAAAGCTACTCCCGCAGTTATCCCTGAAGTAGTTCTACCAACAGTTGCGGCTGAGATTTAGGGAATATAAACAACACTAGAGATAATGATAGCTTTAACTTTTGTGGGGAGCCTAACTAAATGTCGAAACTAGCTTACACTCGCAATGACTGATAAAATATTAATGGTTACGGATATAAAATAGTTCAAATCTGGAAATTAATAAATGACTTTTGAAGAAATCCAGCTCTTATTACAATCAATTGCAGTTTCACAGCGAGAAACCCAAGCACTCGTTGAGGCTAACACTCGATCGATCGCCAAGCATGACCAGATTATTGAATCTAACTCTCGCGCCGTCCAAGCGATGTTAGACCAAGCCGCCACAGACAGGTTGAAAAGAGATGAAGAGAGAATAGAGCATCAAAGAAGAATCGAACTACTCGAAGCTAATAACCAAATTCTAGTGAATACCCAACAAGGAGTTGCAGCTTTGCTAGGCTCAATTGATGAAGACCGTCCCACAATTTTACGCAAGCTCAATGCGCTAGAACAAAAAGCAGATTCAATTCTCAGTCGTCTTCCTGCAAATAATTCATAACATAGATGCCAGACTCACTACTATGAATCTTGCATGAGGAGATTAGTTGCTACTAGTCTAAACCAAATTTAGTACTTCTATTTTCTAGTCTCAACGTATGTCGAAACTAACTTGCACTCGCAATAACTGTACTGGCTCGATCGATGACGGCTACTGCGATGTCTGTGGGATGGCGGCGTTAAAGTCTCAATCCGAACTAGATCTAGCCCTCGCGGCAACAGCAAGCAATAAACCAGTTCAAACTAGCTCCCAAAGTCTCAGAACGGCACCAAATAGCGCGTCAGTGACTGGCACAGGTTCGAGTCCCACCAGCAATCGCTCGTCCCGTGGTACCCGTCGCAGTGCCCCCACAATATCGAAAACTAGTCGTCGTCAACTAGGTGCAGGATTAGTTTCGATTCCCGAATTACCCTCGACAGCACCTGAATTAGCGATCTTAGTCGAGGCAAAAGTACCTGAAAATAAACGATTCTGTGCAGGCTGTAACCAGGCTGCCAAGCGCGATAAAGGTTTTTGTACCAAGTGCGGACAGAAATATAATTTCGTCCCGAGTCTAGCTCCTGGCGATGTAGTTGGCGCGCAGTATGAAGTCAAAGGGGCGATCGCTTATGGTGGTTTAGGCTGGATCTATTTAGGCTTCGACAAATTACTCTCACGGTATGTCGTCCTCAAGGGTTTATTAAATAGCGAAGATGCAGCAAGTGCGGCGGTAGCCCTGGCAGAGCGGCAATTTTTAGCAGCAGTCAAACATCCGAATATCGTCGGGATTTATAACTTCGTCACCCATGAATCCGAAGGATATATCGTGATGGAATATGTGGGGGGTAAAACCCTCAAAGAGATTCGCAAAGAGCGAGGAATTTTACCTGTATCGGAAGCGATCGCTTATATTCATCGGGTGTTGGGCGCGTTTGGCTACCTCCATCAGCAAGGTTTGGTCTATTGTGACTTCAAACCCGATAACATCATGCTCGAAGGGGATGATATTAAATTAATCGATTTGGGCGGTGCAAGGCGGCTAGATGACCCCGATGGTGACATCTATGGGACGATCGGCTATACCGCTCCCGAAGCTGGGGAAGGACCAACGATCGTCACAGATTTATTTACGATCGGTCGAACTTTGGCCGTATTGGTTACAAATATTTCTGGCTTTAGCACCGAGTATCAATACACACTGCCCAGTGCCCAGTCAGATAGCGTTTTCGCTAGCCAAGAGTCCCTCTATCGCTTCCTGCTCAAAGCCACTGCCCCATCTGCGGACGACAGGTTTCAGACTGCCGAAGAGATGGCGGAACAGCTTTTGGGTGTACTTCGCGAAGTTGTCGCCGCTGAAACCAAAACCCCGCGCCCAGCAACTAGTAGTTTATTTGATGGCGATCGATTATCAGTCACCGCAGGGGGTGATTTCAGTCCGATCGAGCCTAGCTACTTACAGCTACCTCATCTGCTAATTGATACCAAAGATCTAGGCTTTAACGCGATCTTGAATGCCATGACGATCGCCAATCTAGATCGTCGCATTGGACAATTGAGCCAAGTCGTCAAACAACTACCCACATCGATCGAAGCTAAACTCCGACTAGCAGATAGCCTGATCGAACGCGGTGCCACTGAATCTGCGGGCGACTACACCGAAGCCGAACTGGTACTCGAACAAGTAGCGATCCAAGATGCGTGGGACTGGCGTGTAGACTGGTATCGCGGTAAATCACTCCTAGCTCAAAATCAGCCTCAAGCAGCGCAAGCAGCATTCGATCGAGTCTATTTCGATCTACCTGGTGAACTCGCCCCCAAACTGGCTTTTGCGATCGCCGCCGAGCAGGGCAATAACTATCCCCTCGCCGCCCAAATGTACGAACTAGTCGAGCGTACAGACCTCAATTATCCCACCTCAGCCTTCGGTCTAGCCCGCTGTCGCTTGATGCAAGGCGATCGCAATGCCGCCGTCACCGCCCTCCAACAAGTGCCACCCACATCCAATCTCTACACCAGAGCCAAAGTCGAAATCGCTAGAATTTTGGTCGATCGACAATTACCCGTCGCCATCAATCTCCCCAAACATCCCGCACCCACACTCAAAGAGCTTGAATCAGCCACCCAAACAGTCGAAGCTCTCACTCTAGAAGGAATTGAAAAATATCGACTCGATCGTCAAGTATTAGAAACCGCCCTAAATCTACTCACATCCAAAGCCATTACCGCTCAAAATAATCTAATGATTCTAGGGCAACCATTCCAGGAGATCAAACTCAGACAAGGCTTAGAGAAAGTACTGCGCTCGATCGCTTATCTAAGTACTGGCGATGAGAAGATTAAGCTAGTAGATGAAGCAAATCGAATCAGACCAAAAACACTATTTTAGATTGCTGACAGACACTGGTTCATCAGCTCATCCGGCGTGGATGCCGCTTCAACATTTAATTTGACCAATCCCAATCGATCCACACTATCAATGATTCGATCGTTCAACAAGCAGTTACGTTCCCAAAATTTGTCTATCAACATTTGTTCAAATGGAGATTTTGTTTCATATTGACTGGCAAGATAGATTCTCTCTTTGAGAAATTCATTACTAGCCGTGAGCCAGATGCTAGCAAGAATATTATCAATATCTAGATTAATTACCAAGTCAGGTAATAAAGCCGAACCTTCGATTATCATATTCTCAGATGAGATATCGGTTGCATGAGAAGTAACAATATCTTCGATCGATCGCCACACATTTTCGCGATAGTGATCTAGAACATCTTTGATTAGTTCATTCGCTGATAGTAATTGATAATGCTCAATAACATGTTTGGGAATATCAATTAATTGTGGTTGCCACGGACGACCAGGATGGCGAGCTAACTTGTCTGTAGAACAGTAATTCCAGTTAGGATGAGCTGCTATCGATCTAGCCAATGTTGATTTTCCTACGTGTGATGCACCGCCAATTAGAAGCAGTTTCTTACTCTTCATAACTTACAGCTATACCATCTTCGAGAGTATAGATATCTTCTTCTGGATCATGAAGAAAAGCAAAGCTCGGATTGTTAGATGCTATTTTATGCCATTCTGCTGGCGTGATATTCGATTTCTTTCGTCCCTCTCCACAATCGACAACAGTGAGTTGGGCAAAGTCGTATTCTGGTTGCAAATCATCATCTATTTCAGGGAGCTGATTCATAAACTTTAAGTTCTTTTATGGTAAATGTATATCAATCTTCTGAGAGATTCTTTCTATCAATCTTCTTACCGATTTCTTTAATATCGTCCTGCAAATCATCGAGACTATCATAAAGTGCATTAGTTCGCTCTTGATGATCTCTGTGACGATCTAAGTTATCTAATCTCGACTCACGAATAGTCCGACGCAATTCTCTAATTGCCTTACGTTCGCTGTCAATGCTGGTGCTATTCGCTGCAATAGATTTAGCATTAGATTCAATCAGTTTTCTGGTAAGTAGCTAGGTGGAATTAAATATAAAACGATCAAGAGTGTAGTTGTATCGATCGCCACGAGCCTTCATTCCGTTCATCACGGCGACAGCCAAGTCATACTGATTGTCAAATATTCGTCCAGTCAACTCATGATTTTTGA
>JANNDL010000049.1:0-53542 GCA_031387665.1 Chamaesiphon sp. OTE_75_metabat_95 | reverse complement strand
CTTAGCCCCGTGAACTTCTACGATATGTCGATGTCTTCACTAATTTTAGTTGATTTTAGCCGATTTCATTGAACCTAAGTAACTTTTTACAGCTTATATCTCCTTCTGTGTCTGAGTTTTGGCTTTTATCAGCAACCCCTATAGAAGTTGCCCAGATCTGTCCACCTAGTTGACGAACTAATTGCCGACAGATTGATAGCCCCAAACCTGCACCGCCGACAGCGCGACGGAGAAAGCCTTCCTCTTGATGAAACCTGTCAAAGATTGTCTCCAGTCGATCGGGTTCAATTCCGCAGCCTGTATCGGCAATTTCGACTTCTAGCATCGATTGTGGGGGGATTTGGGCAGTAGTTACTTCACCGATTTTGAGCGTAATCGTACCTGTCGCAGGGGTAAATTTACAGGCATTATCCAACAGCTTGCTAAACAGTTGAAATAAGGCTTCATTGTCGGCAATAATCAGCGGCAAGGTGGGTGAAAGATCCATGACGATCGAAGGTAACTCTCTTGGCTGGGAGGCTGCTTGAAGGTTGCTAACTGCGATCGACAGCGAGTCAGTCAGATCGAGGGGTTCCAGTTGCCAGGTGGCGAGATTGCTCTCTAATCGAGAGAGTAATAGGAAATCTTCGATCAACTTCCGCAGTCGCGCGGAGTCAGTCAGGGCAATTTCTACCATTGACTGTTGATATTTGGCGGGCATATCGGGTTCAGCATCTAGGCTTTCCAAACATACCTGAATCGTCGATAGGGGCGTGCGGAGTTCGTGCCCGACGATAGCAATCAGATTATTTTGCGTCTGCTTAATCGCCGCTAGCTCCTTGTTCATCTGCCGAAGATCGACGAAAGTCTGTGCCTGTAATAGTTCGATCCCGACACGCTCGGCGATCGATCTCAGCAAATCTCGATCGGCAATCGACCACAAATAAGGGCTAGCATGATGGAGTTCCAATACGCCTAAACACTGCTGACGATACTCATTTTGTGCGGTTGCCGCAATAAAAATTGGCACGAGTAAACAAGCTTGGATCTGGGATTGGGCTAATCGCGTCTGGAGATCTAGATGAGATTGAATGCCTGAATCCTGACTGACATCGGCAATTGATACAATTTGCCCTTGATTCAACAATGGCTCGAAGTGCGGATGACTAGCTAAGTATTCAGTTGTGGCGGGTTCTAGTGGTAAGCGAGATAGTAAACAGCGAGATTGGCCAAATAATTGAGCTACTTCCCGAATTGTAATCGCTAGGATGTCTTCGATCGTCTGTGACTGACGAATCGCGGCGGTAAACCGATTAATTAGCCGCTCTTGACGTTCTTGCCCGACAATCCGCTGATAGGCTTTCACATGTCGATGTTGGCTGGCTTGGAGATATGTGACGAGTCGATTGATAAATAACTCTGCTGATAGCGATTCAGTCGATTGCGGTGGTAGTTTCTCAGTGATGCTACGCTGTTTTTCCCGATCGATTTGACTAGCTAAATCGGGACGATAATCCCCAATTCGCTGAAGTAACAAGGCTGCGGCTTGACGACTGACAGCGGGATCGAATGTCCAAAATCCCCTAAATTGACGGGCTGAATCGAGATCGATTGCACCCACAGGGGCGGCATACTCACGACAAATCAGGCAAGCACTGTAGTTCTCACCGACAATGGCTAAATGCCACTCTTGAGCCAGTTCATCACTTTGCTCTAATCCCACCGTGGCAAAAGATGCGGGCGCGGAAGCAAAATCAGTTTCGGGTGCGGCTAGGACGTAGACTCGATCTGTGCGCTGGGCAATTTTTTGATATCGGGCGGATTCCTGGCGATAATAACGTTCCTGCTGGAAGTTGGCAATTACTAGCGGCTGCTCATTACTAGCCAGTACCAAATCTTCCATCGCGTGGGAAATGGCGGTTAGTGTCGTCTTGAAGTAGACTTGTGCCCTAAGTTCGGGAAATAACTGGAGCAGTTCGGGTAATAGAGATTTGGAATTTTTCATTCGCCGCGTACCTGTTGAGCAAAACTAGTCACGATTTGGGCAGATGCTCGCTCCACTCGATCTCGACTCAATTCCAAATCATCCACAATGCTGCCATCCCAGCAGACATTGGCGACAATTGCCCGATCTAATTTAGTACGACTGAGATTCGCATTGGTTAAATTCGCGCCTGTCAGATTGGCATAGCAGAGGTTCGCTCCCGCTAGATTCGCGCCTGTCAGGTTGGCATAACTCAAATTCGCCCCCGACAAATCGGTTTGACTCAAATCGGTAGATTCTAAGTCTGCTAGCCGTAAATCAGCTCTGTACAAGACGGCTCGATCGCAAATAGCTCTACTCAGATTAGCCCGAATTAGGTTCGCTCGATCGCCTCTACTCCCCGTCAGCCTTGCTCCACGCAGATCCACCCGCCACATCATCGCTTTGACAAATACTGCTTCAGTCAGATTTGCCCCCTGTAAATTGGCTTGAGCTAGATTACTATCATTAAGTTCAGCTTGAGTCAAGTCTATCCCCGCAAGGTAACATTCGCTCAGATCGATCGATCTCAGCTTGCTTTGCCGAAAGTCGAGGCTGCCTCGATCGTACTGTTGCAGCAGATCCTTAGCACTGATAAGTTGGGGATAAAGCATGATTTAAAACGCAGACATCTAGATTATTATCGACTCAAGCTTTCGCCGTCTGCGTCTGGGTTTTAGCCAGTAGCAGTAAGATTGCTAAGTTGTTGGCGCAGTTGCTCCGTTGGACAGGCGCAAGTACTAACCTAACTGAGGTAAAGTTGATTAAACATTGTTAAATTATATTAACAAATGTAACAGAAGCTTGCTAAAATTAGCAAGCTTTAGCTTTAACTTAAGATATCGCTGCTTTACCGATGCTGTCCATAGTCTGCAAAATCATACTTATCAGTAGGAGTATTCGCAACCTAGCCCAGGTGACTACCAATACTTTGGATATTTACCATCGTTTGCTAAATTGTTGTAAATAACGGCAACAAATACTAAAACTATCGCGCCAAGTAGAGTAGGGAACAGCAAAAAACTCCATGCTGGTTTGAGCAAGTAAATAATCACGGGATTTGAACCTGCGGGTGGATGGGTTGTGCGGGTGAGCATCATCATCGCAATAGAAGTACCAACCGCGATTGATACAGCCCACCAGGTTGATCCAAAAAGTGTCAAACAGATTAAGCCAATTAATGAACTTAAAAAGTGACCACCAATCACATTTCGCGGTTGTGAAAATGGCACATCAGGAAACCCAAAAATCAAAACGCAGGACGCGCCAAAAGAACCTAATACAAGTGCCGTCGAAAAGGTATTCGAGAGTAATGTAACTGCACTAATCGCCACAAAGCCACCCAGCCAAGCTACTACAACTGCCCTGATTGAATGTTTGGGCGGTAATTTAGCATTGTCTCCCTTCAATTTCTCAAATAAATTCATCATAGTTATTTCTTTTATTATTTAATTAATGCTCTGTGTAATTCACGTCCAAACATAGGCTAGAAGTTATTAGCTGCCGTACAGTTTCTCTCGTACTTTTGATAAGCTCAGTTGTTTGATACATTTGACACTGGCAGATTGTCCCTTCAAATAATAAGTAAATAGTATTAACTAAGCAGGGCGAATCATTGTCACTACCTGTGATATCAAAGCTAGCAATAATCTGACGAATATAAGCTTGTAAAGCATCTTTATGGTTGATAACTAGCTGCCTAATTCGATGATCTTGTGACGGAAATTCAGCCGTAATATTTAAGAAAGCACAGCCTCTAAAGTCACTATTCGTTAGCCACCGTTCTAGAAAGGTGAACAAACCTAACAACTGTTCCAGTGGTTCTTCGCTCCGTTCGACTTCTGCCCGTAGCCAGACGAACCAATCTTGATGACGTTTCTCCAGATAGGCAATACACAAATCTTCTTTGGCAGAGAAGTGGTAATAAAAGCTCGCCTTAGCCACACCTGCTTCTGCTATGACTTGGTTAATCCCCGTTAGATAGTAGCCTTGCTCATAAAACAGCCGTGATGCCGTTTCGAGGATTTTAGTACGGGTATTGCCAGATGAGTTTTGTGTATCCATTCAATAACTATATTTCAGACAGACAGGTTTGTCTACATTTTTGTGTTTGCACTTAACAGTGAGTATTGCTGGTCGATACTCGATCGCCTATAATATGCTGCGTGAGGCATAATAGGAAAATATGGAATGGCTAGTCCAATTACATCCCAGCTTTGAAGTGGAGATAAATAATAAATGATCGGAAATGTTAATGATATCATTGCGAGTTTACCACTCGATCGGCAAGAAAGAATCAAGGAAAGGGCAACTGAGTTAATTGCCGAAGAGATGACATTACAGGACTTACGCAAAGCTAGAGAGTTTACCCAGATTCGGATGGGGGAATTACTAAATATGCGCCAAGAAAATGTTTCACGACTCGAACGTCGTGCGGATCTACTAGTTTCGACTTTGCAAAGTTATATTGCCGCAATGGGTGGGGAATTATCATTGGTAGTTGAGTTCAAAGATAGATCTCCTGTCAAAATTGCAGGATTGACATCAATATTTCAGGATCGAGATTCAGATAATCGAGATAATATTATGGAGTAAGGCATTCAGAAAAGAACCTGAAATCAGGTGAATAATTAAAAGAACAGCTCACGATTTAAGAAGTACAGATTATTTATGTTAGACATCCGCGCTCAAATTGCTACCGAACTGGACTTAAATCCGAATATCGTACAGAACGTCCTAGATTTATTTGCAGAGGGCGCAACGATTCCATTTATTGCACGGTATCGGAAAGAGCGTACCGATGAGATGAATGAGATTGTATTGCGAGAACTGGAAGAGAGATTTACTTATTTAACTGAATTATCCGCGCGAAAAGAGAGTATTATTAGCTCGATCGAGTCTCAAGACAAACTCACTCCAGAACTACGGACTAAGATCGAGAATTGCTTGCTCAAGACTGAATTAGAAGATCTATATCTACCCTACAAGCCTAAGCGACGCACAAGAGCGACGATTGCTAAAGAGAAAGGGTTGGAGCCACTAGCTGAGTTAATTCGTGCTCTTAATTCGCCAACTGCTCAACCTGTGGAATTAGAGGTAGAAGCAGCTAAATATATTAATGAAGAAAAAGGTGTCAAGACAGCCGCCGAAGCTTTAGCTGGAGCTTCAGATATTATCGCTGAATCAACTGCTGACAAAGCTAATTTACGTGCTTATATTCGTGAGTATATTCAGTCTGAGGGTGGATTTGTTTCGAGCATCAAGGATGATGTCGAGGAAGGCTCAACTAAATATGAGATGTATCGGAAATATGCAGTATCGATTGGTAAAGTTGCGCCACACAATTTACTTGCCTTGTTTAGAGGCGAAGGCGAGAAAGTAATCAAGCTGGAATTGGAATTTGGTGAAGATGATGTGTGTGAGTATTTAGATCGACAAGAGATTAAGACTAAACTACCAGCGATTCGCGAATTTTATCAGGGGATGCTCAAGGATGCTTTTAATCGGTTGATGAAAACGTCTCTGGTAAATGAAGTTCGTGCTGAGTGTAAATTGCAGGCAGATATTGGTTCGATTTCTAACTTTGAAACCAACTTACGCGAACTATTACTATCAGCTCCAGCGGGGATGAAACCGACGCTAGCGATCGATCCTGGCTTCCGCAGTGGCTGTAAAGTTGCGGTATTATCAGAGACGGGTAAGTATCTGGCGTATGAGGCAGTTTATCCCCATCAAGCCGCGAATCAACGTCAACAGGCGGCGAATACTGTTAAACAGTTTATCAAAAAGTATGGGATAGAATTGATTGCGATCGGCAATGGTACTGCTGGACGTGAAACTGACCAATTTGTAATCGAACTTCTAGCAGATATTGAACCGAAACCGATTAAAGTGATGGTGAATGAATCGGGTGCTTCGATTTATTCAGCCAGTGATGTGGCGATCTCTGAATTTCCCGATTTAGATATTACCGTGCGCGGCGCAATTAGCATCGGGCGACGGTTACAAGATCCGCTGGCTGAACTAGTTAAGATCGATCCTAAGTCAATTGGAGTTGGTCAATATCAGCATGATGTCGATCAGAAATTATTACGAAAGAAACTCGATGATACTGTCGAAAGCTGTGTGAACTATGTCGGTGTCGATCTCAACACTGCATCGAAAGAACTGCTGACGTTTGTATCTGGTTTAAGTCCGGTAGTTGCAAATAATATCATCGCCTATCGGAACGAGCATGGAGCTTTTAAAAACCGCAAACAACTGCTTAAAGTTGCTAAATTAGGGCCAAAAGCTTACGAACAAGCCGCTGGATTCCTCCGCATTCGGGGCGGTGAAAATCCTTTGGACAATACCGCCGTTCATCCTGAAAGCTATAGTATCCTGGCTACAATTGCTAAAGATGTAAACATACCGCTAACCGAGCCGACAAAATTGGGTACAGCACTCAAGCAAGTAGACTTGAAAAAATATATCACTGACACAATCGGTGAACCTACCCTCCGTGATATCATCAGCGAACTCGAAAAACCAGGACGCGATCCTCGTGCAGAGTTTAAATATGCCACCTTCAAGGCAGGGATTGAGGATATCAAAGATTTAGTCGCTGGGATGGAATTGGAGGGCACAGTGACCAATGTAGCCAACTTTGGGGCGTTTGTAGATGTCGGCGTGCATCAAGATGGACTGGTGCATGTCTCCCAGTTGTCCGACAACTTCGTCAGCGATCCTAGTCAGATCGTCAAGGTTGGGCAAGTGGTAAAGGTAAGAGTACTAGAAGTCAATGTCCAGCTCAAACGAGTGAGTTTGACGATGAAAACTGGCGTAGCTGCACCCACTGGCAATCGTCCCGCACCCCAGCCTGTGTCCCGCAGCAGTAAACCCCAGCCATCAGCAGTAAAACCTGCTCCAGCATCGCCAAAATTCCAGCCAGTACCGGAATCAAATCAACCAGCAACACTGGCAGACTTACAACGGAAATTTGGCAAGAAAAGTTGAGCAAATAGCGGCGGTTTTGTCAAAACTTTGTCATAATTGTTGAGATATGTTAAAAGTTTTACCAAAAGTTACCAATGCTCGGAGAACTAAAATCTTTTATTCAAAACCCCCTGCGGTGGCTAAAACGTCGCTACTTGCGGTGGGTGGCTCTGGGCTACTGGTGCTACCGTTGGGTGATTAGTCGCGATGTCGAGAGACAGTCAGCCAAGGTGCAAGTCTGGCGAGTTGTGGCGGGATTCGATCATGCTGCGTGGCTACTGGCGATCGAAGATTCTGTCAAACCTGAATATTGGGGGATGATGTGACGCTGCACATCGTGAAATTATCGGTGCTAGATACACTGTTTATTCAATCGGCATTGGCGGTAGGAACTCAATCGGCGTGTAATCAGGATGGGCGATCGATATCCAGTGACATTTCACAAACGATCGTAGACTAGATCTACACTACCCCAAACTTGCTGCTGTCCATGTCTAGCGATCCTGATTACCTCCAAAAAATCCTCACCGCTGCCGTCTATGATGTGGCGATCGAATCACCCCTAGACCATGCACCCATCCTCTCTGAGCGGTACAAAAATCAAATTTTGCTCAAACGGGAAGACATGCAGCCCGTCTTCTCCTTCAAGCTGCGGGGAGCCTATAACAAGATGGCGAAACTCTCGCCAGAACTACTCGCACGGGGGGTAATTGCGGCATCAGCGGGGAATCACGCTCAGGGTGTGGCATTGGGTGCCAAACGGCTGGGGACAACCGCCACGATCGTCATGCCCGTAACTACGCCGCAAATGAAGGTAAATGCCGTCGCAGCTAGAGGCGGGGAAGTGATCCTGTGGGGTGAGACTTATGATGATGCCTATGCCCATGCTTGTCAGCTTGGGCTAGAGCGGGGATTGACATTTATTCACCCCTTTGACGATCCTGATGTGATTGCGGGACAGGGGACGATTGGGATGGAGATTCTGCGTCAGTATCAACAGCCGATCCACGCTATTTTTGTCGCAATCGGTGGGGGCGGACTGATTGCGGGGATTGCGGCGTATGTGAAGCGGCTGTACCCTGAAACTAGGATTATTGGCGTAGAACCAGTTGATGCGGATGCGATGAATCGATCGCTCAAAGCTGGCGAACGGGTACAGCTCGATCGAGTAGGCTTATTTGCCGATGGGGTAGCCGTGAAAGAAGTCGGAGTGGAAACCTTTAGACTGTGCCAAAAGTACGTTGATGAGGTGATTCTGGTCGATACAGACGATATCTGTGCGGCAATCAAGGATGTGTTCGAGGATACTCGATCGATCTTAGAGCCTGCGGGAGCACTAGCGATCGCGGGAGCCAAAGCTTACATCGAGCGGGAAGGAATCGAAGGTGAAACTCTCGTCGCCGTGGCTTGCGGGGCGAATATGAATTTCAATCGGCTCCGGTTTGTGGCGGAACGAGCAGAGGTGGGCGAACGGCGGGAAGCAATTTTAGCTGTAACAATTCCTGAAGAGCGGGGTAGCTTTCGCCGCTTTTGCACCTGCTTGGGCGAGCACAATCTGACTGAATTTAACTACCGGATGGCGAATACCACCGAAGCGCATATTTTCGTCGGTGTCCAAATCCAAAATCGGGCTGAAACTGCAATTATTATCGCCAAGCTCGAAGCAGAGGGCTTCAAAACCCTCGATCTCACTGATGATGAAATGGCAAAACTCCACCTGCGGCACATGGTGGGCGGACGCTCTCCCGTGGCTCAAGATGAACTGCTGTATCGGTTTGAATTTCCCGAACGCACGGGCGGGTTAATTAAATTTCTCCATAGTATGAATCCCGATTGGAATATCAGTCTGTTTCACTATCGCAATCATGGAGCAGATTATGGGCGGATCTTAATTGGAATTGAGGTACCGCCAGCAGAAATGAACGAGTGGGCTGAATTTCTCGATCTTACCCCCTATCGCTACTGGGACGAACGCACCAATCCCGCTTATCAGTTATTCTTGAGTTAATAGTGGCTAATTTTGTGATTTCTTATTTACTCAATCTATCAATAGATTTTCGATTGAAGCTCCAGTATTAATGTTAGTGGAGGCTAAACGTGGAGAAATAGAAAGTGGATGGGGACAGTGTGTAGCTGAAATGGTAGCTGCACAACTCTACAATCAAAATCATCAGCAAACTATTCCGGTAATTTATGGCTGTGTCACTAGTGGTAGACTCTGGCAATTCTTTAAATTAGAGGAAAATCGCATCACGATCGATCCTACTAATTATTCGCTGTTACCAGTACAGAAAATTCTGGGTATTCTCAAGTGGATATTGAGTCAATAGTTTACTTTTTGAGTAAGCTATAGCGATCCTAAATGAGAAGCTTAACCCTCTTTTTCTTACCTCTGCGCTCTCTGTCTTGATGTCCGCTCGTCGGGTTCCCCGACGAGCGGACATCGCTGCGCCTCTGCGGTTAAATTTCTTAGTATTTAAGTATTGATAAATAAGGAAATGATTTAGGATTACTATATTCGTGATTGCGATCGCGATCGGTACATCCGATCGACCAATCCTAATTCCGTCTAAACACATCCTGCTGGAGATAAATCACACTCGGAGTCATCGGAGGTAGCGAAGGAAAGGCATTGAAACTGGTATCGTAATTAAAATTCCGACCAGGTGGCTCAAAATAAGAGAACTCTTGTCCCGCAGATCGAAATCCGCCAGCAAACTCCAGTGGAGTTCCTAAACTAACTAGAGAGCCACTGTAATTGAAAGATTGACCACCCCAGTCCTCGACAAACCGCATGTAGTTATTCAGACCCCCACTATAGTAATTTCCATAGCCATAACCACGATACAGCCCTAAATTCCCCGAACTCTGAATCGTGAAAGAAAGAAATGCGGCATTGACTGATGTTGTCTGAGCCTTATACATCTTCGCCAAGGGATCTTTGACTAGGGATCCACCAGTCCAAGGTGAATTACCGTTAATCAAGCCCTGATAGGGATAAATAAGGCAATTGACATTGGCAGTGGGGATAGCTGATGGATCTGTAGCTCGATTGGGGCTAACGCAATTGACCGAAAGTGCGGTAATCGTGTCCGCCATCACCGCAGCGGGCTTCCGATCGATCGTGTTGTAATCACCTTGAAGGTAAATGGCTTGATCGCTAGCGATCGTCATCGATCCAGGTAGATTTCGACCACCGTTGAAGGCAAAGGCATAGGGAGTAGCTGGATAGTTGATATTGACTGTACTTGGATACTTGCGATAATAATCAACTGTAACCTCAGTGCCATCTGGATTACGCTTTTTGATTTCTTGAGTACCTTTGCCAGCATCAGGAGTCCCAGTGGTTCTGCCGTCTAAAAAGTCATCAACATGAGCATGAAGCACCAGTCCCCGTTCAGTTCTGTCCGTAGATGCGAGTCCTAGTCGATCGAAACTACCAATCACACTACCACTAGCTGCTGCGCGGACAAATAACACACCATTGCCAGAAAAGGCATCCATAGCAGGTGGATTAGTCGGGGCAATAGTGGGGTCGCCACTAGTTAGAGCGGGCACTAGCTGAGTTGTCAGATCGGCATCAGTCTTCAAATCCGTTGGCAAGTTCACAAACCGACCATCCCGATTCCAGACAGTCAGACTTTCAATGTTAGTTTGGACAGTTTGAATCCACCGATATTCTCGTTGATCGTATAGTCCAATCGACTCATCTTTCGTAGGATCGATGTTTGCCGCCGCATATGCAGGTCTGGTACCGATTATGTCAAATAAAAATGCACCAAATCCTGAGGGTGTTGGAGTACTGCCACCACCGCCAGGGGCAGGCAGCACATCTGGCTGTGTCGGTGGGGTGTTGTCATTGAAGCCAAGGTTTTTGGCGACTCGCACAATCGGTGCAGGCAGAAAGCAGCTCCGCCGTGCTTTGGCAATACTTGCTGGAGTAGCTCCTGAAATGGCAGTAATCTGAGCTGGTGTTAGTCCAATATTTAGAGTGGTATTGCCAAGTAGAGTCGCAAAAGTCGTTTTTACATCATTTGGTAATACTCCGGCTGCGGCTACCGATGAGTAGTCTATTGCCTGACGACGGGCTGAAGTCGCTACCTGCAAGGCTCTCAATACTTTATCGATTTGAGCAGCACCCAATCCGGCAGTAGTCGGATCGGCAGTGACACCAGCATAGTTGAGAATATCTCGGAGTCGATCGGTTGAGCCGTCAGTCGGCTTTTTACAAAATCTATCCTCTTCTTCGGTATTGCCACGAGTCAAGACGAGTACGGGTTGCTGCAAGCTGGTAATTTCACCCAGGCTGAGGTTGTGGCACTTAAAATTGCTACCTTGTCTATCTGGATCGATATAATTTTGGGCAGGATCTTGACCGGAGGTAAATGTAGTCGCGCAAGTCCCACCCTTAGCATTTGCACCACTTTGAATCGCGGTGAACTTAAACGGCACTGGTGAATTTGGGGTCATCTGCAAGCGCAGATCGGCTTTCCCAAAATACTCACCAATCTCATTGGTGAGATAGTTCCGCTTGCGTAAGAAACCTGCCTGGGGTGGATTTAGTTGCTGTACGCCATTACTTTTGTTAGACACCTGACCCAACAAGCTACTCATCTGAGTAGCTGAAAATGGTGCCAGCGGATCTGAACCAGAGCCATAGGCTGGAAAATTAGCAGCAGTAGCCCCTAGCAGGACTCTAGATGTCCCATATCGATCGGCAGATGTAGGCGAAGCATCGACTCGATTATAGATATCTCCAACGACAGTTACTTTGCTCAAGAAATCGATCCCGACTGTCCCTGCTGGCGGGTTTTTCGGTGTTGGCTGAACGTAGAGATTGGCATTGGTATGAACTCGCCCTGTCAGCGTCATCGGCGTACTAGAATTGATCTCTAGATCTCGATCATAAAAAGCGGCAAACTGAAACAGGGGGATAATCTGACTCTTGAAGTCCATTTGCAACACCGTTCTGGCATCACCCCGCTGGGACGAGCCAGTCGGATCGGCTGGATCTATCTTTGCCGCAGTTGAGTAGACAGTGTAGCGATACTGTTGAGAGTTCAAACCTGCATACAGTTGCCCAGACGGAATCACTGATGGAATTGGAGCTTGAGCTGGTAATAATGTGGAATCGTAAACTGTCTTGTCAGCGACAAAAGTGAAGGCAGTATAATCGATTTGTTTGCTAACATTTGATGCTTGGATTGAACCGCCACTGCTAGCAACATTTGCTGAGTTATTGTTATATTTAAAAGCGTAATTTCGACACTCAAAATCATCACCTAGTGCAGTTGATGAGGTGCTAACTGCGATCGGAAAGCAATTGACGATATTTTCAGGTGTCACGGGGGAAGCTGCCGTGAGCTGACCTGGACTCAATCCAGTTGGGACAGCATAACCAATGAATTTTTGACGCAGTTGATCGGCGCGTTTATTTAGTCCTGATTCGGCAGCATAAAAAGTATTCGTACCATCGACATAGGCATTTGTTGATGATTTACTGATGTTTGCTACTAGTAAGTACGCACCCAGCATACTCAATAAGACCACGCTGACGATCGACACGATCACCATTGCATAGCCGCGCTCCTGCTGTGGATCTTGCTGGGCAAGTTGCTGTGCTCTCAGCATAAAATGCAAGAATTTTTGGGCTTCCTTTTGCGCTGGCAGATGATGTTTTTGCTTGTTATTAAACATTGCCTAATCGAATTTTTGATAAAATATTAAATCTAGATTGGAGCAGATATAAATGAGCACACACTCTGCCAGAAAGACTAATTTCTGTTGATAGATTAGCTACCCAAAAGCTATAGATCTGTAAACAGGATCTTTATTTAATCAATCACCTATTATTAGTTTACCCACGGTTCAATTACAAACTGCGATCTCCGTCACTTTCAAGCTGGAAACTTTCGCAGCATATAAAAATAGCCCCGAATTTTTGGGGCTGAGTGTTATCTATGGTTAATTCAAATAAATCCTAACTCTACTGGAGTTTCTGCTTCCAGCTTTCTATTGACGATTGTACCGTCTGATAATTAGCCGCTGTTTCTGGTACCATGATGGCAGTACCGATCGCTAGTTTCCACTGTTCTTTACCAGCATAGCCTTCAGCGATAGTTGCAATTTTGAGCGACCATTTGTCGATCGATTGATTGACGGCAATGGCGGCTGATGGGTTCTCTTTGAGAAAATCTTTGGCGGTTTTAATTGCCACCAGATAAGAAGTAGCGTCAGTTGGCGTGATTTTTTCATCTGCTCTGGCTAGAGCCGCAATTTGGCTGGTAGTCGCAACTGGATCGCTGGTAGCAGCAGGAATGGTAAGATTGTTGGCGGCAGGGTTCAACGCAGGTTGCTTGTCCATGTTGGGCGATTGAGACACCAGCATCAGCACCGCACCTCCCGCCGCAACCATAAGCGTCATCAGGAAGCCCACAGTTGCCCAGTGGGGAATATTCTTACGCTTATTTGTCGGGGTACGTCTCAGAACAATTTCACTGCTCCCCATCTGCTCCCGACTGACAATCGGAATCGGAATCTGGGTAGGTGGCGTATAAGGTGCATAAATATCCTCCCGTACCGCTCCTAGTGGAGCTGGAGGTGTATAGACTGGTGCTGGTGTCGGTGTCGGTGTCGAAATCGATTCGATGGTTGTCCCAGAGAAGATTGGACGATGGATGGAAGCTGTTGATGGGATAACCACTACAGGTATCTGGAGCGGTTTCCAGTGAGCATCGCTTAGTTCGGGGAGGCGGCTAGAGAGGTAGGTATCGATCGTCCCTATATTGAGGTCATGATGATAATTGAGAGCCTCTAGCAGTGCAGTGGTAAATAATCCATGCCCTAAGCCAGCATCTTCATGGGAAAGTTCATGACTCTGACAGGATAGAAAAGTCGGCACTTGATAAGTTTCAGCAAGTTCGCTAATGACTTCCCCGATGCCATGACTCTGGGGTAAGTGGATGGAACGATTGGTATCGAGGAATACATAAGCGTTGACACCGATATCATTAAACTGTTGGTACAGCTTGCGAATCGAGATACAGGTATTAGGTAAATCATCGACATCACCATCGATCGGAATCAGGTAATCTTCACCCTCAAAACTAATCCCACAGCCACTGAAAAAGAACCACAGTAAATCGCCATGATGGAGGGTATCCCACGACCATTGTTGCAGCCATCGCTGGATATTTTCGCGATCGGGATAGGTGGATTTATCATCACGATTGGGTGACGTATCAGTCATCAGGAGACATTGGGCTGGACTCCAACCCGCCGCATCGACAAAAAACTGATCCATCGCTACCGCATCTGCCAACCCATAGCCTAGAGCTGGTAATGACTGGTATTGATTAATCCCGATCGAAATACACGTTTGAGTTGCCATTTAAAGTTTAATAATTAATAGACCAAACTGCCGTGCATCCAAACCTTTATCTTTGTTGTTATTAGAACCTGGACATCTCTAGCATCTACAATTATCCCTGGCTAGAATGACTAACCACGATTAACGATCTAGATCGAATTCAGGCGATCGGCAATTATCGAAATCCTTACTGAATTCATCTTACCATTCTACCAATAGAGACCTATTCCTAACCACTGACGATTGACGTAGCGTCTAATAAAAATATTGAAGGTAGCTCCGATCCCTGAGATCCGCTGCTAGCAGGAGTAGCAACGGACATCGCACTCACACAATGAATATTACTATGCCTGCGATAAATGTCTGGTAACGGCTGAAATGCTGAGAGCTTAACTGACTGGATGCTCGGTGGTGAATCAATCGGCAATCCGACTAGCTGACTCACCAATCCAGTCGCTGTCTCAACAGGCTCCGACTGAAGAATCAATAAATATCTAATTGCATCACCATCGAGTTGAGTGGTGCGACTACTTCTGGTTTGCTGACTGGGTAAAAGCTCCTGCTGGGCTTTGCCAAAAATTCGGTGTCCAACATCAATTACCACTAGTTCACGCCCTTGATAAGTAGTCAAGCTGACTCCAGTTCGGTCGGGATCGCCGTATACTCGATCGAGTGTGGTCACTTTCTGGACTCGATCGAGTGGTAGTGCAAAATCGCCCTCCCCTAGCTTAAAGGTAATTAGCCGTTTGGTTGCTTCAGTCTGCTGCGCCGCCAACCGTCTGGATCTCAACGGGGAATAAATAGCCATAAGTGCTTTATCGATCGATACTACTATCTATAGTTCCACCATTAATCGCAAAAGTTGCTATTGTCGGATGGTGGATGGTGGATGGTGGATGGTGAATGGTGTGAATCACCTAATCGCTCAACCATCCGAATAAATCGCTCAGGGTGAGCTGAAAATCTGTGGCAAATTCAGGTACTGGCAACATATCTAGTTCTGCCTCAAAGACTTGGGTGGATCGATCTGATGCGTAGACAAATATCGATCGCTCGGCGGGGTCAATCAACCACCCCATCTGGGTTCCATGTTGTAAGCAATGTAAGATATTCTTGGTCACTTTGGTCTGACTTTGATCGGGAGATAAAATTTCAATCGTCCAATCTGGAGCGATTGCAAATACATTAGCAATATCGCCATTTTCATCACGGGGAATTCGTTGGCGGAGCCTCTCCCTGGGAGAATCGCTAGCAAATACTGTCACATCAGGTACGGTGGCTCTACCACCAAAGCTGCAACGCAGTTCACTAAATGCACGTACTAATCGCTGAGGTTTAAAAGTTGCGTTAATATTGGCAGTTAATTCGGACTGGATTAAGCTATGTTTTCCTTGTGGCATTGGCTTTTGAATAATTTGACCATCGATGAATTCATTTGCTGGCTTGGTTTCGGGTAGCAATAAGAATTCAGCCAAAGTCATGACTCTAACAGGCGATTGAACCATCTTTCGTCCACCTAGATTTTAATTTAACTTTATTTTACATACTTCTCAGTTGCAAATTAGATATCTGGTGTGGATGATGGTTTAGTGGTTTAGCAGTCAATAGTTTTAGTCCCCCAGTCCCCCCATCTCCCCATCTCCCACACTCCCCATCCCCCCCTCCTAACCCCTCCGCATCTTCTGAGCAGCCAGATAAATTTGCACCCAGGCACCTGTGACTTGATTAGTTTTGATCTGGAGTAATTTGGCGATCGATTCTAATGAATCTCCAGCTTTTAATCTAGTCAAAATCTCCAGTTGTTTCGGATCTAGGTTGTTACAAAATAGCTCCCATTGATGAGCTGTTAAACCAAGATTATGGAACTGGAGTGATGTATGTAGCCATTCAGATACTAGCCCTGTTTCTGCTTTAATTGCAAAGACTTTGAGCGTATGGTAATCAACTTTTTCACGAAGTCGATATACTTGCTCAATTTCCATATTTAGGCTGATGGCGATCGCGGCTGGAGTTTTGCCCTGGAGATAGAGATCCAGCCAGATACCTGCCTCTGGGCTAATCTGCTCGACCAAATAGTCCCGCAGGGTATCTTTGACTCGATCGCGAGTAACTTGATTCTCAGCCCATTCTTGCTGATGTTGATAATCATCTTGAGCTTGCCTGTCAAGCAAGCTCAAAGTCGAGTCACTATCATCAACAATCTCATCCGAAATGAGCTTCACTAAATCACCGTGAGGGACATTGGTAATCCCGCCTTTTTGCGATCGACAGAGATAATTAACAAATCGATGTGCTAGTAGCGGGCGATTGCGGACTGGGCGCAAACAATATTCTTCAATGCTGGCAAATAGCAGAATATCTCGCAGCCTGGGATTGTGAGTACATTGTCCAATCCAGTTAATTTGCTGTTGGATATACTTATCGCCTTGTAGCATTTCTTGGATCACCTCCTGCAAGACATCGAGTACATTCCGCTGTCTGTCATTGCTCAGAGTCAGCCATGCGCGAATCTTGTCTCGCAATACCGCTAATCCGCCCAAACGCTGCATCAGGTTCTTGTACGCCCGCTCTGGCGGCAATCCCAGATATCTTTGCAGCAAAATTCGCCAGCGATAATCCATCGCTTGTTCGGCGATTTTGAGCTGGACTGGATCGAGGGTTTCCCACCGCTGACGATCTTCTCCCAGCAACCAGTTGAGAATACTCGCTTGAGTAGTTCCATTTTGCCCATTGCTTTCGATCTCGATCCGCGTCGCCCATTTGATGGCGATGCGCTCGACGACTAGTTCCGTCATCTGGCGATTGCTCCCGTCTTGCCCCTAAAAATTAAGATAGCGATACTGATCTGTCACTAAAAGTAGCAACCGATTGGATGCTAACCGTCATATGGCGTATATACTTATTTACCAAACTTTGTACAATTGGAATGGTGAGTGTTGCAAACATGCAGCAAAGGTAGTGTAGCAGATAAAAATCCTTACTAGATTTAATAATTTAGCGGCGATAGTATTTAGGCAATTTAAGGGCAGTATAAATACAGTAGCCAGTAAAACGCCAGTATACTGCAATAATATTACCATTTAGAGACTACACTATCTAAACAATAGATAAAAGTAAATACTTTTTGATCCAGCCTCAATCGATTTAGGCTGGTTTCCAGTTCGGTTGGATTTGGCTAATAAAGTTGAGAAGGTTCAAATTAAAAAGATAGGGTGGCAAAGTGAAATTATCGTGGCAAATACTTCAAGATCTAGAGCAAACATACGGAGAGTGCTTTTATTTATTAGATCTGAGTAAATTTAAGGAAAACTATACTCAGTTTTTAGATTGTTTTAGAGCGATTTATCCCAATACTAATATTGGTTATTCCTATAAGACCAATTACATTCCAAAAATCTGTAAGTCAGTATTCGATCTAGGTGGCTATGCTGAAGTTGTTTCCCAGATGGAATATGACTTAGCGATCAAAATTGGCGTGCCACCATCGAGAATTATTTTTAATGGGCCACTCAAGTATACCCAAGATTTAGAGCGTGCTGTCTTGGCTGGTTCGATCGTTAATTTGGATTCGCTGCAAGAAGTCCAAATCATTGATGAATTAGCGCAAAGATTGCCAGAACAGCAGATTGTTGTGGGCTTGAGATGTAATTTTGATATCGATTCAGACCAAACATCGCGATTCGGACTGGATGTGGAAGGTGGGGATCTAGACTATATCTTCAAAAGATTTAAAGAATTAGGCAATTGCCAAGTTAGAGGACTGCACTGTCACTTCTCAACTGTGCAAAGAAGCCTCGCATCTTATGCCCTCAGAACCAAGAAAATCCTCGAAACTGCCGATCGATACTTTCTAGATCGAGTACCAGAATATATCGATGTTGGTGGCGGTTACTTCGGCCATATGGATGAAAATCTCAGACAGCAGTTTGATTTTGATATTCCTACCTATCAGGAATATGCCAAAGTAATTGCAACTCAATTAAAGCAAAGGTTTAGTGGTGATTCACAACCGCAGCTAATCATTGAACCTGGAGTAGCACTGGTTGCAAATGTAATGAAGTTTGTCGGTAAAGTTGTAGCCTTAAAGACAATGCGATCGCGTCATTTGGCTCTGGTGACTGGCAGTATTCATACAGTAAAACCGAGTAAGCAACTACCGTTAACAGTTTATAAAAATGAGTCAGATCATCATCGAGTTGAATCAAATACTCCCATAGATTTAGTTGGGTATACCTGCATGGAGCATGACTGCTTGTATCCAGCATATCCAGTTCCAGTTAGCATTGGCGACTACACAGTATTTGACAATGTTGGTGCTTATTCAGTCGTATTCAAGCCACCCTTTATCTGGCCAAGTCCACCAATCATCAGCTATGAATCAACCCAGGATATGTTCACACTGGCACGCAGACAAGAGATGACTGAGGATGTATTTGCCACTTATACAATTTCATAACTATTAAATAATTATATGAACGTACTATTAAGCTGTTCTGGCTGCCGCAACTATTTGATTGATTACTTCAAAACAGCTCTAGCAGGTAGTGGTGAAGTATTTGCCTGTGACTCCAATCCTGATGCGGTATCGCTTCAAGAAGCAGATCGTGTATTCATCATGCCACGAACAAGCGATCCTGAATACTTCGATCGACTATTAGCTATTTGCAAGCAACATCAAGTCGGACTATTAATTTCCCTAAACGATCTAGAATTACCATTAATAGCACAACATCGCGATCGATTCTTGGAAATTGGTACTTTTCCAATGATTTCCGATCCAGAGACGATCGATCTTTGTTTTGATAAGTGGAAAACATATCAGTTTCTACTCCAAAATCATATTCCCACGCCAAAAACATATCTATCTCTAGACGATGCTCGTGCCGCAATTGTCAGTGGCGAACTAGCCTTTCCCTTAGTCCTTAAACCTCGATGGGGCACTGGTTCAATCGGGATTGAATTTCCACAAGATGATGAAGAATTAGAACTCGCTTATCGCTTGGTCAAAAAGCGACTCGGCAGAACAATTTTAGCTTCGGTTAGCTCAAATGATCCAGATCATTGTATTCTGATTCAGGAGCAAATTATTGGTCAAGAATATGGAGTCGGTGCGATCAATAATTTGAATGGTCAATATGTCTCTGCCTTTGTCAAACGCAAGTTGTCCATGCGTGCTGGTGAAACAGATCGAGCTACTACCATTCGCAATCCTGAAATCGTCCAAATCGCTGAAAAGATTAGCCGAACGCTCAAGCACATTGGCAACCTTGATTGTGATATGTTTGCTGGCTCCAACGGCTACTGTGTGTTGGAATTAAATCCGCGCTTCGGTGGCGGCTATCCTTTCTCCCATGTGGCTGGCGCGAATATACCCGCAGCTTTGATTGCGTGGGCGAGCGGTCAACCGACAGATCCTGACTGGTTCACAGTCACGCCTGATGTGACAAGTTCAAAATGCGCTCGTCTCGTCTCCCATACCATTCAATATAGTGTTGAACCCATATCCAGTCAGCTAGAAAGTATCGATTCCTACCCCATCACTGAAGCACGAGACTTGCGGCTTGCATTTCAGTTCCACAACTGAATTAAGCGGCTGGTAGTTTGCGCTTCAGTTATACTTTTCACGGTGATAATTTGAGCTAGCGTAGGGTGTGTTACCCTGCTATCGCAGACGCTACGCGAATGCGTAGCGTAACGCACCAATATACGCTTTGTATACTAGCATGACAATCGAATTCCCGAAAATTGCCAGCGAGTAGCCGCTGGGAAAAAGTTGCGATAAGTTGAGCGAATATGATTGGCAGAAGTGGCGCAAGAGCCGCCACGTAAAACCATTTGATTGCACATAAACTTACCATTATATTCACCGATCGCACCATTAGCAATTTTAAAACCTGGATAAGGTAAATACGCACTTTGTGTCCACTCCCAGACATCTCCAAAAAACTGATAATGATCGGCAGATGTCGGATGCAAACAATCGCTATCTAGAAAGTTACCAACTTGAGGCAGATTGACTGTGGCAATTTCCCATTCGGCTTCAGTTGGCAGTCTTTTTCCTTTCCAAGTTGCATAGGCATCAGCTTCATAGAAACTAACGTGACAAACTGGCTCGCTCGTATTCAATTGTCGCAATCCGCCCAGTGTCATTACCCACCATTGATTGTCAATCGATTCCCAATACAATGGTGCTTGCCATCCCTGAGTTTGGACTGTTGCCCAGCCTTCAGCTAGCCAATATTTGGCTTCTTTATATCCACCTGCTTGGATAAATTCGAGATATTCACCATTGGTAACGAGTCGATTGGCTAATTGATAATCTGATAAATATACTTGGTGACGTGGGGATTCATTATCAAAGGCAAATTCAGATCCAGTATGTCCGATCGAGTATAATCCACCTGGATAGTTTAGCCACTCAAAAGTGCTGTCAGTTGTTGGTATATTGGCTTGTAAATCGTCGCGATAGACTGGATGCAGGGGATTGAGGGCGAGGATATGTTTGATATCTGTTAGCAGCAATTCTTGATGCTGTTGTTCGTGGTGCAGTCCTAAGGTAACTAGATTTGTTAGATTGGAATCTTCAGGTATTTTGGCAAGTAATGTCTGCATAGCTCGATCGACATGCCCTCGATACTGATAAACTTCAGCTACTGTCGGACGCGAAAGGATGCCTCTCTGATGGCGAGGATGGCGTGCGCCGACAGCCTCATAGTATGAATTAAATAAGTAGCCAAATTGAGGATGGAAAGATTGATACTCTGGTAAATACGGTAATAGTAAAAAAGTCTCAAAAAACCAGGTTGTGTGAGCGAGATGCCATTTGGGTGGACTGACATCAGGCATACTTTGAATTGGATAATCTTCGATCGCTAGGGGTTGACAAATTTTCTCGCTAATTTGTCGAGTTTGTTGATATGAATCCAGCATGAATATTGATAAGTAGATGAGTGTAATCAAATATAAAATTTCGCGTAGGGTGGGCATCGCCCACCAGCTAGATTTCAGGCATAGTCTATTTTGTAAATAATTGCACCTACCTACTTAGTACCAATAAGTAAAAATGATTTAGTTGATTGAGAGATGAAGTTTGCAATGGAACTAAAACCATCCAAATTAGTTCAGATCAAGATAAATAATCAGCCGCTGCATCTATGTTGAAGTTCAGTTCATTTCCTTACCGTATTTTTACACTGATCGTATTATTTATTACACCAATTGTCACTATAATAGCGATCGGTTCGGCTTCTGTCGCCTTTCCAAGTCAGACAATCGCCCAAAGAATTACATCCCCAGGTTTGACAACGCCTACAGCAGTACCGACACCGCCAGCACCTGTAGAAGAAGCACCTGTGATCATCCCAGTGCCCTTACCCAAAAATCCCTTGCCTGGTGCTTCAAAACCAGCTACTAGTCCGCCAAAATTTGCGACAAATAATGCTAATCGAGTATTTGCGGCAGGGGAGCGAGACAAGATCGCCGCCTATCTGCGGAGTCGCAACGTCAACAGCAGTCCGGCTGTCAACAATCTTTCCGATCCCAGATTTATTTTACACGATACTTCATTTATCATGTCTCCTAGCTTACTCGATCGCGAGCGTCGATCGGGTCGCGGGCCGTTGGGATTGGGTGTGAATGCCTATCTCCCAGGGCGAGATGCCACCGTTGTTGCCCGTCCCAATTTCTACGAAGCGCGGAGACCAACTACAACTGAATTTGAAAAAGCGGGTGATATTATGGACAGGCAAGATCGAGAACAGTTCTTGCGCCAAGCCTGGAAATCAGCAACTGATGTCGCTCGTCGTCAAGCTCTCGATACCGCCCTCACCAATCTCGATCTCACTCCTGCCGAAATCGCCGCCGAAACAGCCGGAGCCATCGAAAAATTATCAGCCGATAGCGGGCGAATTTTCACAGCAGCAACTTGGGCGGTAGAAGGCATCTGTACCCGCTACAACAATGGCGACAGGTCTATTGCAGCTCCAAACCAAGAAGGCAGTCTCAGCGGTGCCTGTGCCCCCTTAGAGGACTATTTCAAGATCCGCAATAGTCGGGTCAAATCTTCGGTAGCTGTAGAAATCATCCAAGTTGGTGCCCGTTCGGACAAAGGTAATCAAAATACCTGTAGTGCCAGCAATTCAAATATCGCCGAGCTGCCCAACCCGCCCTATTCAAGCAATCAATACAGTTCAGCTACCAGCCTCTATCTCCGTGCCGCCCTAGCTTCTGGCAAATTTCCCCAAACCACCACTCACTTTGCCCTCGATACTTTTGCCCCAGATGCCCATTGCGATCCGCGCTGTTTTAACCTCACGAAGCTCTATAATTCGATCGCATCCGTCATGGGACATGCTCCTGGTAGCACCTATGGCATCACCCCCAGTTACGGCACCAAAGGCGGCACCAACAATATCTGGTGGGATAACAACATCTGTCACGGATCTGCACCTTAAATTAGTGGTTTAGTGGTTTAGCGGTTTAGCGGTTTAGTGGTTTAGCGAATGGTGGGATTAGAACTGTGTTCTAATTCCACCATTCGCTAGTCCCCCAACTCCCAACCAACTCCCAACCAACTCCCAACTCCCAACTCCCAACCAAACATGGATCCTCAGTTAATCGTAAATGGCATTGCCCTCGGTAGTATTATCGCTCTAGGCGCGGTTGGTTTGACTTTGACGTATGGCATTTTGCGGCTATCAAACTTCGCCCACGGGGATTTTATGACACTAGGTGCTTTTGTTGCCTGGATGCTAAATATGAGTCCAATTCCGGTGTTGAATAACATCTGGGTGTCAATGATCGTTGGGATTGCGGCAACTGTGGGAGTGGCGTTATTATCTGAAGCAATTTTGTGGAGACGAATGCGGCGCGTGCGGGCAACTGCGACGACGTTGGTGATTATTTCGATCGGATTAGCCTTGTTTTTACGGAATGGAATTCTGCTAATCTGGGGGAGCGAAGCTAAACGGTATAATCTGCCAGTTAGTGAAGCGATCGATCTATTTGGAATTAAAATTAAGTTCTATAATTTGGTCGTATTAGGCTTGGCAATCGTTGCGATTGCTGGGCTACATTTTCTATTACAAAACACCAAAATTGGGAAGGCGATGCGGGCAGTAGCGGACGATATCGATCTCGCTCGTGTCACCGGGATTGATGTCGAGAAAGTCGTGCTGTGGACGTGGATTATCTCGGCTAGTTTGACTGGACTGGGTGGTCAAATGTTTGGATTGATTACTAATGTCCGACCTGAAATGGGCTGGTTTCTGATTATGCCAATGTTTGCTGCGGTGACATTGGGCGGCATTGGTAATCCTTACGGGGCGATTGCTGGTGCGTTTATTATCGGCATTGCTCAAGAAGTCTCTGTACCAATTGTTGGTTCTCAGTATAAACTAGCGATCGCATTAATTTTGATGGTGTTAACTTTACTATTCCGCCCTCAAGGATTATTTAAAGGTACAGCATGAGGTTAATGGTTCTCTATCCTGCACGATAACATACCCTGAACGACAATAAATTATCAAATATCTAGCCAGTTTTCTGCGACAGCAAAACGACTTAAATGCTTGACATTTGTAGTAGCAATCGATATGAATCGTCCTGGCTCATTAATTGTCAATAATCTCCAAGTTGCACAAATAATTAAATCGGCATCTAAACTACGATCATCTGCTGTTGGTTGACCACGAGTTCTGGCATCAGCCCACAGAGATGCTGCAATCAGTAGTGTTTCATTACTAACTGGTAAGAATTCGATTAGCTCTTTGAGTTCATCGAGCTTGATAATACCTTGGATGTGCGGATTCTTTTGTTGGCTTAAGATCAAACCTCGTCTAACTTCATAATCACAAATATCAGAACTAACCACTCTCACACCACGAGATAATAACTTAAATAACCATTCTTTCGCCGCGATAGCATCTGGTGAAGAATTTGGATTACAGAGCTTACCTAATACTCCAGAGTCGATAAAAATAATCATTCTGAAAAAAGTTTCTTGCCTGTAGGTCGATTTTCATCCATGATTTGCTGCAAATCATCAAAAAAATGCTCGGCTTCAATCGAACTATCTTGCTGCCGATCTCGATCGATAATTGCTTGTAGCTTGTGCAGTGCTGTTTGATTGCGTTGCAATTGTTCTGTCTCAGCGTAAACGGCAAATGCTGGTTGTGAGATGTTTGCTGTCAATAGCTGCTTTAGTTGCATCCCATCAGGTTGAGAAAGATCGATCGGTCGATCGTATCCTGATAAAATTAACTCATAATTACTATGAGTCGATTGTTTAAGTGAGATACATTTGGAGATATCTACTATTTGACCACTAGGAAGTTGTACTGTTGTTTTCATCTTTAATAATCTATAGTAATCGATCGAGTGCTTTATCTGCTTTGATTTTAGTTAAAACTTGTTTGATTTCTTGAGTGCGATGTTTAGCAACAATTAGCGTCACATCGCCATCGCGGACAACTACTAGATCTTCTAAGCCAATTGTGACCACTACCTCATCAGGATTGCTGGCATAGAGTACCGATCCTTGCGTATCGATGCAGACATGATTAGCGAGTTCGACATTAATACTATCGCCTTTCATTAGTCGTTCGATCGCATTCCAATCACCTAAATCATCCCACCCAAATTCAGCCGGAATTACATGGGTGAGCTGAGTTTTTTCCATGAGGGCATAGTCAATACTAATTTTAGGCAAGGTAGCATAAATACTCACGCCTTGCTCAACTAATAGCTTCATCAATTCTGGCGAATAAGTCTGAAGTTCAGCAATCGCCACCTTCGCTTTGAAAATAAAGATGCCGCTATTCCAGGTATAATCACCACTAGTGATAAACTCTTTGGCAGTTGCTAAATCTGGCTTCTCAGTAAATCGATCGACTTGGTAAGTTACTAACCCCTGATACTCACCACTAGCCTTGCCTTGCTGAATGTAGCCATAGGCAATTGAAGGAAAAGCAGGTTTAATTCCCAATGTAACGATCGCACTTTGAGTATGAGCTAATTCTACCGCTGCACTAACCGTTTTGGCAAAAGCCGCCACATCATCAATCCAGGCATCGGCGGAGAAAAACCCAATAATTACATCATCTCCATACCGCTTGGCAACTTCTAAACTCGCCCAAGCTACCGCCGCTGCCGTATCCCTGCCTTCCGGCTCAACCAGCAAATTAGCCACTGGCAAGCTGGGTAACTGCTCCTGCACTCCTGTCGCCAACGTTCCTGACGTAATCACCCAAATATCGTCCCAACTACCCACAATCGGCAGCAATCTGTTAGCAGTGGATTGGATCAGACTTTCGCCGCTACCGTCGAGACAGAGGAACTGCTTGGGGCGATGCTTGCGACTGAGTGGCCAAAATCGTTCGCCTTTACCGCCAGCAAGAATTACAGGGACAAATTTTGGTTGCATAGATAGATGTGGTATGAGAGTATTAGCGTAGATCTAGGGCGGGCATAAAGCCCATACGTGTCAACTTAAGGATTTTAGCAACGAGCCTAGTACGATCTAGCACCCGCTAAAAGAGTGATTGGGACGAGAGAATGAGACTTACAGTCCAAACGATGTCCTTAAGTTGACACCTATGCATAAAGCCACGCCCCTACAGGTTAATTGTGTAGGGGCGTGGCTTTATGCCCGCCCTGATGTTATCGCAGTAATGGCACATATGCATTGCGGCAAGATGAGCATCCTAGACAGCTTCGATATTTTTCTCGCCAGTGCGGATTCTGATGACTTGTTCCACAGGGCTGACAAAGATTTTGCCATCACCAATTTCGCCAGTGCGGGCAGCAGAGATGATCTTGTCTACCACCATATCTACCTGAGAGTCCTCAACGACAACTTCAACTTTGAGCTTTTGGAGAAACTCAACGGTGTATTCAGAACCCCGATAGCGTTCAGTTTGACCTTTTTGTCTACCAAAGCCTCGGACTTCTGAGACAGTCATCCCCACGATGCCTGCATTCACGAGAGCGATTTTAACTTCATCTAATTTGAAAGGACGAATGATTGCTGCGATCTTTTTCAACTTGAGTGACTCCTGAATGTGTGTTTAGATCTGATTTTTAGCTGCACCAACTCGATCTTTTGTATCATTGTTAGACCAGAAAAACATGTAACTTTGGCTACAAAATAAAAAGATCGCTGTCTTTGCCGATCTAGATTTTTGCACATCTAATCTCGAATTGGTAGCGATCGATACCGATTGTAATGTCTGTTGGTGGATTGATAGCAATTAGCTACTGCGCCCACAGAGTAAAGTGAGATTTTTTAACTGCAATCCTAGCGGTTCATTCAGCACCGCTGCGTCGTATCGCCACTCCCAATTTCCCTCCGCTACGCCTGGAAAATTCATCCGCGCCGTTCCATCCAAACCCAGGACATCTTGCAGTGGGAAGATGGCAATATTTGCCACCGAACTCATTGCCAACCGAATCGTATCCCAATGCACGCCAGCCGCACTAATCCCCCCTGAATATAGCAAGAATCGATCGCGTTCACGACCGCTTAATTTGTCAAACCAGCCGACAGTTGTATCATTATCATGGGTACCTGTATAGACGACAAAATTGCGGCCATAGTTAAATGGTAAAAATGGGTTGCCATTATCCGAGCCAAACGCAAATTGCAGGACTTTCATCCCTGGAAAACCAAACTGATCCCGCAGGGCTTCGACATCAGGCGTAATTACCCCCAAATCCTCCGCCAAAATCGGCAGATGCCCCCATTTATGCTGAATCGTCGCAAATAATTCTGCGCCTGGAGCTTTGATCCAGCGTCCATTCATGGCAGTCTCTTCGCCCTGCTCAACAGCCCAAAATGCCTGAAAACCGCGAAAGTGATCGACCCGAATCACGTCAACTAATTTCAATAGAGATTCAAATCTTTGAATCCACCAGTTGAATTGAGTATGGGCTAATTTTTCCCAGTTATAAACCGGATTTCCCCACAGTTGTCCAGTTGCACTGAAGTAGTCTGGTGGCACACCAGCCATCAGTGCGGCTGAACCCGTTTCGGGATCGAGTTCAAAGAACTCTTGATTTGCCCAAACATCGGCACTATCATGGGCAACATAAATTGGAATATCGCCAATGATTTCAATCTCATGTTTGTGAGCATACTGCCTCAGAGCTGACCACTGCTCAAAGAACTTGAACTGAATAAATTTATGGTAACTAATTTGATGTTTGAGCTGATTTTGCCAGTGAATCAGCGCAATCGGTTCGCGCTTGACTAGATCGATTTCTGGCCATTCGTGCCAGCTTTTATCTCCATGTGCTTCCCGCACCGCCATAAATAAGGCATAATCATCTAACCAATAAATCTGGCTGTGGCAGAAATTATCAAAATCAGACTTTTGTTCCTTATTCGCAGTTGCTTCAAATCGATCGAAGGCTAAATGATATAGTTTAATTTTAGTCTCGATCGCTAGTGGAAAGTTGACCTTATGACCCGAAAAGCTTGGTAAATTATCCAAATCCGAAGCAGTCAAAAGTCCATCTTCTAACAGTTTAACCGGACTCAGGAGCAGGGGATTTCCGGCGATCGCCGAATAACACATATAAGGTGAGTTACCATAGCCCGTTGGCCCTAGCGGTAAGATTTGCCAGTACTTTTGCTTGGAATTGTGGAGAAAATCAATAAATGTATAAGCATCTTCACCCAAATCACCAATCCCAAACGGACTAGGTAGTGAAGTGGGATGGAGGAGAATTCCGCTGTGGCGAGTCATAAATTAGGGGGGATGGAGAGGACTGGACTGCGGCGGAGATTTTACCCACCCCGAATAAGCCTTACGGCTTATTCTCCCCTCCTGGGAGGGGATTTACTCTCATCGTGTCTAGGATAAATCCCCTCCAAGGAGGGGTGGCGCGTAGCGACGGGGTGGGTAGATCTACGCAATAACTCTAATTACCTAAAAATTAGAATTTCAATACCTTAGCAACAGTCTGCACATCCTTATCCCCCCGTCCCGAACAATTGATCACAATTTTGGGACTACCGGAGAGCTGAGGACAGAGGGTTTCTAGATAGGCGATCGCGTGGGATGTTTCCAGGGCGGGTATAATACCCTCTAGCTTGGATAGTAACTGGAACGCCGTCAACGCTTCAGCATCAGTCACGCTGTAGTATTCAGCTCGTCCCATATCCTTGAAATAGCTGTGTTCAGGGCCGACACCAGGATAGTCTAGTCCAGCACTAATTGAATGTGCCTCAGTCACTTGACCATCATCATCCTGCAACAGGTAGCTCATCGCGCCATGTAAAACGCCTGGACGACCCTTGGTCAGAGTTGCCGCATGTCTCGCAGTTTCTACGCCTTCACCCGCTGCTTCGACCCCAATCAGTCGCACCGATGGCTCCTTGACAAACTCATGAAATAGTCCCATCGCATTGGAACCACCGCCGATACAAGCGAGCAAAATATCTGGTAAACCATTCCATTTTTCCAGAGCTTGTTCGCGAGTCTCCCGACCAATAATCGCATGGAAATCACGGACGATCATCGGATAGGGATGCGGCCCAGCGACAGATCCAAGAATATAGTGAGTTGTCTCCACATTTGTGACCCAATCCCGAATCGCTTCAGAAGTCGCATCCTTAAGCGTACCAGTTCCCGCTGATACTGGATGCACTTCTGCACCCAATAGCCGCATCCGAAACACGTTTAGCTCCTGACGTTCCATATCTTGAACGCCCATGAAAATCACGCAATCTAGCCCAAATCGCGCACAGGCAGTCGCCGTAGCTACGCCGTGCTGACCCGCACCTGTCTCGGCAATCACCCGCTGCTTGCCCATCCGTTTTGCCAGCAGTACTTGAGCCAGCGCATTATTAATTTTGTGAGCACCTGTATGATTTAAGTCCTCTCTTTTGAGGTAAATCTGGGCACCAGTGCCATCAGGACGAGCATAACGTTCGGTGAGACGTTCGGCGAAATAGAGGGGGCTAGGTCTGCCCACATAATCCTTCAGCAGTCCATCAAGCTGCTGCTGAAATTCGGGATCTTTGGTATGGCGATAATAGTCAGCTTCAAACTCCAGCAGTGCTGGCATCAGAGTTTCTGGTACATATTTTCCCCCAAACTTACCAAACCGACCGAGACTGTCTGGTGTGCCCTGACTTGTACTGAGCGGAGCCGAAGTAGCGGAGTCGAAGGGTTGTTGGAGTGATAACTGACGATTTTGGCTGGGTGAGAGGGGCGTTTGAGTCATGAGGAGAGCGGGTTTCAATTGTGAATGTCTTGTTTAATCGCAAGAATATCTCAGACCGATTAGACAGACCATTATACAGTTGCTGGATACGCTCGCGTACCATAGAACCCATTTGAGATCTTTTAATGATGCTGGCGGCGAAGGGTGGGTTTTGTTTGTGATCGAACAGTAACATCGATATTAGACTTACTTATTGAGAAAGTGGGGGAGGGCGGGTTTTGTTGGAAGATGATCGTGTTAAACGACATTAGATTTCATGAACCAGCCCCTACAGTTGGCTGACAATAAATCAGTCTAAAATATCGATCGATTCCACGTATTATCCAGACAGGCGTTGACTGTAGCGATCCTATTTTGACATGTATCTTTCTAGATGAGTATTAAATTCAGCGATCGATCTAGGCGCGGAAACTAGCGGTATTTTGTCAGCTAATCGCGACCACAGTTGCCATAATATGGGCATTCCCAATTGAAAATCAGGCATCGATTGAAGCTGTTCAAAGACTTGAAGTGTTTCACCCTCAGCGATTAGCTGCCCTTGTTCCATTACCAATACCCAGTCAGCCCATTGATAAACAAAATCTAAATCGTGGGTAGCAATTAATAGTGTCGTACCTAATTTAGCGATCGAATCTAGCTCTATCAGCAGGTTTCGAGTTTGAATCGGATCGAGATATGCAGTGGGTTCATCCAGAAGTAATAGTTCGGGTTGTAATGCCATCACACCCGCGATACTGACTCGCTTTTTTTGACCTAAGCTGAGGTGTTGAAGGGGTGACATTGCCAGATGTTCCAAGTCAAAATCGGCGAGGGTTTTAGTTACTTTTGCGGCGACTTCTAGATCTGGCAAACCTTGATTGCACAGCCCATAAGAAATATCCGCAGCGACGGTAGGTGCAACTAATTGCTGTTCGGGATCTTGGAATACTAGCCCCACTCGTTGTCGCCATCGATTCAATGATGCTCGATCGAATGTCAGGGGAATACTATCTAGAGTAACTGTACCTCGATCGGGTTTGCACAGACCATCGGCAATCAGAAACATTGTAGATTTACCGCAGCCGTTTTGACCGATGATTGCAGTTTTTTTATGTTTTGGCAACCTAAAACTCAACCCTTTTAAAGTTGGAGCTGTTGCCATCGGATAGCTATAGTAGATGTCTTTAAATTCTAGTAAATATTCAGACATAGCTAAGGTAGAAAATTTCCCCAATGATCAGGATTAAACAACCAAAGATTGATTCTCTGGCATGGCGGGGAGAATATTGATATTGCTGCGGTTGCCAAAATCGGAACGCCTGCTGAAAACCACGTGCGGTTACTGCTAAAGTTAATTGCTGGTAACGACTGGCAGTGCGCTGAATTAATTGGCGAATTAATAAATTCAAGCTATACATTCTCAATCTATTACTTCGATAACCACCGCGTGATATTTGAGCAGTGACTATTTTTTGAGCTGTGTCTGCTAGCAAAAAAATAAACCGATAAACCAACAAAGCTAATTCGATCAGAATTTGTGGACAACCAATTTTTTGAGCAGTAGTTGCCAGATCGATCGCCGGAATCGTCAATACTATAAAGAATAGCGCGGAAGTACTCGCCAACGATCGAATCAACACCTCAATTGCATGAATCGAACCCTGACGGCTGAGATAAATATGCCCGCCCCATGTGGCTATTTGCCACAAGACATCGGATTGAATGTTTGGGGAAATAGTGGTGGCGTACTCAAATATCAAAGCTGGCAAACTAGTAATCAGAAATGTCATCACCCCCAAGATCATTGAGCCATAGATCCGCCACGGAATCCCCGCATAAACCACGCTCCAGCCGCTCATCCAGATAAAAATGAGGATTTGGGTAGGATAGTGAGCGATCAGGGCAAGCAGCAGCACTGTGAGTGCAAACCAGAACTTTTGGGATGGGGGGAGATGACGCAGCCGATTGCTATAGGCGAGAGTATCAAGCTGAATATGCACTAAAAAACATCCACAAAACGATCGATCCCATTCTGTAAACCTGTAGGGGTGCCCTTAATGGGTACCCTAGATCTTCGCAACAACACTGGGTAAATCATTCTGCGGAGTTCTCTAATTACTGTTTTCTGCTGGTTTATAACAAGTTTCCCGATCGAGAAGCTCTATATTCAGATACTTTAGCCTCTTCTATTTTTCGACGCTCTGTGCGACCTTTATATAATCCTAAAACATAACAGACAACTCCCGATCCGATCGCTGCTTGAGTCGCAAATAAGAAGGTTTCAACTTCACCGCCAGATGGTTTGATCACGGGTTCAAACCAAGGTTTGTAGCCTGGTTTAACTTGCTCAATTGCGGTGATATTAATGCTGTCCGTTGCCTTAAATTCTTTACCTTGATGGATCAAGACAGGAGCCATCGATAGGATGACTGCGCCGCCTAATAGTAATAGATTAGTTAGTGATTTCTGCATTGACGTTGCTGCCTTTTTCAAATAGTCCGAGTGTTTTTAATTCCTGTTGACCATAATCTTGGAGCCAGTTCCAGACTAACAATGTCAAGAAACCTTCGCTGATTGCCAAGGGAATTTGGGTGATGGCAAAGACACCGACAAATTTAATAAAAGCTGCCATAAATCCACCCTGTGTGGCAGGGAAAGCGAGAGCCAATTGAACAGCCGTGACTAGATAAGTACACAAGTCTTCTAGCATTGATGCGAGAAATACCGCAATTTTTGAATGTCCGGTTTTGGCGATCGCATTGTACACGACATATGCGACCATCGGGCCAACAATTGCCATTGAGACAGCATTTGCACCCAGGGTGGTGATGCCACCATGAGCGAGCAAGATCGCCTGAAATAGTAAGACTAATCCACCCATTACCGACATCGCCAATGGACCAAATAAAATCGTGCCTAAGCCTGTGCCTGTGGGGTGTGAGCTACTTCCATTGATGGAGGGAATTTTGAGGGCGGAGAGGACGAAGGTGAAAGCTCCAGCTAGTGCTAGCAAAAGTTTGAGTTCTGGATGAGCTTTGGTAATGCGATCGATCGATCTCAACCCCAATAAAAAGAACGGAATCGCAACTACCCACCAAAAAACTGCCCACTCCACGGGTAGATAGCCTTCGGCAATGTGCATCGCCTGTGCTGATGTCGGTGAGCCAGCGATTAGATAGCCGCTCAAACCGACCATTGCTAATAATCTAGCAACTTTTCTCGATTGATATTTTGTCACCTTGAACCTCGCAGATGAACGTGATGTAGTTCAATTAACAGGTGTTCTGACTCAGCTAGTTCAATCCTCAATTTAGAGACTAAAAGCATCACAGTTGCGGGACAGCGTTGGATTTTGCACCAATCTTTCCCCGTTAATTTCCGTGGCTAGCTGCCGACGACTGGCTACATCCTATCATGGGTCGATCGATATCGATCTCAAAGTTATTGAGAATTAATCTGATAAAGCAAAGCAGATTGAAGTAGTACTGAACCGAATTTTCAATTCTCAACTCTCAATTCTCAATTAATTTAACTAGCCCCGACTCACCAATTGCTCAAGTTTGCGAATGATGCGATCGTGTTGCAGATCTGCTGGTTGTGGCAGTTCTGAGTGGCTAGATGCCGCAATAGCCAAGGAGCGAGTATCAAATTGATATAGCCCCATTTGGGCGTATTCTAGGGCAGAGTAACTTTGCGATTCGCTGGCGGGGGCTTGAATGTCGGCACCTGCGGCAATCAGTAAATCAACTATTTCACTATAACCAGAGTAGGCAGCACTAGCGATCGGGGAGAAGCCTAATTTATCGGTTAGATTCACATTCGCTCCGGCTTGAATCAGTAGCTCGACAATCTGAGTATGCCCAGCGGCTGCGGCATTGCCAATCGCGGCACCTCGATCTAGATCGAGATTGACGTTAGCAGTTAATAATGCTCGAACTCGGTTGATATTACCTGCCGCCGCTGCTTGGATTAGTTGGATTGAAGCTAGTCCATCGGTGGAGGCACCTGCTTGCATCAGCAGATTTAGCATTGAGTAATTTTCGGCAGTGGCTACCGATGTCAGGACTGTATGTCCACGATCGTTATGGATGTCGAGATCGGCACCAGCAGCGATTAGTGTCTCAACACAATCCTGATAGCCAGAGCCAGCTAGAGCAGCGTAGAAAATTGCGGTTTTGCCACCCACACCCCGTTGATTGACATCAGCACCGCCAGCAATTAATAATTTGGCGATCTGCTGACGATTGCTAGCAAAGAAACTGCCTGCTGCCAGCATCAGCGCAGTCATCCCTGCCCCCAAGCCATTGTCATCGCTGAGGAGATTGGGATCCGCACCAGCCGCTAGTAACGCATTGACAACCGATCGATGACCATAATACGCCGCAACCATTAGTGCCGTATGCCCTTTAGCACCAAGTTCATCGATTTCAATCCCGATCTCAATTGCCCGATTTATCTCAGCAATATTGCCTTCTGTCGCCATTTCGATGAATTTCTCAATCGGACGATTTTGCTGGCGAATCCGGCGTTTGTGGGTGGCTTGGAGCAGATGTTCGCCATCTCGATCGGCACAGAGTCGAATGGCTGTATTGACGATCGGATAGAGATAGTTGTAGATGTCCCGTTCTTCACATTTGGCAGCGAGGATGATCGGTGTCTCGCCACGGCTCCAAACATTGACATTCGCGCCAGCAGTTACCAATAATTGGACAATCGATCGATGTCCATTTTGAATCGCCGCGAGTAGTGCTGTCCAGCCATCTGGGGCGATGGGTGTATTGACATCGACTCGCCGCGCTAATAGCAGTTGCATAATTTCGGCTTCACCGTTTTCAGCAGCTAAACCTAGTGCGGTGGTAGCGGTACTGCCACAATGGGGATTAGCTCCAGCCTTGAGCATACATTCGACAATATCAGTATGACCTCGATCGATCGCCATCCCCAATGGCGCGTAGCTCAAATTCCAATCATAGCGATCCAGACTAGCTCCAGCTTCGATCGATTGTTTCACCAAATCCAGATCGCCATCAATTACCGCCGCCATTAGCGAGGTATTTGTCGCATTTTCGTCATATGTCGGAGTCGGACTGTCAGAACCCGACTCGCGCTGTCCAAAAATATCTGTAGGATCTTCGTCGATCGTATAGTCTGGTGCGTCCTCCCCAGCAACAACCGGAAATAAACTAGAATCAATGTCTGTGAGCCTGTACTCTGACAATGGCGCGGATATGTCTCCACTTTGCAGATCGCCATCAATACCATCAATTAGTCTAGACAGATTGAGATCGCCCAGATCGATCGCATACGTCTCGTTTTCGGTATGAGTATCGATCGATGAATCATTACTTGCAGTAATTTCGGGAGCGATTACTTCTACAAATTTTGCGGATCCCCGAATCCCATCCATCACTTGGGCGAGATGGAGATCGTCCAGATCGAGTGCGTAGGTTTCGCCCTCTGCCCAGTCCTCACTCATGGCAGTCCCGTTGTCATCGATCTCCGGCGCGACTACTCCAACCGATGTTGGTGCTGGAGCTGTTCCACCCATCAGCTCGGCAAGATGGAGATCGTCAAGATCGATCGCATATGTCTCCCCTTCTGCCCATTCTTCGCTCATGGCAGTCCCGTTTTCATCAATCTCTGCGCCGATCTCGATCGAGTCCTGTTGCTGAATCAGATCGACGAGAAAGTCCTCCTGTGCCGAATTTCCGCCAGCTTCACTAAGATCGGGAATCAGTAGATTGAAATTGTCCATTACATAGGTTTCATTTGCCTCCCATTCGCCCATCGGCACTGACAAGCAATCTGGCTCCTCTTCGTTCTCAGTCGTAAGCCTGTCTAGATCGCGACTAAGATCGAACGCATAAGTTTCACTCGGCTGAAATTCCACCTTTTGGGCGGAATTATTGAGCGAAGTCATAGTGAGTTCGCTATCTACAAATATGTCTGATTTGTTGTCAACAGTTAAACTAGCAGGGAGTTCATTATCTACAAAAATTTCATCTAAATCGAAGGTGTAAGTGGCTTCAGGCGATGATCCGACTGGCTCTGATGATACTTGCATCTGAGCACCAGCCGCGATTAGTAAATCGACGATCTCGATATTACCGCGCTGACAAGCTACCATCAATGGCGTTTGCCCACGAGCGTTAGGGTTATTAATTCCTACCCCTGAATCGACGAGCAGTTTCACGCGATTATAATTAACTGTCAAAATCGCATCAAATAAGTTCTGAGTTTGGGGATCTACACTCATGGTTGCTGTGTCCAAATATTCGGGGTGACAAGTAATGTGCCCAATGCACTGCCTCTATGTCTATGGTTCCCACATTATTAGTCAAAATTGCTAATAGTGAATGGTGGATAGTGGATGGGTAGATGGGTAGATGGGTAGATGAGTGGATGGGTAGAAAGAAACATCCTAAGTCTTGCTCCCACACTCCCACGCCCTACCCCTACCCCCTACTCGCTAAGTTAGCCGATAATAAAAATACTTCAGTCTTTTTTAACCCACAGATATGTTCCGTCAAATTCCTCTCAGCCTAGTCCTGATCAATCTTGGTGGATTGCTCACCCTCGTCGGTTTCTTTGCATACGCCATCGACGATCCTACCTTCAATTTGATTGGCTTCTTCTATGGTATTCCATTGTTCTTGGGTGGTTTGGCACTCAAATCAGCAGAACTCGAACCAGTACCTTTTACTGAGTTGACTCCTGCTAGCATCCTGAAGCTACGGGATAAAGAAGCCACCGATACACTCAATCAAATCCGCAAAGATGTTACTCGCTATCGGTATGGGCAAGAAGCACACTTAGATGTCGCACTAGAGAAACTAGGATTGGCTCCTAGCGATGACGATCGACCAGTATTGACAGGCATCAAAGAATCAGAAATTGGTGGTGCTTATGCCCTCTCGCTAGATTTTTATTCTCCTTTTATGACGATCGACGTTTGGCAAGAGAAAAATGAAAAAATCACTAAATTCTTTGGGCCAGGTGTGACAGCACACATCGATTATGATGATGACAAAGAAGAAGTCAATTTGACTTTAATTGTTGACAAAGCTATTGATAAAACTCCTGCCGCAGCTACTTCTCCAGTCTAACAACATACCATTGCAAATACTCGCCTGGAGCTAGATCCAACTCACAGCTAGTATCGAGCAGGTATTGAACTCGTGCATCAATACCACTAATTTGCTGGACATCGATCGGCAGATCTTCAGCAAATTTAATTACAATCTCTTTGAGTTTGGCAAACATTTCTGCTGGCGTAAGCAGTTCTTCTGGTCGATCCGTTTCCAGCACCACATAAGCATCGTTGTTGAACATTAAAGAGTCTGTCATAGGTTTAGTGGTTTAGTGAGTAGTGGTTTAGCAATTTAATTAGCAATGCTCATTAGCTAAATCATAAGTAATGTCTAATTAGTAAATATTTGTAATCATCTACTTCGCTCAATCTGTTCATCGAAATAAAACATCCATTCAATTTGTTTTCAACTCCTACCACCTACAATCCAATATTTTCTCACTAAACCACTAACCAACTAATTTATGAATCCAATCCTCACCCTCAACTACGAACCCGCCCTAGAATCGCTGGGTGCTGACTACTATGATGACGTAGTTGCTGCCGAGTTTTCGCAACAGACTTTACGATTTCGGAATGATGATTTGTTAATTCAGTTGGGATTGGATCCTGGTGGAGTTAGCGATGCAGATTTTACTGAAGCTTTCGGTAAATTTGTCAGTCCGGCGCATCCCTTCCTGGCTCTACGCTACCACGGTTATCAATTTGGTGAGTACAATCCAGGCTTGGGCGATGGGCGGGGCTTCCTCTATGGACAGGTGCGTGGGGTGGATGGGGAACTATATGACTTTGGTACCAAAGGTTCAGGGCGAACTCCCTATTCTCGCGGCGGCGATGGGATGTTGACGCTCAAGGGCGGTGTGCGGGAGGTGCTAGCGGCGGAAGCTCTACATCGGATGGGTGTGAAAACTTCGCGCTGTCTGAGTATGGTAGAGACAGGTTTAGATCTGTGGCGGGGAGATGAACCTTCGCCAACTAGATCATCGGTAATGGTAAGATTTAGTCGATCGCATATCCGATTCGGTACATTTGAAAGACTAAATTATCTCAAGCGCAAGGATCTAATTCAGAAGTTATTAGATCATGTAATTGCATATTATTATGGTCATCTGAGTGAGGTTGCTGCAATTAATCGCTATGCTCAATTCTACACCGAATTAGTTCAAAGAGTTGCTGAATTAGTCGCCCAATGGATGGCAGCAGGATTCTGTCATGCAGTCTTGAATACCGACAATATGTCAATCACTGGGGAGAGTTTTGACTATGGCCCTTTTGCCTTTTTACCTAGTTACAATCCTGACTTTACGGCTGCTTATTTCGATCATTATGGACGATATAGCTATGGCAATCAACCAGGCATCTGCAAGCTCAATCTAGAGCTACTTCAACAACCGTTAAAAGCAGTTATCGATCCGGCTGAGATGACAACGGCTCTGGCTAAATTCGAGGGTTATTATTTCCCCTACTATAAAAAGTTAATGCTTCGCAAGTTGGGCTTTGAGCGTGAAACAACACCAGTTCTCGATGAATTGTTGGTAGCTACACTGCAACTATTATCAGATACTCAAGTTGGCTATCATCAATTTTTCTTTGATGTGAGCCAAGCCTTTAAGCTACGGTGGATACACGATCTTAATTCTATTTTAAATGAAGCGGAATTAATGCCTGAAATAGTCGGAAATTCTGGTTATGGTAAATGGCTACAACTTTATCATCAGGCTTTGAGCGATCTACCTGAGGCTGAGTTAAATTTAGTTGGGATTAGATTGGATCGATCGAATCCACAAACCATTCTACTCCGTCCGCAGATCGAATCGATTTGGGATCCGATCGCTCAAGAGAATAATTGGGAACCTTTCTATGATTTATTAGCCAAGATTCGAGCTGGTAAATAGAAGCATTTATTAATTAAACCGCAGAGGCGCAGAGAGCGCAGAGAAAGTACAGATGTCAATTGATAGTTTGTTAAAAACCGCCCTAATTGTAGGTGGCGGACAAGGAATTGGGTTGGGGTTTGTCAGACAGTTACTTGCTCAAACTGATACTGAACACGTTTACGCAACATATCGAAGATTAGAATCAGCAGCGGAGCTACTAGCGATCGACAATCCTAAGCTACACTGCCTACAGATGGATATTACCGATGAATCTCAAATCGCCGCCGTAATTCAAGCGATTCAGGTAGAGACAAAAACTCTCGACTATGTGATTAACTCAGCAGGTGTGTTGCATGAAGGTGAAATGCAGCCAGAGAAAAGTTTACGGCATATTAACAGCGAACAACTCCTGCGCTATTTTCAGGTAAATAGTATCGGAGCAATGCTGCTATTTAAGCAAGTACAGCCACTCTTGAAGCATGACGCTCGATCGATCCTCGCGACTATCTCTGCTAAAGTTGGCAGTATTGGCGACAATCAAATCGGTGGCTGGTATGGCTATCGCGCATCCAAGACGGCACTAAATATGTTCATTCGGACTACTGCGATCGAGTATAAACGAACCTGTCCCAACGCTATCCTTGTCGCCCTCCATCCAGGTACGACAGCTACCAGATTATCACAACCATTTCAGCGCAATGTCCCACCCGAAAAGCTATTTTCAGTCGATCGAACAGTATCACAATTATTTACCGTCATGGACGGATTAACCCCCACCGACAGCGGCGAATTCTTCTCCTGGGATGGTAGCAAAATTGCTTGGTAGCGGTTTGGTGAACGGTGGATGGTTAACCTACCATTGCTCCCAGTCCCCCAGTCCCACACTTTTTAACACACCTCCAACAAATCCTGATGCCATTCGCCATTGCTAGCAATCAGACAGCCCCACTGACTGACATCGCCCCGATTGTATTGAGGCAGACTACCATCTGGGTGGGTAAACTTGCCACCTGCTTCAGTTAGAACTAGTTCTGGTGCTGCAAAATCCCAATCTTTGGGGGCTGATTTTCCTGACAGCGAGACATAGACATCAGCACGATGTTCGAGAATTGCGGCAATCTTACAGCCAATGCTGCCGACTTCTAGCTGTTGTTGACAAGGAAGCCTTGCTAGTAAACTTACTAAACCTTCATTCCGATGATTGCGACTGGCGACAACCACCAAGTCGGCGATTTTCTTACCTCGTGACACTTTCACAGGTGTTCGCACTTCATCAGCCGCGCTCCCATGCTCCCGTGATCCTGTCACAAGCCAAGTCCCGCCACCCGCAACCGCCGCATACAATCGATCCGATTCAGGGATGGTGACAACGGCAAGAACTGGGCGGTGCTGGTAGGTGAGGGCAATGTGAATCGCATACTCGCCCGTCTTGTCGATAAAATCTCGCGTTCCATCCAAAGGATCGATAATCCACACCCAGTCTTGAGCCAATTCTAGATCTCCAGCCTGATAAGTCTCTTCTGTCAGGTAGCCACAGCTCTCACCACACATGGTTTGAATGCCATCGAGGATATGTTTGTCTACGGCTCGATCTGCCGCTGTGACTGGCCCGCCGGACTTGTCTAGGACATCTAGATCTTCGCGACTACCTCGATAGTAAGACTTCAAAATTACTGCTGCTGTCTGGCTCAATTCGATCGTGCGATCGAGTATTTCTGTCAGGGTAAGATGGGAAAGTGGTGAATTCACGGGCAAATTGGAGCTAAGGGTTGGAGATAATTCTGCGAGACTGTTCGGTTTCCACTATCTCTAGCAGCTAAAACATACGGTTTCCGACCTTTAGCTTACCCTAGTTTTTCTCATTCTCGGTGCTAGAATAGTATACGAAACCGCAAAGCTCGGTTCCAAAAAAATAAGTGTGAGGAAATTTTCGATGAATTGGAAACTATTATTGGTAGTCGCTGGTCTAACCCTAACTACTAGCCTAACTGCTTGTAGCAAGAAAGAAGAAGCTGCTACACCTGATGTAAAAGCCCCTGAAACTAGTGCTCCTGCTGATGCAATGAAGAACGCTGGTGAAGCTGTCAAAGATGGTGCTGCTAAAACTGGTGAAGCTGTCAAAGACGGTGCTGTCAAAACTGGCGAAGCTGCTGGCAAAGCTGGTGAAGCTGTCAAAGACGGTGCTGCCAAAACTGGTGAAGCCGTCAAAGGTGCTGCTGGCGATGCAATGAAGCCTGCTGCTGGTACAAAGCCTGCTGATGCTCCTAAAAAGCCTTAGTCAAATCTTTAGGTCTAGAACCTTCTAGACCAATGTACATAATCTAAACTAGATTCATAGCCACCAGTATCTAATCCAACTCGCTGAGAGTTAATGATACTGGTGGCATTGTTTTAGATTTAGTGGTTTAGCGGTTTAGCGGTTTAGTGAACAGCAATCAGTCTGATAGTACTAAACAGTATAAAGTAGGATACCGTTTACTTCTCCCAATCTCCCAGTCTTCGTTACTAACCGACAGCTCGTAACGGAGCTAAAATTTCACTATAGAGGTGTTCGATTCGATCGACATTACCTGTAAGAGTATAGCTATCTAAGACACGTTTGCGGGCAGATTTGCCCAGGGAATCTCGCCATGCTTTATGTTCGCGAATTAGCGGTAGGATCGTGCGGAGTTGTGCAGAGACACCTTGAGTATTGATCACGATGCCAGCACCATCGGCAATTACCGAAGCATCGGCACCTGCATCTGTGGCGATACAAGCTACACCACAAGACATTGCTTCCAAGAGCGAAAGAGATAAACCTTCAACTAGAGAAGGAAGGATAAATACGTCCGCACCGCGCAAGATTTCGATTCGACGAGCATCGTCGCGAATCGCACCTAGCCAAACTACCCCATGTTCAAGTCCATAAGACTGCTCCAAATTTGGTCTCAGGGGGCCATCGCCAACTAATAATAGTTTGCAACCGTGGTCGCGCATGTTGCAATATTTCCAGGCTTTCAGCAAGGATTCAACATTTTTTTCAGTTGAAATCCGGCCCTGGTAAACATAGATTTGCTTGGCGTTAAATTCAGCTTTAATATTGCTCGAACCTGGGGTATATTTGAGATCGTCTACACCATTTGGGATCACCGTAATTCGATCGCGTGATACGCCCAACTTAACTAATAAATCTTGCTGTTCCTCACAGAAAATAATTGTTCGATCGTATTTAGCTAAAAACGGCGCATATAGCTGATAGGCTAGAAATTGACTAGTTGAAGTAACATTTCGCCGCTTGGCATCGTAGGGAGTATGAAATGTTGAAATCAGCGGCACATCTAGCTCCTGACAAATTTCTGGCAGCAGAAAATCAAGGGCTGATAGACTCAATGAAGCATGAACGATATCTGGCTTGCGCCGCCGAAGCGATCGCTCTAAAATGCGTTTAGCTCTAATTGTCGGAATCGTAAACATTTGAGAGGTGAAAAAAAATGGTAATGGTACCTCATCACCGTCAGCCTTGGTGTCAGCAAAATGCATAAAACTTACTTTATGCCCACGATTAGTTAAGGCGGCAGTAATTTCTCGACTATAGGTAACATTGCCACAAAAAGGCGTTTTCTTTCCCAGCCACGCAATATGCATTCTTTAAATAGTTGATAGTTGTTGGCGTAGCCTCTCTGAAAGAGACTAATTGATAATTGATAGCTGGGTTTTTAGGAAGGGGATTTAGGCTCCTTATTTTTGCTAAATTGGCATGTACTTACTGAGCTTAAACCTTAAAAATTGGTTATTTATTGTCCCTTAATATATCAGAAAAGGCTACCACTGCGATAGCGACTGTATGCCAAAAAAATATCTGTCCTAGAAGGAGTGCCAGATCATCATCGCGGGCACATTTCTCTTAATTAGACTTGAATTTTAGTTGGTAGCTCTAGAGGGATATTTCCCAACACACCAGTCCGAAAATCATTGAGGATCAGATGGGATGTTCGTTCCAAATCGCCGCGATATTTTTCATTTGCGAGATGGTGCAGGTATTCTTCCCCACTCAATGTGGTCGGAATTGAACCATATCGGGCATTTAGTGCGGCTACATAGCCCATTTCTTGGCATAGTTCGATAAATGCTGCTGCCATGCCTTGTCTGTCATATGCGGCCTCACCAATATCATCACAGATTGCCAGTTTGATTGCGGCTGATTGGTCGCTCAATCGTCCAGGAATAATCCCTGGCGCGTCTAATAATTCTAATTGGTCGGAAATCCTGACCCAGCGCAGGGATCTAGTCACACCAGCACGTCTGGCACTTTCGACTACCCGTTTATTCACTAGTCGATTGATCAATGCTGATTTGCCCACATTCGGGAAACCAATCACCACCGCCCGCACTGGACGGGGTAACATGCCACGCTCTTTGCGTTTTTCATTGATGGCAACTCCGACGGACTGAGCCGCTTTGGAAATCGCGACTACTCCAGTGCCCTGTTGGGCGTTGGCAAAAAATGGCTGTTCGCCCTGGGACAAGAACCATTCTGTCCACATGTCTTTGACTGCTGGCGGGATCATATCGACCCGATTTAGGACTAGTAACTTATGCTTGTTGCCAATCCACGTTTTGAGCAGGGGGTGATAAGTCGCGAACGGAATCCGTGCATCCCGCACTTCCAGCACAACATCAACTTTCTTGATCTGTTCTTGGAGTTGACGTTCGGCTTTGGCAATGTGGCCAGGGTACCATTGAATTGCAGGTATGGGCATGATCGGCGTATTGCAGTGATTCTGTTACCAGTTTAACCGTTTAGGGGTAATGACAGAACTAACTAGTACTCCAGTCAGCAATTCTCAATATGCACTGAATTAGAACAAGAAATAACGTTGCGCCATCGGCAAAACAGTTGCAGGTTCACAAGTGAGCAGCTCCCCATCTGCTCTGACCTCATAGGTTTCGGGATTAACTTCCATTCGGGGCAAAGCATCATTCAATTTCATATCCCGTTTGCTCACATTTCGCGTTCCTGATACAGCTAAAGTTTGTTTTTGTAACTGTAATCGATCGGGTAAAAATTGCTCCATTGCGATCTGCGAAATAAACGTAAATGATGTGTTATTTCTCGCGCCGCCATAGCTACCAAACATTGGACGCATATGCACAGGCTGAGGAGTGGGAATACTCGCATTAGCATCGCCCATCTGTGCCCAGGCAATCATCCCACCTTTAATTACTGTTTCTGGTTTGACTCCAAAAAAGGCAGGCTTCCACAATACTAAATCGGCAATCTTGCCAGACTCGATCGATCCCACATAATTAGAGATTCCGTGAGTAATTGCGGGATTAATTGTGTATTTAGCAATATAGCGTTTTACCCGAAGATTATCTGCTGGTTGACTGTCATTTGGCAAACCACCCCGCTGCACTTTCATCTTGTGAGCAGTTTGCCACGTCCGAATAATTGATTCGCCAATCCTACCCATTGCTTGAGAGTCAGACGAAATCATACTAAACGCCCCCAAATCGTGGAGAATATCTTCAGCGGCGATCGTTTCACGGCGAATCCGAGACTCAGCAAAAGCCACATCTTCAGGAATACTCGGACTCAAATGGTGACACACCATCAACATATCTAAATGTTCATCCAGTGTATTCATCGTATAGGGGCGAGTCGGGTTAGTTGAAGAGGGCAATACATTCGCTTCGCCACAAACTTTGATAATATCCGGTGCATGTCCACCCCCTGCGCCTTCGGTATGATAAGTGTGAATTGTCCGCCCTTTAAACGCCGCAATTGTAGTTTCCACAAATCCCGCTTCATTGAGGGTATCCGAGTGAATCGCTACCTGAACATCATACTCATCCGCCACATTCAGACAATTATCGATCGTCGCTGGCGTAGTTCCCCAGTCTTCATGCAATTTTAACCCGATCGCACCCGCTTCAACCTGCTCAACCAAACCTTGAGGTTGAGAGCTATTTCCCTTACCCAATAGCCCAATATTCATCGGGAACGCATCCGCCGCCTGTAGCATCCGGTACATATTCCAGATCCCAGGCGTACAGGTAGTTGCACTCGTCCCCGCTGCTGGCCCCGTGCCACCACCAAGCATCGTTGTAATACCCGATGCGATCGCTACATCAATCTGTTGGGGGCAGATAAAATGGATGTGGCTATCAATCCCCCCCGCCGTCAAAATTGACCCCTCTCCAGCGATAATTTCGGTACCTGGACCGATAATAATATCCACACGATCCTGAATATAAGGATTCCCCGCCTTCCCGATCTTATAAATCTTGCCATCCTTAATCCCCACATCCGCCTTGACAATTCCCCACCAATCCAAAATCACCGCATTGGTAATCACCAGATCCACCGCCCCATCAGCATTAGCAATCGGCGACTGTCCCATCCCATCCCGAATTACCTTCCCACCTCCAAATTTCACTTCATCCCCATAAGTAGTGAAATCCTGCTCGATTTCGATGAATAATTCTGTATCCGCAAGTCGGACTCGATCGCCTGTAGTCGGTCCGTATGTCTGAGCGTAAGCGCGGCGATCCATTCTATAACTCATATTCAGTCTGGGGATGAGGTTTGGTGACTATCTGGATTTTACTCGATTCTCCAAGGAGAGGCTATTGCTAGGGCAAACGTGACCCTACCGCCAACGAATCTGTCCTTTGTAAAATATTTGAATAGTGTTGACAATTAGTTTTCAACATGCAAACATAATATTGTAGAAGTGTTTAAATTTATCGACGCTTCCAAAAAACTTTTAAACCCTGTGCCCTACGACTGTCGAAAGGAATGCTCTTATGCACCTTATTTCTGCGGGAAAACTCAAAGCAGCATCCGCCTCATATCCTGACGCAACGGAAGTAGTCAGGAGCTTTTATAAGAAAGTTGAAAAGTCAACATGGCAAAATCTGATTGATGTACAGCAAGACTATAGAGATGCTGAAGCCGTCGGAGAGTTTACAGTATTTAATATTAAAGGGAACAAATATCGACTGATTCTTGATATTAACTATACAGACCAATTAGCTTATTTTAAATATTTTCTAACTCATTCTGAATACGATAAGGATCATTGGAAAAATGACATACACTATTAGCAGAGAAAATTACATCGATCTATTGAACCAAGATCGATTCGTTCCAAAAATCATTGAAACGAATGAAGAGTATGAACATTTTTTAGCTATAGTCGAACGATTGATGTCCAGAAGAATAACTCGAACTCCTGAAGAGAATATTCTGTTCAAACTATTAGTCAAGCTAATTGTAGATTACGAAGAGGAAACATACAATCTCAAAGAGTGGTCACAGACAGCACCTCACGAATTTTTACAGCATTTGATGGAAGCCAGAGGGATGAAACAAGTAGATTTGGTAGGATTACTTAGCCCATCAAAGGGATTGGTATCTTCGATCGTCAATGGTAAACGACAAATTAGCAAGGCACAAGCTAAGAAGTTAGGTGAAATTTTTAATATCTCACCCAGTGTATTTATCTGACGATATAATTAGTTTAAATTGATCGATCTAGGTATGGTTACATCAATATCTCTCAACCGAATCGGAATCAGCGCAGGTCAAAAAATCTACCTGCATGATGTGAGCTGGGAAGAATTTGAGCAAATATTGCTGGAATTGGGCGAGAAAAGAGCGACAAGGATTGCTTATTATGCTGGGGAATTAGAGATTCGGATGCCATTACCAGAGCACGAACGGATTAAGGTCTTAATTAGCAATTTACTAGTGATACTGCTAGAAGAATTAGATTTACCGTGGGAGTCATTAGGTTCTGCTACATTTAAAAATTCTCGGATGAAAACTGGAATTGAGCCTGATGATTGCTTTTATCTAACTAATTGTCAGACTATTCTTGGTAAGAAACGATTAGATTTGGATATCGATCCACCGCCAGATCTTGTAATAGAGGTAGATTTAACATCACCGACTCAAATTAATGCTTACGAAGCTTTAGCAGTTCCAGAAATTTGGCGATATCAACAGGGTAAGCTGGCAATATTTATCTTGACTGAAGGGCATTATCTCGAATCTACTGTTAGCTCGTTATTTCCCTCGTTACCAATTCAAGCAGGAATTTCAGCTATGCTAGAGCGGAGTAATCAAATATTGATGAGCGAAGCTAGAAAGGAGTTTAGAAAATGGGTTCGACAGAATTCACCGAACTAATCACAACAAAATAGGCGCGACCAAATTTATCTGGTCGCGCCTATTTTAAATTTTATCTACTTGCTAGATTTACGCAGCACTAGATCGATCGCATAATGACATCAACATACCCATAATGCCAATTTTACTTGCTTCCACGACCCAGTAGATCGCGTGCATCTGATCCATCTCGGCTGGCATCGAGTTTTGCGGAGCTAAGATATCCAAATTCATCCCTAAACCGCTCATGTAAGGAGTCAGGATAAAAGTACAGCTCAAGGCGATGACCACGATCGCAATCGCACCTGCAAATAGCTTACGATTGGTATCTACACTCAGTACAGATACCTCAATTAGTGCCAGAATACTGCTCAGTGCAACTGCGGCACACACCAGTTCAACCCGATTGAAAATCCAAAAAATACTATAGCTGGCTGAAGCAAAGCCGCTGCTTTCCATCATTCCCGTTGCCCACATCGTTGGCATGATCACGAAATCTAGAATCAGACTACCACTTAGCCAGAAACCCAGCGTCCCGATGGCGATGTTCTGCCACCGTCTTGACGGAGCTGCGGTTACAGAGAATCTGCTATTGTCTCCACCATTAAACGTCTGTGTCATGTTAATTTACCTGGTAAATCTGCGTTGCTATATCTTCAAGATAACTGATGAGACTGATAAGCAACGCTAATTTTTGTATCGTGATTTCAGGTAGATTCGTTACTTACTAGTTCCAGATAGCGATCTTCAAGTAAAAAAGCACCTTGACTGAACTTTACCACCCAATAATTGCCAGGTTTCCGATCGACAATCACCCCGATCGATCCTAGCTCAAGTACACTAGGAGAGCGCAACATCGGCATCGGGTCGGCTGTCTTGAGATGAGTCGGTAGCGCACTTATCCGCACATTTGTGCCAATGTTAAATTTTTGAGACATAAGTTATCAACGATCGATGATTTGTTAACTAACGCAATACTTCAGCTTAGTCAGAATGTCTGTCCAACCAACGCCTTCCAAAGTCGGTAAGACCAGATCTGCTTGTGCTAATCTATGAGCGGGACCAACACCGAGTACCCACATCCCTGCTGACAGCGCAGCGGCGACACCTGCGGGGGCATCTTCGATCACCAGACACTGACGTGGCTCCACGGCGATTGCGGCAGCCGCATAGAGAAAAATATCTGGAGCAGGCTTCAGCCGTGAAACACTGTGACCATCAGCCATAAAGTTGAAGAAGTGCTCAATCCCCAATCTGTTCAACACTAATTCGGCATTTTTACTGGACGAGCCAAGGGCAATTTTGATGTCAGCTCGATGCAGTTCTACCAATAAATTACCGATGCCTGGGAGTAGATGATTGTGATTAAGATTATCGATCGATTCTAGATAATAATCATTTTTCCGCTTTAATAATCCTTGTTGCTGGATCGTATTAATCTGACGATCTCCCAGCAGATAGCACAGCGCGTCCTCCCGATTTAAGCCCAACATCCCACCATCGTGAGTCAACTTGTCAAACGGAATCTGCTCCTCATCAGCCAATCGTTGCCATGAGAGATAGTGGAAGTACACCGTATCAGTAATTACGCCATCAAGGTCGAAGATGACTGCTGCGATCTGTGGATCGCGCTCCAGTATAACCATAGCTATTTGATGTCGATCGCCTGTTTTGACCATAATAACCTCTCGTTGACTTTCTCTCCCACAAAGGTTGGTTCCGATTCTGGACAGGAAAGATAGTTAAATATTGATCCTCACATTCATTTGAGCTGAAGTCCTGTTCTAGAATAAAGTTAGTAGTTAGGAGTATTACGATTTACCATCCACCATCCACTATTCACTAAATCATGAGTCTAAGCGACCAGTTCAATAAATTAACAGGCAAAACCCAATTTGTCGTTGCTCGGATCTTTCTACATCTGGGCGGCGAAGAAGTGTCGCCACTATTGGGAATTTTAAACCAGGCTGCCAGACAAGCGATCGAGTCCGATGGCGATTTGACGATTGTGGGCGAGGGACTAGTCGAAATCTGTCAAAATCTATTACAGTATGACACTTACTGGCGATCGGCTGCCAATGAAGGTGATATATTCTGGGATGAAGGTAGCGCGGGTGACTATGCCAATGAGCTATTTACTGACTCTGCTGGGCGATATCTGAGCGAACCAGACCTGAGTGAAACTAGCAGCAATCCTAATGATAAATTAACATTGACTCCGACCCGAAACTTAATTTTGATGTTGACGGTAGCACTAGAAGGTGAAGAGCCGAATATCGCAGCAGATTTAGCAGATATGACCGCGATGAAAACTGCTTTAAAATCACTGATCAATCTTCACTATCAAGAGCGGTTACGAGCAATTTATGTCCACTTTTCGCCAGCTCGATTTGGGGATGAACTTACTGATGACCAAGTGCTTCAGAACTTTCCTGAGTTAATTCCATTGTAAAGAGTGGATAGTGAGTTTAATAGAAGAATGCGGTTAACCGGATCGTTGAGATCGGTTTACTGGGTATTTGAGTGGTTTAGTTATCCACTAAAATATGTCTATGGAGCTAGAAAATATTCAGTTTAATATTCTCCAACTGATCTCGATCGTTGATAGCTTTTGCCCTGAGTTTCTAAATTGTCGATCGACCGAAGAATTAGCTAAAATAAAGAACACAACAGTCATGAAATCAGCTTATATGTTACGTCGATTAATGATAATTTTTATGGCTTTGACCTTATCCCTCACCTCGGTCGCCTGTGGTGGTGGAGATGAAAATCGGTCAACTCAGGGGCAAGATCGATCTGCCCCCACCTCAGTCCAAAAACCGAGTGTGAGCAACAACACCAATCAAACACCAATTGCCGATGGCAAGTATCCCGTCCAGCAAGCCACCTACAATGATGCGGATGGCGAATATACCCTGATGCTGCTGAATACACCTGCTGGCACGCCACCTGTGTACCGTAGCACCAAGCTTCAGATGGCTAGATTGACTGATGAGGAAATCAAAGCAGGTGAAAAGACTTATTTCAAGTCTGAAAAAGGGCAAGTCTCGCTCCACATGCCAGAGGACTTCAAAGTTGAGTATGTCCATAACGTCACTCAAGCTCAAACCAATCCCCAAACTGGACAAAAAGAAAATGTAGTCGTCCGCCAAGAATCTAGTTTCTGGAAGCCATTTGCCGGAGCCGTCGCTGGACAGGTTGCTGGACAAGTAATCAGCAATATGTTCTTCCGACCACAGTACTACATGCCGCCTCAGTACAATTCCGGTGGGATGCAGGGCTACGGTGGCTATGGCAACAACTATGGGCAAGCCGTCCAGAGTTATCAGACTCGCTACCAAACTCCACCCCCAGCCGTTGTCAACCGCACAACGCTCCGCACCACTGGACGATTGAATAATAATAATTTCAATCGTAATAACAATACTAATCGATCGATCGAACGCACTCGATCGACAGGATCTGGTTTTGGTAGCAGTACACTCCGCCAGTCTGACAGATCTCGCTCTACTGTTCGTCCTTCTGGCGGTTCCAGTCGCAGCTTTGGCAGTGGCGGTCGCACTCGCAGCCGATCTTCTTCTGGATTTGGTAGCCGAAGAAGGTAAACTAGTGGTTAGGCTTTTAGCTACTCTCAGGATTAACCGTCGGCGATGCCCACCCTACATTGTTGAAGTCTAAAGCCTAGCTCGTGAGCACCATCCACCATCCACCATTCACCACTCACCAGATTATGGCAGTCAAAAAAGGAGATTCAGTTCGAGCAATTGCCAGTACCCTGGCAAATAGTCTAGAGGCAAAAGCCAGTGATGCGAGATTCCCTAAATATTTATTTGAAACGAAGGGTGAGGTATTGGACTTGCGCGGTGATTACGCTTTAATCAAATTTGGACAGGTACCAACCCCAAATATCTGGCTCAGACAAGATCAGTTAGAAACTTTTTAGCTAAGTAATCGGGTAGAAGCATCTCTTTAAGACGCTCCTACCCGATTCCGATTGCTTACTCTTTACCATCCATGAATACTTTGAGTTGTCTCAGAGCTGCTGGCAGAATATTGAAGACAGCCCAACCTGCGGCTGCGGCAAGAGGTGCAAGGACAATCAGGAGGCGAAAATCGAAGTCCATAGTCAGTTCCTAAGATGAGAGTTAAAAGTTTTTCTAATCATTTAGATATCGTTTACTTACTGTAGCAGAATTAGGGACTTGATTTTGCCCTGATTTCCTTGATGAGGCTGAGAAAATTTGCACCTTGACCAACTCAACTCCCCTCAACTAAAATCGATCCCTTACCCCGCAGCAAACCTGTATTGGCACCTGGGCAGATATGAGCAAGGGGACTCTGTGACGGAAATCTTTCCCAGATTGCATCGACGCTGCGAAGCTGACGGTTCCAGTGAAAAGTTTTGGCAGTACACAGCGGCACGGCGGCACCAAGCTGGTTGGGTAATAGATGTCTACCTGTGAAGAGGACTCCACCATTTCCAGCATAATAAATACAAGCGGATCCAGGTGAGTGCCCAGAAGTCCAAATAGCATGTATGCTATCGTTAATGTCAAATTTGTGTTGAAAAGTAATGACTTTGAGCTGCGGTAACAAGTAGGCTTCTTGTTCTTGAATAATTATCCCACAGCTCGTTACCACAGCTATCTCAGTAGCTGCACCGATCCCACCACGATGGGTAAGTGCCAGAAATTTTATACCACCTAAATCGGTGATAAACTGCTGATTAACATCATTCCATGCTGGACTATCAACCAAGATATTACCAGTGGGAGCGAGGATCAGATAAGCAGTTCCACCTAATGTAGCGCGGTTGGGGGGAAAAGCAAAAATACCTGGCAGGATTTCGATGGGTGGCTTACTTACGGAAGCCTTAACGGGGAGTGATGGATCTGACAAATTTGATTCTGGCGGCATCAGCACATCTACATTAACTAGGATTCATAATCTTACCGGAAAATTGGATTTACCACCGCCATCTAGTAACGCTGAGTTTGATCGAACACTTTAATTCGTTGTTAACTCACCAATTCTCCCACTCCCTTTCTGTCCTATAGATAGTAACTTTATACATGTGGTTGTCTTTACTGTTTGTCTTAATTTTATCGGGAATCTTGACATATATTGTGCTCCAGCGCACTGTTAGTCGGATGACAAAAGTGCCACTGTGGATACTGTGGATAATCCTGATGACTCCGCCAATACTAACTGGAGCGACAGTAACTTGGAGCAAGCAAATTCCAGTTTTCCCTGTGGCAATTGGAGTCTGTTCGATCTGTTGGTTTATCTATTGGCGACTACTGGACTGGGGCGGGCACAAAGGTAGATCGAGCGATCCGATTCTACCGCCTGCTGAACTTGGTGCCGATCGATCCATCTCAGAGATTGTACCGCCATTAGCCCTAGAACCGATCGCAGAACCGCCAATGGTTCGACCAATAGAACCAGAAGAAGAGGCAACTTTAAGGACTTGTTTTGCCTGGAATGTGTTCTTTCTCGACAAGATTGAATATCGTCCGCAAGCAGTATTATGTCGGGGCAAATTGCGGACAGAAGCGGATAAAGCTTATGCTACGATCAAGCAGAATGTTGAAGATTTATTTGGAGATCGATTCTTCATTTTATTTCAATACAGTTTATCTACAGGCAAACCATTTTTCGCCTTGGTACCACGACCTCAGTATACCAAGATTACTCGATCGCGGCGATGGCTGGAATATGCAACTGCTGGCATATTATTAGTACTCACAATTATTGCCACGATTTATTTTGGTGGGGTATTAGCTGGCGCACCAAAAGACAAACCTATTCAGATTATTATGGCTGGGTGGTCTTATGCCGCCAGCATTATTTCAATCTTGGGACTGCGCGATCTCGGACGTTATTTCGTCGCTAAATTTTACAAAGTTGACACTAATTTACCCTATCTAATCCCGCTCCCAATTCCGCCTGGTACCTACGGATCTATGGTGCAAATGCGATCGCCAATACCCGATCGTAAAGCGATTTTTGATTTAGGTTTTATAGCTTCATCATTAGGACTACTAATGGCGATCCCACTGCTAATTTGGGGTCTATCACAGTCAGCGATCGTTCCACTTGACCTCAAGTCAACATTGTTTAGTTTTCAATCCTTTAACCCCCGTTTTTCCCTGCTGCTGACTATCTTTTGTAAGTTAGCATTGGGCAGTCAGTTTGTTGCCGAACGCGCAATTAGCTTGCACAATGTGGCAATTGCCGCTTATATCAGCTTATTGATTATCACGATCAACTTAATGCCCCTGAGAAGACTCGATGGGGGCTATATTGTCCATGCGATGTTTGGACAAAAGCCCAGTGCAATTGTCAGTCAATTGAGCAAGATTATCTTAGTCATTCTAGGCGTGATTCGGTATAGATCTTCGGGGTTTGGAAATATTGATTTGCTGTTTTTAGCGATCGTTATTTCCCTGATTCCCGCAATTGATGAACCCGCACTCAATGATGTATCTGAACTCAATAATTGGCGAGATGCTCTGGGTGTATTAATTTTGGCAATTTTAGTTCTAGCTTTAATTCCGGTACCAGCCGTGTTGATGCAATTGTTGGGTGTTTAATAAATTATTTTAGTTCCTGAACGTAACGTTAACCTGTAGGGGCACCCCTACAGGTTATTTGTGTCAAATATAGCAACTGCCAAGGCGATTAGGACAATAAGACTAGTGCTAGCTACAAACCCGACTTTTCCAACTCGACTTTAGCCATTAGAGGAGAAAGCGAGCGAGAAATGGGAGGAAAATGGAGTAGAGTCAACCAATTGTGGTAGGCTCTACTCCATTTTGAATTTAAAACAGATGTATACTTTAGCAAAAGAAGTGTCAGAAGT